>JAZSQJ010000029.1:0-22229 GCA_045537905.1 Eubacteriales bacterium
ATCTCGAGAAGCTCTTCGTCATCAACGAGGTCAGTCTTGTTCATATATACGCACATTGCGGGAACGCCAACCTGACGAGCGAGAAGGATGTGCTCACGAGTCTGCTGCATAGGACCGTCGGTAGAAGCAACAACGAGGATAGCGCCGTCCATCTGAGCAGCACCGGTGATCATGTTTTTAACATAGTCAGCGTGGCCGGGGCAGTCAACGTGCGCATAGTGTCTGCTTGCGGTTTCGTATTCAACGTGTCTGGTATTAATTGTAATACCTCTTGCCTTTTCTTCGGGAGCGTTATCGATCTGGTCATAAGCCAGGAACTCGATATTCTGGTTACCGAGAGAAAGAGTCTTAGTGATAGCAGCGGTAAGAGTAGTTTTGCCGTGGTCAACGTGGCCGATAGTGCCTATATTGACATGGGGCTTGGAACGTTCAAATTTTGCCTTTGCCATTAAAATATCCTCCTGTTAGATATAAAAGTTATTAATATAATTGTATAACAAATTTTGCCTTATGTCAAGGCTTTTTACTGTTTTTTATTTTTTACCCTGAACTATTGCCTCAAGAATGGACTTAGGAACCTCTGCATAGTGGCTGGGCTCCATAGAATAGTTGCCTCTGCCCTGGGTCTTGGAACGCATATCAGTAGCATAGCCAAACATTTCGGAAAGGGGCACGTGGGCAGTGATCTGCTGTGCGCCGGAAAGGGCCATTATCTCCTGAATTGCACCGCGACGGGAGTTAAGGTCGCCTATTACGTCGCCCATATACTCGTCGGGAGTGATTACAACTACCTTCATTATAGGCTCGGTCAAGGTGGGGTCGGCACGCTTCATAGCTGCCTTAAACGCCATAGAGCCTGCAATCTTGAATGCCATTTCAGAGGAGTCTACCTCGTGGTAGGAGCCGTCTGTTACCGTTGCGATAACGTCAACAACGTTGTAGCCTGCAAGAACGCCGGACTGCATTGCGCTTTCGATACCGCTGCGTACTGCGCCCATATATTCCTTGGGGATGCTGCCGCCAACGGTCTTATCAAGGAACTCAAAGCCCTTACCGGGTTCGTTAGGCTCAAGAGTGAGCTTAACGTGACCGTACTGACCCTTACCACCGCTCTGGCGTACAAACTTTTCGTCTGCGTCGCCCTTGCGGCGGATGGACTCACGGTAAGAAACCTGAGGCTTACCCACGTTAGCTTCCACACGGAATTCTCTCATAAGCCTGTCCACGATGATTTCAAGGTGGAGCTCACCCATACCTGCTATGATGGTCTGACCCGTTTCCTCGTCCGTATAGGTACGGAAGGTGGGGTCCTCCTCAGCCAGTCTGGAAAGGGCAATGCCCATCTTTTCCTGACCTGCCTTGGTCTTAGGCTCGATAGCAACACGGATAACGGGCTCGGGGAATACCATGGATTCCAGTATAACGGGGTGTTTATCATCGCAGAGAGTGTCGCCCGTGGTAGTGTTCTTAAGACCAACTACTGCGGCGATTTCGCCTGCGCCGATTTCATCAACGTCCTCTCTATGGTTGGCGTGCATCATAATAATTCTGCCCAAACGCTCTCTGCCGCCCTTTACGCTGTTGTAAACGGTAGCACCGGATTTGATTGAGCCGGAATATACTCTGATAAAGCATACCTTGCCATAGGGGTCTGCCATGATTTTGAATGCCAAAGCGGAGAAAGGCTGGTCAAGACCTGTAATACGCTCTTCTTCCTCGTCGGTATCGGGGTTAACACCCTTGATGTTTGCTATATCAAGGGGGGAAGGCATATAGTCTACAACCGCGTCAAGCAGCTTCTGTACGCCCTTGTTACGGTAGGAAGTACCGCAAAGAACGGGAACTATCTTATTTTCGATAGTAGCCGTACGGATAGCACGCTTCATCTCTTCGATAGAAATTTCTTCCTCGTTGAGATACTTCTCAAAGAGCTCCTCGTCTACCTCGGCAATGCTTTCAAGAAGCTTGCCGCGATATTCCTCGGCCTTGTCCTGCATATCTGCGGGGACATCCGTTTCCAGAATGTCGGTGCCGTCATTGTTTCTGTAAATGAAGGCACGCAGGGTAAGCAGGTCTATAATCCCCTGGAAGTCGTTTTCAGCACCGATAGGCAGCTGGATAGGCACCGCATTTGCGTGGAGCCTTTCGTGCATCATCTCTACAACACGGTAGAAGTTTGCACCCGTTATATCCATCTTGTTGATATAAGCCATTCTCGGTACTTTATATTTATCAGCCTGATGCCAGACTGTTTCCGACTGGGGCTCTACACCACCCTTGGCACAGAATACCGTAACGGAGCCGTCCAGTACTCTGAGGGAACGCTCAACCTCAGCCGTGAAGTCCACGTGGCCGGGGGTGTCAATGATGTTGATACGATGATCCTTCCAGTAGCAGGTGGTAGCAGCGGAGGTAATAGTAATACCACGCTCCTTCTCCTGTTCCATCCAGTCCATGGTAGCGCTACCTTCGTGAGATTCGCCAAGCTTGTGGGTTTTACCTGTATAGTAAAGTATACGCTCTGTAGTCGTTGTTTTGCCTGCGTCGATATGCGCCATTATACCGATATTACGCATATTTTCAAGCTGATATTTTGCCATAAATTTCTCCTGTTAAATCTTTAGACAGCTTTATTTTACCATCTGTAATGTGCAAACGCCTTGTTTGCTTCTGCCATTCTATGAGTATCGTCCTTCTTCTTTACCGCACCGCCGAGATTGTTGGTAGCGTCGATAATTTCGTTAGCGAGGCGTTCAAACATCTTTCTGTCACTTCTGGCTCTGGAATAGGTAACAAGCCATCTGAGACCGAGAGTCTGGCGTCTTTCAGCTCTAACTTCCATAGGAACCTGGTAGTTAGAACCGCCTCTGCGGACAGATTTTACCTCAAGGTTGGGCATTATATTTTCGAGAGCCTTCTGGAACTGCTCAAGAGCATTGGCACCGGTCTTGCTTTCTACCATTGCAAATGCATCATAAACTATTTTCTGAGCAACGCCCTTTTTACCGTCGTACATAATCTGGTTGATGAGCTTGGTTACAAGCTTAGAACCATACATAGGGTCGGGTAAAACGTCTCTCTTAAAACCATGCACTCTTCTAGGCACTGATCTTCCCTCCTTCATAATTATTAAATGAGATCATTGGTACTCGGAATAAATCCGTAAGGCTTCCTAAAGGCAAAACCATATTATATATATGATATTGCGCTTGTAAAGCACAAACTAACAAATTTTCCGATAGCTTAAAACGGACTTTGCTTACTTCTTCTTAGGTCTCTTAGCGCCGTACTTGGAACGAGACTGATTTCTGTTAGCAACGCCCTGAGTATCGAGCTTACCTCTAACGATATGGTAACGTACACCGGGGAGGTCCTTAACTCTGCCGCCTCTGATAAGAACTACAGAGTGCTCCTGCAGATTGTGACCGATACCGGGGATGTAAGAAGTTACTTCCATACCGTTGGTAAGTCTAACTCTTGCGATTTTTCTCTGTGCGGAGTTAGGCTTCTTAGGTGTCTTGATAGCTACCTTAGTGCAAACGCCACGCTTTTGAGGAGAAGGTTGGTCGGTTGCCTTCTTCTTAAGAAGGTTAACGCCCTTCTGCAATGCGGGGGACTTGGACTTATAGGTGCTCATCTGTCTACCGTGTCTAACCAACTGGTTAAATGTAGGCATTAATTTTCCTCCTTTCCTACAAAAATTAATCTATGCCTAGCCCCCGTAACGGGGGCGTATGCATCTTACTCTACTGCGTTAAGGGGGTCACCCTCAAACATTTCGTTATAGCTTTCCGTTTCGCCGATGTTAACGTCCAGGCCTCTGTAATGGCGCATACCCGTACCTGCGGGGATGAGCTTACCGAGAAGCACGTTCTCCTTAAGGCCGATGAGGGGGTCACGCTTGCCCTTGATAGCCGCCTCGGTAAGAACCTTGGTGGTTTCCTGGAAGGAGGCTGCGGAGAGGAAGGACTCGGTAGAAAGGGAAGCCTTGGTAATACCCAGGAGCATAGGACTGCCTACTGCCTCCATAAGAGGTATAGCGCTTTCGCCCTCTGCGTTCCTTCTTCTGATTTCCTCGTTTGCTGCGTGGAATTCGTTAACATCAACGGCACTGCCGACAAGCATATCGGTGTTGCCTGCCTGCTCGATCCTCATCTTGCGGGTCATCTGACGGGCAATAATCTCTATATGCTTATCGTTGATTTCAACCGCCTGCAAGCGGTAAACACGCTGGATTTCCTTAATGATGTACTCGTAAACGGCGACAAGACCGCTGATACGGAGGATGTCTGCAGGAGTTTCGGTACCGTCGGAAAGCTTCTGACAGCGGCGAACCTCAGCGCCGTCCTCAACGACGAGCTTGGTCTTGAGGGAAATGGGTGCAACCCTTTCCTCGCCCGTTTCCTTGTCTATCATATGAACCTGACGGCCCTTCTTGGTATCCTCTATGCGGATAGTGCCGTCAAACTCTGCCAGGAGAGCAGAAACCTTGGGCTTACGAGCCTCGAAGATCTCCTCAACACGGGGCAGACCCTGGGTAATATCGCTACCTGCAACACCGCCGCTATGGAAGGTACGCATGGTAAGCTGGGTACCGGGTTCACCGATGGACTGAGCCGCAATAATACCTACGGACTCGCCTATGCTGACAGGCTTGCCCGTGGCAAGGTCAGCACCGTAGCAGTGTACGCATACACCGTGCTTTGCTTTACAGTTAATAGCGGAGCGAACGTGCGCCTCCTCTATACCTGCATCTATGATAGCCTTAACCTGAGGCTCGGTTATCATAGTATCGTTGGCAACGATTACCTCGCCTGTTGCGGGGTCAACGATATCGCCGATGGCGAATCTGCCAACAAGACGGTCAGCAAAGGGCTCGATAACCTCTTCCTTGCCGCCGCTCATTATATCAACTATCTTGCGTACTACCATACCGCGGGTGTCGCCGCAGTTCTGCTCACGAACGATAACGTCCTGAGCAACGTCAACCAGACGGCGGGTAAGATAACCGGAGTCCGCCGTACGGAGCGCCGTATCTGCTAGGCCCTTACGGGCGCCTCTGGCAGCGGTAAAGTACTCAAGTATGGTCATGCCTTCACGGAAGTTGGACTTAATAGGCATTTCTATGGTTTTACCTGTTGCCGCAAACATCAGACCACGCATACCTGCCAGCTGTCTGATCTGCTTGATAGAGCCTCTCGCACCGGAAACAGCCATCATATTAAGAGGGTTGTAGCGGTCAAGGTTCTTCTGAAGCTCCGTAGCAACCTGCTTGGTGCATTCTTCCCAAACGGCTACGGAACGGCGGCTTCTTTCGTCATCGGAGAGCATACCTTCACGGAAGAACTCGGTGATAACGTCAACCTTCTTCTCTGCCTCAGCCAGAAGCTCCTGCTTCTTGGGAGGTATGGTCATATCGTAAACGGAGATGGTGATAGCGCCGCGGGTGGAATACTTGAAGCCGTTAGCCTTCATCTTATCCAGCATCTCGCAGGTTACCACGTTGCCGTGGGTCCTGATACAACGGTCTATAATGTCAGCCAGGTCGCTGTTTTTACATACGAAGTCTACCTCAAGGGCAAGCTTGTTTTCTTCCTTGCTTCTGTCCACGTAACCAAGGTCCTGAGGAATGTAGCTGTTGAAGATAAGTCTGCCGAGGGTTGCTTTGATTATACCGCTTTCCTTCTTGCCGTTTATCTCCTTCTCTACACGAACCTTTATCTGGGCGTGGAGACCGAGCAAGCCGTTTTCGTAAGCCATAAGAGCTTCTTCCATATTGCGGTAGTTGCCTGCGCTGGGGTCAGTGTCGCTGAGTCCGCCGGGCTCGCCCTCTTTATCCATGGTAAGGTAGTAGGAACCGAGAACCATGTCCTGAGAGGGAACGGTAACGGCGTGACCGTTAACGGGCTTAAGCAGGTTGTTTGCAGAGAGCATAAGGAAACGTGCCTCTGCCTGGGCCTCTGCAGAAAGGGGAACGTGCACGGGCATCTGGTCGCCGTCGAAGTGTGCGTTGAACGCAGTACATACCAGGGGATGGAGCTTAATAGCTCTGCCCTCAACCAGTACGGGCTCGAAGGCCTGTATAGAAAGCCTGTGCAGGGTGGGCGCACGGTTGAGAAGAACGGGATGTTCCTTAATTACGTGCTCGATAGCATCCCAAACCTCGGGAGTAGCACGCTCAACCTTCTTCTTTGCGTCCTTTATGTTAGTTGCCTTGCCGCTGGCAACAAGGGTTTTGATTACAAAGGGCTTAAACAGCTCAAGAGCCATTTCCTTGGGCAGGCCGCACTGATAAATCTTAAGCTCGGGGCCTACAACGATAACGGAACGGCCGGAGTAGTCAACACGCTTACCAAGCAGGTTCTGTCTGAAACGGCCCTGCTTACCGCGGAGCATCTCGGACAAGGACTTAAGAGGACGGTTGCTGGGACCCGTAACGGGTCTGCCGCGGCGACCGTTGTCGATAAGAGCGTCAACCGCTTCCTGAAGCATACGCTTTTCGTTACGGATGATTATATCAGGAGCGGAAAGCTCGATAAGTTTTTTAAGACGGTTGTTTCTGTTGATAACACGTCTGTAAAGGTCGTTAAGGTCGCTGGTAGCAAATCTGCCGCCGTCCAGCTGAACCATAGGACGGATTTCGGGAGGGATTACGGGCAGTACGTCAAGTATCATCCACTCGGGTCTGTTACCGGAGGTACGGAACGCCTCTACTACCTCAAGACGCTTGATAAGACGCAGCTTACGCTGGCCCTGGGCGTCCTTAAGCTCCTCCTTAAGCTGAGCTGCAAGCTCCTCCAGGTCTATCTCTGCCAAAAGCTCCTTAATAGCTTCTGCACCCATACCGACACGGAAGTCGTTTTCATACTTCTCGTAAAAGTTTCTGTACTCGGTATCGGTGAGCATCTGCTTTTTAACAAGAGGCGTATCACCGGGGTCAAGCACGATATACTGGGCAAAGTAAAGCACCTTTTCAAGGGGCTTGGGAGATATATCAAGGATAAGACCTATTCTCGTAGGGATAGCCTTGAAGTACCAGATGTGGGAAACGGGAGCGGCAAGCTCAACGTGACCCATACGCTCACGTCTTACCTTGTTGGTGGTTATCTCAACGCCGCACTTTTCGCACACCTTGCCCTTGTGGCGTACTCTTTTATATTTACCGCAGTTACATTCCCAGTCCTTGGTGGGGCCAAAAATCTTTTCACAGAAAAGGCCGTCCTTCTCGGGCTTAAGGGTGCGGTAGTTGATCGTCTCAGGCTTTTTTACCTCGCCTTTTGACCAGGAGCGAATCATCTCAGGGGACGCAAGACCTATTTGTATACTATCAAATTCTACGTTTTCCACTAACAAATCCTCCTGTTCTGTTATTCTTCGTCGTCGCTGCTATCATCGGAGGAAAAGCCGCCGAAGGGGAGCAGAGAGTCACTGTCGGTGTCGTTAGCACCAAGCTCGTCATCGTAAATTACGTCGTCAGGATTCTCAAGAATGTTTGCGCCAAGCTCCTCGGCGGAAACCTTCTTTTCGTCCTCACCCTCGTCGTCTGCATAGTCCTTAAGGGTTATCTCGTCGCCGGTCTTATCAAGGACACGAACGTCAAGACCGAGAGACTGAAGCTCCTTAACCAATACCTTGAAGGATGCGGGAACGCTGGGGGTAGGAATGTTTTCGCCCTTAACGATAGCCTCGTAGGTCTTTACACGGCCCTTGATATCGTCGGACTTAACGGTAAGAATTTCCTGAAGGGTGTATGCCGCACCGTATGCCTCCAGTGCCCAAACCTCCATCTCGCCGAATCTCTGGCCGCCGAACTGAGCCTTACCGCCCAAGGGCTGCTGAGTAACGAGAGAGTAGGGACCGGTAGAGCGTGCGTGGATCTTGTCGTCAACAAGATGGTGCAGCTTAAGGAAGTACATATAACCAACGGTTACGGGGTTATCAAAGGGAACGCCGGTTCTGCCATCGTAAAGGATGGTCTTGCCGTTTACTACCTGCTTTTCTTCGCCCGTTGCGGGGTCCTTAACGGTAACCATACCGTAGTTAGCCTGAAGCAGGCACTGCTCTATATCTTTTTCGTTTGCGCCGTCAAATACGGGGGTCATTACCTTAAAGCCCAGCTTCTTTGCGGCGATACCCAAGTGAACCTCAAGCACCTGACCGATGTTCATACGGGAAGGTACGCCCAGAGGATTGAGCACGATGTCAAGAGGAGTACCGTCGGGAAGGAAGGGCATATCCTCGGAGGGGAGTATACGGGATACTACACCCTTGTTACCGTGACGGCCTGCCATCTTATCGCCTACGGATATCTTACGCTTTTGTGCGATATAAACTCTTACCACCTTGATAACACCGGGGGAGAGTACGTCGCAATCGTCACGGGAGAAGGTCTTAACGTCAACTACAACGCCGCTTTCACCGTGGGGCAGACGGAGAGAGGTGTCTCTTACTTCTCTTGCCTTTTCGCCGAAGATTGCGCGAAGCAGTCTTTCCTCTGCGGTAAGCTCGGTCTCACCCTTGGGGGTAACCTTACCAACCAGGATGTCGCCTGCTCTTACCTCGGCGCCGATGCGGATGATACCTTCTTCGTCCAGATCCTTAAGGGCATCGTCACCAAGGTTGGGAATATCTCTGGTAATCTCTTCCGGACCAAGCTTGGTGTCTCTGGACTCACAGTAATACTCTTCTATATGGATGGACGTGTAAACGTCGTCACGAACAAGTCTTTCGTTGATAAGTACGGCGTCCTCGTAGTTGTAGCCTTCCCAGGTCATAAAGCCGATAAGTACGTTCTTACCAAGGGAAATCTCGCCGTTGGAGGTAGCCATACCGTCTGCTATAACCTGACCCTTTTCAACCCTGTCGCCCTTGTTTACTATAGGACGCTGGTTTACGCAGGTGCCCTGGTTGGAGCGCTTAAACTTAGTAAGCTTAAAGGGCTTTGCAAAGTCGTCCTCGCCTCTGATAACTATTTCGTCAGCGGTAACGGACTCAACGTAGCCTGCACGGTCGGAAATAACGGTAACGCAGCTGTCACAGGCAGCCTTGTATTCCATACCCGTTGCAACTATAGGAGACTCGGTTATCATAAGAGGCACAGCCTGCTTCTGCATGTTGGAGCCCATCAGCGCACGGGAGTTGTCGTCGTTTTCAAGGAAGGGGATCATAGCGGTTGCTACGGATACGAGCATCTTGGGAGATACGTCCATCATATCAACCTGCTCTACGGCAGCTTCTATAATCTCTTCTCTGTGGCGAGCAACAACCTTTTTATTTATAAAGTAGCCGTTTTCGTCAAGAGGCTCGTTAGCGTTGGCAACGATATAGTCGTCCTCTACGTCAGCGGTGATGTAGCGAACCTCGTCGGTAACCCTGCCGTTTTCTACAACACGGTAGGGCGCCTCGATAAAGCCAAACTTGCTTACACGGGCATAGGTTGCAAGGTAGGAGATAAGACCTATGTTAGGACCTTCGGGGGTCTCGATAGGACACATACGGCCGTAATGGGTGTAGTGTACGTCTCTTGCCTCGAAGGATGCACGGTCTCTGGAGAGACCGCCGGGGCCCAGTGCGGACAGACGGCGCTTGTGAGTAAGCTCAGCAAGAGGGTTAGTCTGGTCCATAAACTGGGAAAGGGGAGAGGAACCGAAGAAGTCCCTGATCGCACTGGAGATAGGTCTTACGTTAATAAGGTTCTGAGGTGTAACCTTATCCACCTCTTGAGTGGTCATCTTTTCCTTAACTATCTTGTCCATACGGGAGAAGCCTATGCGGAGCTGGTTAACAAGAAGCTCGCCCACGCTTCTAAGACGGCGGTTGCCAAGGTGGTCGATATCGTCCTTCTGACCAACGCCGTGGGAAAGTGCCAACAGATAGTTAACGCTTGCATATATATCGTCAACGGTGATGTGCTTGGGAATAAGCTCGTCCTCACGAGCCTCGATAGCCCTCTTAAGCGCCTTAAGGTCGGAAACGCCTATCTCGTTTATGATTTCCATAAACACGTCAAGGTTTACCTTTTCCTCAAGACCAAGCTCCTCGTTGGAGAAGGGGCAAACTGCGGAGGCGTCAACCATACGGTTAGTGAAAACACGAACCTCCTCGCCCTGCTCGTTTCTGACGTAAACGCTCCAGGCGCCGCTTCTTTCAACGGTTTCAGCGTCGGCACGGTTCAGCTTATGACCCTCGTCAAACACCAGCTCACCGGTTACGGGAGAGATAACGGGGCGGGCAAGGGTAAGGCCTGCTATACGCTTGGAGAGAGCCAGCTTTTTATTGAACTTATATCTGCCTACGGAAGATATATCGTAACGCTTGGGGTCAAAGAACAGATTGTTAAGAAGCACCTGAGCGCTCTCTACGATAGGCGGGTCACCGGGACGGAGCTTTCTGTATATCTCCTTAAGCGCCTCCTCCATAGGAGTGGTGCCGTTACGAAGCGCCTCTGCAGGCATATTGTCCTTTTCAAGGGTAGCCTTTATCTTAACGTCCTCGCCAAAGAGGTCGATAATCTGCTCGTTGCTGTTAAGGCCGAAGGCGCGGAGAAGAAGAGTTATTGGCATCTTCTTGTTCTTGTCTATACGAACGTAGAAAACGTCAGAGGAGTCCGTCTCGTACTCCAACCACGCGCCGCGGTAGGGTATAACGGTGCTGGAATACAGCTTTTTACCGTTTTTGTCGTCGGTTATATCATAGTAAACGCCGGGGGAACGAACTATCTGGCTAACGATAACTCTCTCCGCACCGTTGATTATAAAGGTGCCGCTTTCCGTCATAAACGGGAAGTCGCCCATGTGGATTTCCTGATCCTTAACCTCACCCGTTACCTTATTGGTAAGACGGGCGGTAACCTTAAAGGGTACAGCAAAGTTTACGTCCCTTTCCTTACACTCCTCAACGGTATACTTAGGAGTGTCGCTGAAGGAATAGTCGACAAACTCAATAACGAGGTTGCCCGAATAGTCGGTCATAGGGGAAACGTCCCTGAGTACCTCACGCACGCCCTTCTCCACAAACTCGTCAAAGGACTTTTTCTGTATTTCAATAAGGTTAGGCATCTCCAAAACCTCACCGGTCTTGGAAAAGTTCATCCTAACATTGGGGCCAAGCTTCTTAGGTGTCATCATTATGCCTGTTCCTCCGCTTTCATCATTTTCCGCTAAGCTGTTAAAGCCGCCTCATACCCGACAAAAACCGCCGTTTTTTGCCGTTTTTGCCCTGTTTTTCGTCTTGTTTTTACTGCCTGAATTTGCCGATTTCGCACATTCGGGCAGTATATTATTATAATAGAAAAGTCAATGCTTGTCAATACTTTTTTCAAAAAAAGTTCTAAAATGTTTACAATTGCTTTTTTATTTTTTCTTTTTGCAAATTACGCCCCTTTTGCCCAATTAGTGGTATTGCCACATTATGGAAACCACTATAAATAGAAAACCGCAGACCCCTTTATCTGCGGTTTTTTTGCTGATTTTGCAAGAATTTACAATTTGTTAATATTTTAAGGCTGGATAGTGGCAAGCTTGTCGTTTTCGATAACGTTTTGCAGGTTGTACATCACCAAAACGCGGTCTGCGCCCGTCTGTTCTATCAGGCTGCCCAGGCTTATTCTGCTCGCAAGGTCTATGTCAACCATAACCACGTCGTAGTATCTGGCAAGCTGAGGGGCAAACACGTGGGCAAAGCTGTCCTTGAGCAGAAGGATGGTTTCCCTCTTCTCGGTCTTGTGCTGCAGGTGTACGTACAGGCTCTTGCCGTAGAGGTATACGTTAAAGGGGTCGGGGCCGTTAAGCGCCTCCATATCGTACAATCCCGTTTCTTCAAGGAACTTGTCCGTTTCGTCCTTCATCAGCGCACTGAGGCTTTTGCCTATCTTAACCCTTATAAGGTGGTCGCCCGTAAAACGGGGAACGTCCATAGCCTCACCGGGGTGACCGTAGTAGTTGCCGTTTCTGCCGGAGGTGCCAAGAAAGTCTATCTTAACGCACTCGTAGTCAAAACTCTCAAACTGGGGGTTAAGGTCGTTCCACTTTGCCATCCACTGCTCCATAGCGTAGAAGGCGCCTACGGGGTTCCAGTGATGGTCGGTGGCAAAATAAAGCTGAATGCCTACGTCCTGGGTAACGCTGGGTATCTCAAAGGTAAGCTCCCTCATATAGTCCAGAACGTTAACGTAGCTGTCCCCAAGTATCTCCGCCGCCTGGCTGTTAAGCTTGTCGCTTATATAGGTAGGGTAACCCAGAAGGGGCGCCATAACGTCAATAACACGGGGCGGCAGTATAACGTCAACGGGCACGCTTGCCCCGTCGATAACAGCCTTCAGGCTACCCAAGGTACGCTGAACGTGCTCCTCGCTGTAAAACTCGGTAGGCGTATCAAAGCCTACGGAGTTAAACTTTGTAGCAACAAGGTAGTCACCCAGGCTAAGCACGCCGTTGTTTTCACCACGGAGGGTAAGCTTTTCTGCCAGCGCCTTCATAGTAACAAACTGCTTTCTGAGAGGAAACTGGTCGCAAAAATACTCGTCCATCTTAGTGGCAAGCTCACCGTGGAGGGTGCCATCCCAAAGCTCCTCCGCCCTGTCCTCATCCTTAACACCGTCCTCCTCCGTGTAGGGGAAACGCTGAAGGGTGTTTTCGTAGCCGTTACTGTCCACGTCGGGCATAACTATAAACGCCAGAGCAAAGCCAAAGATAAAGGCAAGGAAAAGCACTATCGTAACCACGTCCGAAACAAAGCGGTTGCCACGGTTTTTTATTTGTTTTTTATTTTTCATACCCGCACCTCCTTAAAAGTTCCAGTACAGGAAGGGGCTGTAGGAGGACGCAACCATATAGCTTGTACAAAGGAGCAGTCCTGCTATGAGAAGAAGGGTCGTAATGATACGGCAGGCCTCGTTGCCGTCCATCAGGCGGTACCACAGCTTTTTTGGATAGGGGGTTGCCGCTATGCAGAACACCGCCAGCGTGGGCAGCAGTCTTAATACGTTGTAGCTTACAATGGGGTTTGTAAAGCTGCCTCCGCCGAACATTGCCGTAAAGCAACGCATACCCTCGGCTGTGTCGGTGTAGTAGAAGATAAGCCAGCCCATGGCGATAAAGAATAAAGCGTATAGGTGGCTGACAATGGCAGGCGCCTTTTCCAGCTTTTTAAGCAGGAAGGCTTTTTCCACCACTAATAATATAAGGAAGTAAACGCCCCATATAATAAAGTTCCAGGAAGCGCCGTGCCAGAAGCCCGTAAGCAGCCATACTATAGCAAGGTTGCGGTACTGCTTAAACTTGCCCTTGCGGTTGCCGCCAAGGGGTATGTACACGTACTCTCTGAACCAGGAGGACAAAGAGATGTGCCAGCGACGCCAAAACTCGGTAATGCTTTTTGAAACATAGGGGTAGTCAAAGTTTTCAAGGAAGGTAAAGCCGAACATTCTGCCCAGACCGATAGCCATATCGGAGTAAGCGGAAAAGTCAAAGTAGATACGGAAGGTGTAGAAAATAACCACCATCCAGCCTGCCAGGGCAGTCTGCTCTGCCACCAGGCTGGCATCAAAGGAGTCCACCACCTTAGCCGCCACGTCTGCAAGAAGTATCTTTTTGCAAAGACCTGCCATAAAGCGGCGTGAGCCTGCGGCAAAGTCAGACACGGTCTCTTTACGCTCAAGGAGCATATCGTCAATGTCCCTGTATCTTACGATAGGGCCCGCCACAAGCTGAGGGAACAAAGTAACGTAGGCACCGAAGGACACGAAGCTGTTTTGAACGCTGGTCTGTCCGCGGTAAAGGTCGATACTGTAGGACATAATCTGGAAGGTATAGAAGGATATACCAAGGGGAAGCACGAAGTCAAAGGGTGTTTCCGTAAGGAAATGCAGGGTAAAGTTTTGTATCCTGGCTATATCAAGCCCTAAGGCGTTAAGGTTGTCTATAAAGAAGTTGGTGTACTTAAAGAACAGCAGCCACACCAGATTAAGCACCAGCGAAACCGTAAGATAAAGCTTTGCCTTTTTACGGTTTATTTCTCTGTACTTTGCTATCGGAAAGCCTAAGAAGAAGGCGGTGCATATAGAAACCAGCATAATGGGCAGAAACAAGGGCGCCGCCCAGCCGTAGAATATAAGGCTCATCACAAACAAAACCGCGTTTTTAAGCTTGCGTGGAGCCGCAAAATACAACGCTATGGTTATTGCCAAAAAAGCAAACACAAATATCAACGATGAAAATACCAAGTTTTTTTGCCCTCCTTAATTTATAAATAGTCTTCCTGTTAGCGGCAAAGGCCGACATCATAAAACGGTTAAACGAAACGGTTTGTCCCTACACGGTTCTACTCGTCACGCTACATCACAAGCCAATACGGCGTGCTTAGTGTTACGGAACGGGCGACCAATGGTCGCCCCTACGGTTAAACCCATATAATGCTCGACTTTTCCGCTACACTAATCCTCCAGCGCCTTAAGCTCGGCATCGGTCTCCTCAGGCTCCGCATTCTTTGCCTTGCCTATAACCTTTACCTCGTCACGGGTGAAGACCTTAACGGCTCCGTTCTCGTCGCTGTTGTCAAGGTGTACCTTTATCCTGTTGTTAAGGAAGTTGCTTTCCGTAACCACGCCCGTACCCTGAGCGGTACGAACCAGCATACCTGCCTTGGGGAAGGTAGTGTGCTCTGCCTCGTAAACGCCCTGCTCGTAGGACAGACAGCACATAAGTCTGCCGCAGTTGCCCGATATCTTGGAGCTGGACAGGGACAGGTTTTGCTCCTTAGCCATCTTGATGGACACCTGTACGAAGTCGGACAGGAAGCGGTGACAGCAGAAGGGCATACCGCATACGCCGAGGCCGCCAAGAGCCTTCGCTTCGTCACGAACGCCTATCTGTCTCAGCTCTATCCTGGTGCGGAACACCGCCGCCAGGTCCTTTACCAGCTCACGGAAGTCAACTCTGCCCTCGGCGGTAAAGTAGAATATAAGCTTGGAGTTATCAAAGGTGTACTCTATGTCGGTAAGGCTCATGGTAAGACCGTGCTTTGCCACAAGCTCCTCCCAGATAGACGCCGCCTTTTTTTCCAGCTCCTTGTTTTTTCTGTACTTTTCGCCGTCCTCGGGGGTTGCCTTGCGAACGATGGGCTTTAGGGGGTGTACGGTTTCCTTTTCGTCTATCATACGGTTAGGAATAACGGCAAAGCCGTACTCCTGACCTCGGCTGGTTTCAACTATAACGCCGTCCTCCGCCTCAAAGCTTACGCCTGCAGGGGAAAAATAGTATATCTTACCTGCGGGCTTGAAGCGGATACCCACTATCTCTACGGTAGCTTCGGGAGCACCGCCCTCCTCTGCGCTGACCTTACGGCGTTCTGCCGCCTCCAGCATAATGTCGGTTGCCTCCGCAAAAGCCTTCTGCTCGGCAGAAAGCCTCTCCTGCATCTGACGGCGGCGGGGAGAAAGGGTAATCTCCTTCTCTACGCTGTCCTTAACGGCAGGGGTAGCACGCTTGTCCTCACGGCGTTTGCCGTCGTGACGCTTATGCTCCTTGTGATCCTTATGCTCCTGCTTCTGGGGCTTGTGGGCACGTTTTTCCGTGTTCTTTACCTGCTCTGCCGCCTTTTCCTGCTTAGGCTCTGCTCCCTCTGTCTTTACGTCCTTACGGGGAGCGTGGGGGCGGTGATGACCCTTGCCGTAGGGTCTGCGGCGGGGCTTGTTGCCACCCTTGCCTTGAGAGCCGCCCTGAGGAGCACCCTCTGTATTTTTCTTTTTGTTTTCGTTCTCTGCCATAATATCTATCCTTTCACACGGGTTATACGGGTACAAAGCTCTGTTACCGCAATCCCCGCATCAGTATTTCGTCTCAGCGACCTGCCGCACTCCAGCACTGCCTCAAATATGCCGTGCAAGGTGCTTGCCACGGCGCTTTCCGCAAAAGCGGCTGCCGTTTCCTCGTCCAGCAAGCAGGTCTTACCGCAGGCAAGCTTGCTTATCAACACGTCCCTTGCCCCTATCGCCAAGGCGTCCATTACGGGTATCAGTGCGTCACGCTTACGCATCTGCCCAAGAAAAGCACTGTACAGCCCGTACCTGTCGGTGTGGCTGTAGATCGCCTGACACAGCTTAAGCGCCGCATCCCTCTCCGCCTTGCCCTCTTTTTTCAGTACCGCCTCGCCCTTGCCCAGGCTGCCCTCTGCCAGACGGACAGCCTCTGCCAGCTCCGCCTCCTTTGCCTTGGGAAACCTTTCACGCAGGGCAGCTTCCACCTCGGCGTCGCTTACGGGGGACAGCATTATCACCCTCCCTCGGGAGCGAACGGTGGAAAGCAAAGACTCCTTCTTCTCCGCCAACAGCAAAAAGCTTACGCCCTCGGGCGGCTCCTCAAAAACCTTAAGCAGGGCGTTCTGTGCGGACACCGTCATAAGGTCTGCCTTCTCCAGAACGTAAACGGCACGGGTGCCCTCGTTAGGCTTAAGGGTAACCGCACGCTTAAGCTCACGAACGGTATCTACCTTAAAGCTGTTACCCTCCGTGCTGTAGCGATGCAGGTCGGGATGAGCGTCCAGCTCGCACTTGCGGCAGGAGGAGCAAACCCCGCAGGGCTTGCTGTGACCCGTGCAGAGTATCGCCTTTGCTATAAGGGCGGCAAAGCTACGCTTGCCAACACCCGCCATCCCCTCAATTATATAAGCGTGGGATATAACGCCGCGGTTTATCTCCCCAAGGAGAGCTTGCTTTTGTATTTTGTTAAGCTCCACGGCACCGCCCCCTTAGCAAATTACTTACATACAGGGTTATTATAACACAGGATAAACGCTTTGAAAAGAGTTTTTTTAATTTTTAGCCGAATAAAATATAACGGTTGACAAAACGGCGTTAAACGGTTAAAATGTATCTATTAAAGTAGATATTATTGAAAACAAGGATGATTTGATGGGTATTATAGTAGGTATAGACGTAGGCGGCAGCACTACCAAGATTGCAGGCGTTAAGGAGGGGAAGATTATCTCTCCGATGATGGCTAAGGCAAGCGACCCCGTTGCATCTCTCTACGGCGCCTTCGGCAAGTTTACGAGTGAAAACGGCATAGCTCTTACGGATATCGACCAGCTTATGGTTACGGGGGTTGGCAGTGCCTTTGCGGGGGAGACCATCTATGCCCTGCCCACCACCCACGTTACGGAGTTTGTGGCGATAGGCAAGGGCGGCAGCCACCTGTCGGGGCTGGACAAGGCTATCGTCGTAAGCATGGGTACCGGTACCGCTTTGGTTTACTGCGAAAAGGGTAGCTCCGTCCACCTGGGCGGTACGGGCGTTGGCGGCGGCACCCTGGTGGGTCTGGCAGGCAAGCTGCTGGGCACCACCAACGTTAAGGCTATCGAGGAGATGGCAAGTAAGGGCAAGCGCACCGAGGTTGACCTTAGCGTAAACGATATGACGGATAAGAACATCGGTCCCACCCTCCACGCTACTATGACCGCATCCAACTTCGGCAAGATAAGCGATCTTGCCCGTAAGGAGGACGTTGCGGCAGGCCTTTTGAATATGATATACGAGACCGTAGGCGTTGCGGCAATCTTTGCGGCAAGGGAAAAGGGCGTTAAGGACATAGTTCTTACGGGCAGACTTTCCGCGCTGGAGAGTGCAGAAAGAACCTTTTCGGAGCTGGGTGACACCTTTGGTGTGAATTTTGTGGTTCCCGAGGCAAGTGAATACGCAACGGTTATCGGAGCGGCACTGACCTATTTTGACAGGAGGCAGTGATGACAATAAGCAACTTTAATAAAAAAATCTTCGCCCTACTTTTAGATAGGGCGAAGGGAGAACGCACCCTGAGGCGCTTTGCCATAGAGTGCGATATCAGCTACGTTCAGCTTAGAAAGCTTATGCTTTGCGAGCAGGACAACCCTCCCAGGATGAAGCTTATCGAAAAGCTGGGCGCTCACAGCGCCAACGATATCACTGCCGAGGATTTTGCCTTTGCCGCAGGCTACGGTATGGCTTACCACGGTAAGCGTATCGTTGCTATGCCCATTTATCAGAAGTTTGCTTCCCTTGACGCTCGCAAAAGGCGTGAGGTGGAGTATTTTATAGACTTTTTGATTTATGTTTTAGAAAAAGAAAAGGAAAACAAGAGCAAGGATTAGTATGTCGTTATCAGGGTCTCCGTCAAGTAGCAGCAGCACCGCTATTGCTATCAGCAGGAGGTCCTCTGTTTTTATGCCTCCAAGCAGCTTGCTTATACCGCCGCTACGCTTCGGCGCCAACGCCTCGGTGGATTCCTCCCCGGGGTAGTAGCCCTGCTCCTCGTCTCTGCCGTCAAATGCACGGGAATACATCGCTTTACACCCTCCTTACGTGTTTTTTGTGCTTTTGTATATGTTTGCCACCGCCATAGCCTTGCTTACGGCGTCCAGCTTGCTTTGCCTTCCGCTGCTGAGGAAGGGCTTCAAGGCGGCAAGCAGAGCCAACGCCTTGTCGCTACCCCCGGCGGTAGGTATCCGGGGCAGTGCGGGCTCCTCGGGCGGTGCGCTCTCCCCCTTGACTGCGGCGGCTATCTGTGCCATAAGAGCAGGATTGGAGAGAATGCTTTTCAGCTTATCATCCATCAGTTACCCCTCCTTTGTATGGCTCGGTATATCTCCTCTGCCTTGTCCTTCCCCGCCTTTTCTATCAGTCTTTTTGCCTCCTCGTCGCTTATATTCTCCAGGGTGGCACGGACCTTGCTGACGTTAAGGCTTTGCGCCTTCCTTGGATCAGTGCCCAAGGCCCTTGCTATGTCCCCCATCAGTCCCTGCAGTCTGTCGTCGCTAAGTCCCTTAAGCTCTTTCAGCTTCAGCTCTTTGTCGTTCATATAAGTACAGCTCCTTTGCTTAAAGTTTATGCCCCTTTGGGGCGCTATATTACGGAGGTTGGTTTTTTTGAAGCTTTGCAAGCCCTATCGCAGTCCCTTACAGGCTGTGTTTATTATGGTTTTTACTGCGGTGTTCGTTCTCCTTACCGCCTTTATCATCCCCTATTTCCCCGATATCGCCATCTATCTGCGTCTGACGGGGGGAGTGTTTTTGATCCTTGGCGTTTATCTGCTGTTCCGTTATACTATGACGGAGTTTGTGTACGCTTTGTCTGACGGTGTTTTTTCCGTCCGCCGTATCACGGGGTTCTACGAAAGCAAGCTGATTTCCGTGGAGCTTACGGACAAAACAAAGCTTTATACGAAAAAAGAGTTTAAGTCCGTTAAAACCGACAGCGGCAAAAGCTACCGCCAGAACCTTACCGCCGCCACCGCCTTTCTGGTTATCGAAAAGGCGGGCAAAAAGTATTATATCGAGTTTGAGCCAAACCTGGAATTTTACGCTTTGATGAAAAACGAAATAGAAAGTAAAAAGGATTAGCCCATTTTCCCCGCCGTTTGGCGGGGATTTTTGATTGGAGGGCACGTTACAGAGCAGGATTAAACGCAACAAGCATATTAACGATGCGTGACGTTATCACGGACGGCAACGCAAATTGTGATGAAACGAAAGGGTTTAACCGTAGGAACCGTCGGGGACGCCGGTCCCTACACGGTGCTGAGCGTTACGCCCTGCCGTATTCCCTTACGGCACGGAAAACAAATTTGCCGTCAGGCAACATCATTGCCGTTAGGCACATCATCCCCCCTCACCCTACCGAGGGAAGCATACCGTACTCTGCGTTCAGCTTTTCCCAGGTCAGAGGCCCCACTATGCCGTCGGGCGTCAGTCCGTAGGCGGTCTGGAAGGCTATTACCGCCCTCTCCGTCTCGGCACCAAAAACTCCGTCTCTGCCTATTTTGGGGATGGCAGTGTTGGCGGCAGACAAGGCGTTTATCAAATCCTGTATATAATACACGCCGTCGCCCCTGTCACCACGTCTTATGGGGGTACCGCCGTAGGGTCTGGGCCAGCCGCTTACCTCGCCGCCGTAGTACTGGTCGTTTGTGCCCGTTTCCTCTACTTCGTTATACAGCGTGGTAACGGCGTCCCACGTTGCCCTGTCTACCTCCCCCGTACGGGGCAGTCCCAGCAAGGCTTGCAGGGCGCCCATAGCGTTTGCAGTTTCCGTATCGTATATACCGTCCAGGTCAATAACCCTTATCTGAGGAAACTGACCCGAGCGTGCTATGGCGTTGTTGTACCACTGAAGCCGCAAAACGTTTGGACCTCTCTCACCTATCTTTACAACCCTGTTGGGGTAGGCGCCGCCCTGCTCCGTCTCCCCCTCGCTTTCCAGCTCGCCCAGCCGTTTCACTGCGTTGTAGATGTATATTATGCGGTACCAGGTGTCCTCGTCCACCGCCCCCGTTTGGGGCAGACCGAAGGTTTGCTGAAACGCCCTTACCGCCCTTGCCGTCTCGCTGTTATAGTCTCCCTCGGGCAGGGTGATGAAGGGGATGGCAGGATAGTTTACGGCTATGCGGTTAAGACGGTTTTGTGTCTGTAGCACCGCCTCCCCGCTACTGCCTTGAGCAAGCGGCGTGCCGCCGTAGCTGTCGGGCAGAGTTCTTACCAGCTCCGCCTGTCTCAGCTCCACGTCCTGACCGTAGTAGTAACGCAGTATGTCAAGGGCGTTGTAGCCCATAGCCGCCAGATCCACCGTGCCCCATTGGGACAGTCCGCTGCAGGCGCTTTGTCTGCCGTCGCAAAACTGAGCAAAGATAGGCTCCACGGTGCCTATTCTGGCTACATAATAGTCAAAATACTCGTCAACCAAGGCGTCTATGGTATCAAAGACCTCCCTTTGATGCACGTAGTACTGGTCAAAGGCAGGAGAAGCGGATACGTCAAACTCATAACCCTGGGAGGGATACCACTCGGTATAAATTCGGTTAAGGACCAGGGTGGTCTCGGCGTGGATGTTGGACAGCAGAGACTCTCTGGGCCAGGTGGGAAATATCTCACTGCTTGCCACGCTTTTTATGTAGTTTACAAAGGGCACCGTTACGTTTACCGCATCGGAGCCGGGCGATCCCAGATGAACGGTTACCATCTCGGGCACCCGTACGGGTCGGACGGTGCTATCCGGTCCCGTCATCGTAGGAGCCGCCGCCCCGTCCTCACCGCCGTAGGGCGGCACGGTTCCTCGCTGGTGGGCAGGCACGGTTATCTCCGTTGACGTGTTGCCCTCTGCGTCCTCCAGCCGTACCATATTGTAGCTCCAGATACTGCCTATGCCGTCGAAAATATGCAGTCCGTACACGGTTACGGGCACGTAGCCAAAGAGGCTGACACGGATATCGTAGACCGAGTAGGGTCTGGTGGGTGGGTTTGGCTGTAAAGACAGTGCCCTTGGCGGCGCAGGCAAGCTAATGCGCACGGTGCCGTTGCGGTCGGTGGTGTAGCGTTCTCTCCGTCCCAGCACCTCCACGGTGGCACCTGCCAGAAGCAGTCTGCCCTCCATATGGGTCAGGCGGACGGTTAAGGTCCCCCTTGGACCTATCAGTGCATTCATCACATCAATCCTTTCGTGGTGCTTGGTGTAAGCATTTCCCACAAAAACCCTTGTAATGGAAAGGTTTTGTGGTTTTATGCCGTATGTTTACCGTTTTCGTTATGAAAGTGGAGCCTTTTTCCTGAAAAGGGATTTATTAACATTATATGCGATATGGGCAGAATGTTACCGCCCACGCCTCCGTAAACGCATATCACGCAAAGAACCCCGATTGTTGATCAAACAAGGCGATTAAAAACGGCACCGCAAATTGTGATTAAACGTGACGGGTTTTATCACGGACGGCACCGCAAATTATGATGAAGCCTTGCAGTTTATTTGTAGGGACAAACCGTCTCTCGACGGTCCTAAACGAAACGGATAAATACCACCCTCCACGGTTAAGGAAAAAGTCTTACGGAATGTTTTTATAACAAATTTTTACGGTACGCATTCCCGTTTTGGGTTACGCCTCACATATTTGCTACGCTTAGGACCGTCGAGGACGCCGGTCCCTACAATGGCGCTAGCCGTCACGCCCAATCAAAACCGTACGGCGTGCGAAACGTTACGGAGCAGGCGACCGATGGTCTCCCCTACGGGTTAGACCGTTTCGTTTAATCACAATTAGCACCCACTCCAAAACATATAATGTATAATCACCCCACGAAAAATAAAAGCTCGGTTCAAACACCGAGCTTCAGCTTGATGACAAGGTTTGTCATCAAGCTGGCAGAGTGCTGAGAAAGAGTGCAGACAAGACGAACCGAGGCGAAAACTGTAATACCACCCCACAAAAATATAT
>JAZSQJ010000058.1:0-24707 GCA_045537905.1 Eubacteriales bacterium
TTGTAGTGGGGATTTGTCTTCCTAAGACCGCTTGGCCTTCCGACTTGTGCAGAAAAAGAGTACAGATTGGACGAACTGAACTGAAGCTGTAATCCACCCCATAAAAACGCTGTTTTTATGGAGACCCCGACTGTACTGCAAAGTGAAGTTCGTTCAAAGCAAAAAACATACAATTGATAAAAAAGAAAAAGCCGCATTACGGCTTTTTCTCAGACCGCTGACAAAGGCACAGAACACGAAAAAGAATAAAATACAATTACTCTAAAGTAGAAAATTCAGGGAGAACATCCCTGAATTTTCTCGTTTTATATATTTTTTCGTTCAAAACGAACCTCAGCTCACAGTACTTAGTACAGTTCTCGCCTCGGTTCCTCTTGTCTGCCCTCTTCCCCAGCACTCTGCCAGCTTGATGACAAGGTTTGCCATCAAGCTCAGGCTGGCTCGTTTTGGAGCCAGCCTTTATTTACACAAACCGTCTGTTACGCCGTTTTTTTCTTGTAGCGGAGCCTGGACCAAAGCAGTATAATTATCTGTCCCGGTGCACCTAAAACGAACACAAGCCAAATATTTACCCCAAAAGGCAAAAACGAGATATACAGTGCCGCAAGAGTCGTCCACATCAGAAGGGAAATGATAAAAAAGTTAAGTCTGCGGTTAAACCACACGCTGTTAAGCACCAGCCAAACTATAAGGGAAGCAGGAACCGCCCATATAAAGGCAAGCCAGTGGGCAAAGGTGTCCGTGATAATATCCACCAGCACAAAGGCAAGGGTGGCAACCAGCCACACCAGCAGAATGCTCATTCCCGTAATAAAGGCGTGGTTGTGAGTGGCGGTCTTAAGCTCGGGCTTCGTGGGGGCGGTATGCTCCTTCTGCACAAGGTAATCCAGCGTAACCCCAAACATATCGGCTATTTCCTTAAGAACGCCAACCTCGGGCACGCTCTCGCCACGCTCCCATTTGGATATGGCTTTATCAGAGTAATTAAGCTTTTCAGCAAGCTCTATCTGGGTAAGGCCGTGGGACTTACGCAAATCCGTTATGTTTTTTGCAATAATAGTTTTAAGGTCTGCCATACGAAATCTCTTTCTTGTTTTAAGTAGCCGTAGCGGGGAAAACCCGCATAAAATCAAGGTTTTCTACTGATGGTAGAGTGTCCTTTTCAAAATTCTACCAAGTAAAAACCAACGGTATAGCGTCCGTGTGCGAAAGTAGCTTTACTTTTAACGCTCTTTTGGCTATAATTATTTCAGCGGCAGGGTAATGCCGTGTAAAATTTATTAGCGGAAGTGTGTCAGATGAAAAAGCTGTTTATATTTGGTGACTCCATACTAAAGGGCGTAACCTTCTCCGAGGAGATGGGCAGATACAAGATTTGCCTGCCCGATTATCAAAGCCTGTCAGCCAACGGCATAGAGGTAAACAACCTGTCCAAGATGGGTGCCACTATCGAATACGGAGAGCGTATCCTTAAGGAGGAGCTTCCCGAAATAGACGGGGACAGCATAGTGCTGTTGGAGTACGGCGGAAACGACTGCGACCATAAGTGGAAGGATATTGCAGTCAACCCTGAGGAGGAGCATAGCTGTAACACAGCCCCCGACCTCTTTGAAAGGCTGTACAAGGCCTGTATAGAATACGCCCGCTCTGTAGGAGCAAGGGTGCTTATCTCCAACCTGCCTCCCTTGGATAGCGAAAAGTATATGCGCCATATAAGCCGCGGGCTGGACTACGACGTACTGCTTAACTGGTTAGGTGATACCAGTATGCTGTACCGTTGGCACGAGAATTACAACAGACTGGTGGAGCGTATTGCGGAAAAATGCGGTGCCCAGCTGCTGGATCTGAGGAGTGCCTTCCTTACCTCCCACAATTTCAAAAAGCTGATCAGCGCCGACGGAATCCATCCAACGGAGGACGGACACAGTCTGATAACCCAAACCTTGACAAACGCTATTCTTTCCAAAGCATAGTATACTATAATTATACTTATTTTTTATAATTTTTCAATACAAAAAAGCAGTAAAACTATACGTTCTACTGCTTTTATTTTTTTGTTATCTGCTGCCAAAGGCGTCAAACACCTCTGACAAGGCGGCAAAGGTCTCCTCAAAGCCTTGGGGCATACCGTGCATATTATCGGCACCAAAGGCTTTCCCGTCGGGAAAAGCACCCTCGCAATTAAAAACCTCAAGGTTTATCTCGGAGGCAAAACGGTTAAACAGCTTGTGGGCTTTCCAGTTAAACAGCTCCGTCCGTTCAGCGGCGGCATAGAGAGCAGACCAAAACTCCTGGTTTACAGGGACTTGGCTGTACAGGTGCCTTTCACCCTCGCTGTCATACCACTCGGCAGACATCAAACCGTTGTCAACTGATAGGGAAATGCACTTTTTGCTGTCGGCTACCCCCAGGTTAAACAAAAAATAGGGGGCCTTTTTAACTTCCTTTTTCCAAAACATAATATCTACTCCTCGTATATAAGAGAATAAACCTTTTCGCTCACGTCGGAAATGCCTATAACACCCCTGCCGTTTCCGTATGCACCGCCTGCACTGCCGTAATACTTAAGCTCCAGCATAAAAATCTTATCCTCGCAGGTGTAATAGTATCTGTAAGCCACCCCTGCAAATCTGATGTCAAGCTCCGCCTCCCTAAACTCCTCAAGGCGCAGGGGCTTAAACAGGTCGTAAGCATCGTATATTTCCGCTCCACGATGTTTTAAGCTGTTAAACAAAGCCTTGGTGTAGGCGTTTATTTCGGGGTATTCACAGCCCTTAAAGGTGGCCTCCAACACCCCTCTGTTTTCGGCGGTGCGTAACAGCTCAGCCTTTTCGGGTAAAAACAGCCACTCTGTATCCAGCTCTGCCGCCTGACTGAAATCAGCAAAAAGGGGCGCGCTTTCCTCGGCGCTGAGAGCTTCTTCATTTTTGCCGCCACAGGCGGTAAGAGCAAGGGAAGCAAGTATCAATAAGCATATAAGCCTTTTCATTCTGCACCTCTTATTTCCGTAACGGAGTTTTGTTTTCTGCCCTTTTTGTTGTAAATTATAAGGCAAGCGGCTATCGCAGCCAAAGCCAGGGCGGGTATACACCACAGCCAGACAGGCTCAGCGGCCTGCTTTTTTTCTGCGTATTCTATCGGTAGCTTTGTACATACGTTCAAGGTATAAAGCCTTACACTGCCATCCTCAGCGGTGCATTTTACAGCAATTTGGCTGTTTGCTCTGTTAATGGGTAATACCTCAACAGAGGAAAGGACGCTTTCCGCAGTGGCACTGACCTTAACGGCGTCGGGTGCGTCTGTCAGCACATAGTATTCCTCAACGCTTTTGTCAAAGGCCGGAGATATAGAGCCTCCCTCAACAATAAGCTCGGCAATATAATTGTTGCTGTTTTTATAAATAGCCTCCGTGCCTGTGGAGCTGTTACCAACCTCGCTTCTCTCGCAGTTGAAGTTGTACTGGCTTATATTGTCCTCGGCGTTGTTAAATACCACCGCAAAGGAGGCGTTAAGCCTGTTACCAAACTCCCTGTCACCGGCAATGTCGCCGTTTTCCATAGGGTAGGCAGAAACATAAATCCTTTGGGTGTCTGCAGGCAGAACAATGCGGTTTTCCGTTAGAGCATCGTCGAAGATAAAGGCAGGCAGGTTGTGTATAAGTACCTCGTTTTTAGCCTGTGGGCAGATAGCCGTTTTGCGGCTGATGCCGTTAACCGTAGCCGCACTGCCGTCATAGGCTGTGAGCTTGCCGAAATCAATGGCAAGGCTGTCCTCCTCGGGCTTTGCCTGGGCAGATACGTGGAACACGGCAAGGAGGGTGATGGCAGTTTCAGCATTGTTTCCTATATCGGTGAAGAAAAACACTCCGTCAGGGGTCTCGGTATAAAAACCGCCACGCTTGCCTACCACGCTAAGCTCCTTAAGGTTTAGCACACTGCTGTCGTAGTTTAGCACACCCGACAGGGCAGTAAGCCCCTTCATATCGGAGAGGGTAAGGGTTGCCGTAAAGCTGGTGTCGGGGGCAATCTCTCCGGGCATAATAATATGGGCGGTGGCACCGGCAACCCTCGTGGGTAAAGCACCGCTATCGCCTATGTCTCTCTGCCCCAGCAAATGCTCCTTCAAGGCTAAAAGGTCAAAGGAGTTTACTCTGCCGTTAGAGTCTATATCGGCGGCGGAGCTGATTATAGCCGTAAGACCGTCAGCGTGGGATATAGCATATTCAAGCTCGTAGTAATCGTTAGCGGTAATAAAACCGTCTCCGTCTATATCGCCTAAAACCGACAGATACCATTCGTCAATAACGTTATTGTAAATATCAAGCAGCTCTGCGGTCATACCCGTGTGTATCATACCTGCAGATACGGCAACTCCGTTATGCGCCCTTACAACCAGGGTGCCCTTGGTCTGAGACGCCGCATTCAAAAACGCCTCCACGTCCGTGCCAGAGGAAATACCCTTAATTATACGGGCGGTGGTGTCAGCAAAGAAATAACTGCTGTCAAACTCAATAAAGCCCTTTGTTACCGTAATTTTTACCTCGCTCTTGTGCTTGCCGTCAGCGGTGGTTGCGGTAACGATACTTTCTCCCTCAGCGGCGGCGATAACGCTGCCGTCGGGCAATACGATAACGTTGCCGTTGTCGGTGGAGTAAACCACGTCAACAACACCGTAGCTCGGCGGGTTAGCGTTTACGCTGAGCTTGGTGTGCTCGTTGACCCTCAGGGTGTTTTTCTGAGCATACAAAACTATATAGTTAATGTCGGCGTTTATGGTAAACTGAACCGTAGCGTTCACACCAAAGGGCAGGGAAACGACAAAGCTGTGCAAGCCGCCGTTTTCCACGGGGAGGCCTTCCGTGTACGGAAGGTTATCCAAAAAGCCCTTGCCAAAGTCAAATTCAATATAAGCGGGCCCGTCAAGGACGGCGCCGTCCCTGATCCCCTTTATATTCGGAAGGCTATCCAGGTCTTTCCTTACGTTGCGGATAACGGATATACGGGTAGGCTCTATGCTGTAATAGCTGTAATCGGCGGCAAACATAGGAAAGGACAGGTCTACACGGCACCTGCTTATCATACTGCCGTCAGCACTGAGGTAAAGCCCCTTGTCGCTGATAATATACTTGCCGTAGGCATAGCGTGCCTGCTCGCTCAGGGTGTAAAGGCTTGTAAGGTCTGTTTTGCTGTACGCCTTGTTACCCACGATAACCCCACCGTCGGTAACAAAGATTTTGTCGGTATTGGCGTTTATAACCGCTGACTCGGTAACGCTGTTGTCAGCTCTGCTGATAATATAAAGCATAGGCAGACTGACAGGCTTAAGATACACGTACAGGTAGCTGCCGTCAAGGGCAAAATCTATAACGTTTTGTCCTCTTAAGATCCACTCTCCGCGGCTTGAAAGTCTGGCTGTGTCATAAACGCAAAGGTTTCCCTTAGCATCAAGGGCATACAGGGCACCGTCTGTGCTGAGCAGCTTTACAAAGCTTTCCGCACAGCTGTAATAGCTGCCCGTATCCTCCGTCAGCGAGTAGCTGTACAGACGGTTTTCGTTTTTGAAGGAGATATAAAGCATATTTCCGTCACAGCAAACAGCGGCAGGCTCATAACGAAGGGCGGTTTGCTCCTTTACCTGTAAAGTTTTGCAGTCTATGTGGTACAGCGTCTTCTGGGTGGCAGAAACGGCAAAGATAAGTCCCATTTTATCCACCAAAACCGATGCGGATACGTCTGTACCCTCGGGGATGATAGCATAGCTTTCGTATTCGGAATGGGGAGTTATTTCGCCGAAATATACCTTATTGCAAAGGGCGGCGTTTAGTATCCTTGCGGCAGCGGCAGGGGACAATACACGGTCTTCGTTGTTTACTATCTCAACCCTTTCATCGCTGAAGGATTTTACGGCGTAGCCCTTTTCGCTGAGAACGCAATCAACAACTCCCTCGCCAAAGGCGGCAATACGCTCACCGCTGACGAGACTGTAAACCGAGTGGTTTGTTACCAAAACCTTGTTTTTTGCAAATAATGGTCTCTCCCCTTTAGGTAAAGAGAACAGCTTTTCCTTGCTATCTGCCAGGTAAACAAACCCATCGGTGCACACGTATCCGTTGTCAGCGACTATGGAATGTATTTCCGTTCCCGTGCTTATGCTGCCCTTAAGCTCGCCGTCCGTGGTGTAAATGTATATCTCACCATCGGTGCCGGCAACAAAAAGCCTGTCACTCTCGGCACACAAAAGGCGTACGCCTTCCTTGGCAGTGGTCAAAACCTTGCTTTTTCCGTTCTTGACGTCCATACGGTAAAGGACGCAAACGCCCTTATCCGAAGAAAGATAGTATACGTATCCGTCAAGGTAGCAGGATGCGATAGCCTCTTTATCAAAGCTGTAGTCAACGGTGCCGTCGGTGTTGCCTGCGGCAAGCCTCTCGCGGTCGCAAAGGGTTATGCCGTATCTGTTCATCAGCACCAGCTTTTTGCCGTAAAATCCGTAGCCTGTAACACCGCTGTCGGTACGGATAAAGCACTTTGTACGGGTAAGGTTGCCCCAAGGGAAAACTCTTATGCCGGACAAGGCGTTGTTGTAAAGAATAATGGTGTTATAGGTATCGTCTGCAATCAGCTTAGAGCCGGAAACGGCAGAGCTAAGTGTGTTCACGTCTTTAAGGTTAACCGTAAAATTGTACGCCTTTTTCTTGCTTCCGTCAGCACTGGCGGAGACCAGAACGTAAGCACCGTTTTTGGATATAACCGTACCCGACTGTATTCCCGTGCCGTTAAGGGAAAGCACAGCTCCTCTTTCGGCTGTAATCATTACGGGGGTAGTGTACTGCTTTCCGTTTTCCACGCCAAACACAGCAGGTGCGGTAAAATCGCACTCAAACTCAAAGGTCTCAGTGTTTCCGTAAGGGCCTGTCAGTACAAAAAAGTGTCTGCCGTCAGCAGTGATGGCTGTGCCGGAGCTATAGGGGGCACCGTCAAGGGTGGCGTTCCCTCTGCTGAAGGTAATATACGCACTGCTTGCAGTCTCCTTGTATTCATACTTAAGGGGGATATTATCGGTAATAAAGTCTATCTGCAATACATACTCACCGTCGGTAAGCACAAGACTGTGACTACCGCTGGTAATAACGCTTTCTCCGCTGTAAAAGGGCTTGCCGTCTAAGGTAGCGTTGCCCCTGTTAAAGGTAATGCTTACGTTGTTATGGTAAACGCCGCCGTCGGTAACACCCGACACCAAGGGAGTGTTAATGTTTGATAAAACACTGAGGGCGTTAATGGCACCGTATCCGTAGCCGTCCGTTCGTCTGTTGCCGCTGAGGTGGGCAACCAGAGAAACAAGCTGGTCTGCGGTAAAGCTGATTCCTTCATCTATAGCAGACAGGGCAAGAGCGGCAATGGCGCTCACGTAGGCTGCCGCAAAGGAGGTACCCAGCTCCTTCTCGTAGCCGCCGTCCATATTTGCAACGGTTATATTAAAGCCGGGGGCAACCACGTCCACGGCGTCGTTACGCTGGGAAAAGGAGCAAAGCATACCGCTTTCATCAATAGCGCCAACGCTGATAACCGAGGAATAAGAGGCAGGGTAAGCCTTCATACCTGCATACTGAGCATCGGTTTCCTTATTACCTGCCGCTGATATCAGCAAACAGCCCTTAGAGCTGGCGTATTCCATAGCCGCCTCCTCGGTGGCAGAGTAGCTGTAGCCGCCAAAGCTCATATTGATAATATCCACGCCTGCATCGGCGGCGTAGTAAACGGCATCGATAAAGTCGGCAGAGTGAACGTAGCCTGTGTAATCGCTTACTCTGATAGGCATTATAGACACGTTTCTGCCCAGACCTGCCATACCCTGACCGTTGTTTGCCGCCGCCGCTATAATGGATATAACCTTAGTGCCGTGTCCGTTGTGGTCAAGGTTGACAACGTTAACACGGTCAACGGCGTCATAGCCTGCAAGAATGCTAACGCCCTCAAAATCGGGGTGCATTCTGTAAACGCCGCTGTCAAGAACGGCAACTGTAACGTCGTTGTTGCCCGTGGTAATATCCCAGGCAGAGTAAGCGTCAAGATAGTCCAGCTCCCACTGGTCAAGGGCAAGGGGGTCGTCAACCACGGCAGAAAGGCTAAGCACGCCCTCTGCCTCAACGGTCTCTATAATGTCCCCAAAGTCTCTCTTAAAGGCTTTTATATCCTCGGTACAAAGCTTAAACAGCCGTATATGGCTGTCTGCCAACAGCTTAAACTCAAAACCGCTGACACAATCATAAATCTCGTCTAAATCCGCACTGTCCTTAAACTTAACGATATACCCCTTTTCATTGGCTGTGCTTGCCTGGCTACCTACCGTAGGTCTGGCACCCGTAGCGGCGGCAATGCTTTCCTTCCTTAGCTCGTCGTAGTATTCAAAGGGGTTGCTTTCAAATTCCGTTAAGGAGAGGGTAACGGAAAAAACAGCTATAAGCATAGTGCATAGCAGTAAAACGGATATATGTCTTTTCATAAAGCACCCTCCCTTCAGGCTCTGTATAACGAGTATAAACCAAACAGGTTAAATTAAGCTATATTTTCAAAAAACTAATATCCACGCCCTCGGCACCGCCCTTTTTTGCCTCTACCAGAACAAGGGCGCATTTTTCCGTAGCACCTGCAAAGCAAATGCGTTTAGGCTCCAGCCCGTGCTTCTTCATAGCGCTTATTAGGGTACAAAGCCTTTCGGGCCTGTAAACCACGTAAAAGCTACCGCCGTACTTTACGTATAAAGCCGCCGCCGCACAAAGCTCCTCAGCGGGCAAAAACTCCTCGTGCCTTGCGATGGTCTTTGCCTCCGTGCCGTTAAGCTTGCCGCCGCCGGCCTTCATAAAGGGTGGGTTAGACACCGCAAAATCAGCCTCCCCCGCAGGGAAGAGACCTGCGGGAGTACGGGCGTCACCCCATACTGCAGTAAACCGCTCAGCAAATCCGTTTGCCTCGGCGTTGCTCCTGGCAAGGTCCACGCATCTTTGCTGGATGTCAATGCCCGTCATATGAGCGGCCTTGTTTTCGGATAGCAAAATAAGCGAAATAGGACCGCTTCCCGTACCGATATCGACCCCTTTTTTATATCTGCCGCCTTTAACAAAGCGTGCAAGCAAAAGGGCGTCTGTACCAAAAAGCAGTCCGTCCGTATATTCAGTAAGCATTATTCCGTTGTTTATCTCGGTGGTCTTAGTTTCGTTCATTTTCCTCAATAGCCGTAGAATAAGATAAACGCCCACAACCTGATAAAGGTTTGCGGGCGTGTTACCTTAAAGTTAAAAGTTACGCCTTAGCAGCGTCAACAGGGCATACGCCTGCGCATGCACCACAGTCAAGACAAGTATCAGCGTCGATTATGTACTTACCGTCGTCATCAACCTTGATAGCGCCAACGGGGCACTCAGCCTCACAAGTACCGCAACCGATGCAGTTGTCCTTATCGATTGTATATGCCATAACAGCACCTCCTTGATTAATTCGCTTTATTTTAGCACAAATAAAACTTAATTTCAATAGTATTATAAATTATTTATGATATTTTTTACCCTTTATTATAGTATGTGCTCTGTAAATCTGCTCAGTAAGCATAACTCTTGCCAGCATATGGGGGAAGGTCATCCTCGACATAGACATCTTCATATCACAGCTCGCCTTCAGCGCAGGCGATATACCGTGACTGCTGCCTATGATAAACACCACGGAGGAAACACCCTTCGTGCCAAGCTCGTCAAACTTTGCCGCCAGCTCCTCAGAGGATAGCTGTTTGCCCTCGATGCAAAGAGCTACGGTAAAAGCTCCCTTGGGGATGGCGGCTTTTATCCGTTGCTCCTCAGCGGCAAGACATTTTGCCACCACCGCCTCCGACGCCTCGTCCCCAATCCGCTCCTCCTTTATACAAAGGCTCTGAAAGGAAGCAAAGGCTCCTATGCGTTTTTCGTATTCGCTTGCCGCCTCGGTATAAAACCTTTCGCTGGTAGCGCCTACGTATATCAGGGTTATTCGCATTGGCTGAGACCGTTTTCCAGGTCGGCAATAATATCTTCAATATTTTCGATACCAACGGAAAGCCTTATCATACCGGGGTTGATACCTGCGGCAACAAGCTGTTCGTCGGTAAGCTGACGGTGGGTTTCGCTGGCGGGGTGGAGCACACAGGTGTGTACGGTAGCCACGTGAACAACGTTTTTAGCCAGCTTAAGAGCGTCCATAAAGCGTACGGCGTTAGCCTTGCCGCCCTTGATGGTAAGGGAAACAACACCGCTGGCACCGTCAGGCAGGTATTTGCCTGCAAGTCCGTTATACTTGTCACCCTCAAGGGCAGGGTAGGAAACAGACTCAATTTTATCGTGAGACTGTAAGAACTTAGCAACGGCGAGGGCGTTTTTGCAGTGCCTTTCCATTCTTACACCCAGTGTCTGCAAGCCTAAATCCAGCAAAAACGCTGCGCTTGCAGGGGGATACGTACCAAAGTCTCTTATAAGCTGAACGCGAAGCTTGGTAGCGTAAGCCGCCTTGCCGAAATCCCTGGTATAAACAACGCCGTGATAGGAGTCGTCAGGCTCGGACAGACAGGTGTAGCCGTTGCCTGCCCAGTCAAAGCTGCCGCCGTCAACCACAACGCCGCCAACCTGTACGGCGTGACCGTCCATATACTTGGTGGTGGAGTGGATAACCACGTCCGCACCGTGCTCCAGGGGTCTGCAAAGGATAGGGGTAGGGAAGGTGTTATCAACTATAAGTGGCAAACCGTTTCTGTGGGCAAGGTCTGCAATACGGCGTATATCAAGAACCGCAAGGGCAGGGTTAGCCAGTGATTCGGAGAAAACGGCCTTGGTGTTGGGCTTGATAAGCTTTTCTATCTCCTTGTCGGGAGCGTCTGCGTCAAAGTAAATGCACTCAATACCCAGTCTCTTCATAGTAACGGAAAACAAATTAATGGTACCGCCGTAAATCTTGGCGGAGCAAAGGAAACTGTCGCCGCTACCCAGAATGTTTACCAGAGACAAAAAGGATGCAGACTGACCGGAGGTAGTGCAAACGGCGGCAACGCCACCCTCAAGGGCGGCAATCTTCTCCTCAACAAAGGCTACGGAGGGGTTGGAAATACGGCTGTACATATGACCCTCTGCGGCAAGGTCAAAAAGCTTTCCTATATGCTCGGTAGAGTCATAGGCGTAGGTCGTGCTCTGGTAAATAGGCATTGCAAGAGGTGCGCCGTTTTCGGGCTTATAGCCCTCGTGTATACATTTGGTTTCAACTTTCATAATTTATTGTACCTTTCCTTCAAGTGTTTTTATAGCTTCTCTTATTTCATCCCAAGCGCCGCCTGTTTTCGAGTATGCAAAGCTTGCCTTACGGAAGCTGTTGAACAAATAGGCGGAGGCGCCGCTGCCGTCGTAGTTGCGGAAGGACCTGTCGGCAATATAGTTAAATATCATAGCCTGCTTGCTTTTACTGCCTGCAATGCCTCCGTCGTTAATCATTCTGTTTATAAGCTCACTGTAGATGTCAAAGGCGTTAGGATTGTATTCGGTATCCAACAGCATCAGCTCGTTAAGCACGCCGTCGGTCTTGCCGTTAAGAGCGTAGCTGCCTGCCTGGACAACGATAAACTCACCTGCCGTATCGGAGGAAGCGTCCTCAGAGCTTTCGTTACCCTCCGCACCCTCGATATAATCGGGGTTAGGATACTCAAATTCCTCACCTATCCTGTAGGTGTACTTAAGGTATGTGCTAAGCTCGGTAATATTGCGTCCCCTGCCGTCGGCATCAACCGCCTTCAGACAAGCGTATTCGTCTATCTTGCAACCGGTAAGATAGTAAAGCTTGGTCAGTATAAAGTCCCTGCTGTTGTCCTCGTACAGCTTGTCGAGGGGAATATACGCACCGTTGTTTTCTACAATAGCATCCCCCGGGATAGGAACCGAAACACAGGTTTCGTATCCGTCGTTGGTGTGCAGCAGATAAACCCCTGCAAGACGGTCGTTTATATCAAGGCAAAAGAAAGCAAAGTTAAAAACGTTACCCGATACGGGTGTATCTGCGGACACAAGGCTGTCAAGGCTTGTGTCGTCAGACTCCTCAGAGCTGTCTGCCGAGCTTTCAGCCGCAACGTCGTCGCCATCGTTGATAAGGGAGGGAACGATGCTTGTTGCGATAAAATGGCCCAGAATCCCAAAGCCCAGCAAGGCAAGCAAAAACACTATAATAAAGTTCCTAAGTCCGGACAAAAAATCCATCTCCTTTAATAGATATACGAAGCTATTATACTATGGCTCGGGAGGAAAGTCAATTACAAAATAATCAAAAGCGTAAATAAATAAAGTAAAAAGACAAAAAGGCAAAAATATACTTGACTTGCATTTTTTAGTGTGGTATAATTAATCAACAAAACTCATAAAAAGGAGAGAAAACATGAGAAAATATCTGTGTTTATTGATGGCATTGCTTATGGTAGTTGCTTGCTTTGCAGCTTGCGGCGGCGATAAGCCCAACACTGATGATTCCAGCAAACCCAGCACAAGCACCGATGCTGCTTCTAAGGAAGAAGAATCCAAGGCTCCCACCACCATCTACAGAGATCAGCTTCCTGAGGCTGTAGATATGGGCGGTCGTGAGTTTAATATTCTTCAGCGTTGGTTCGGCTACGGCAAGGAAACTATCGATTTCCAGGGTGAGGTTATTTGGGACGAGTCTGAAGAGTCCGGCACAATGACCAACATCAACCTTGCTAAGAGACAGGTTCTTGAAGCTGTACAGAAGGATTATAACTGCACCATCGTTGGTGAAATGAGCACCGACACTGCAGGTAACATCCGTACCTTCATCCAGGAAGATATGCTTTCCGGTGCCCCCACAATAGATTTCTGCTTTGAAACCTATTATTACTACTATTCCTTCATCGAAAACGGTTACCTCGTTGACCTTAAGACCCTCGGCATAGACTTTTCTAAGCCTTGGTGGGATCAGGACGGTGTAAATGACCTTTCCGTTGGCGGTAAGCTTTACTACGCCCTCGGCGACATCAACACCTACGATAACGACGGTACCTTCGTACTTCTCTTCAACAAGAGTCTTTATTCAGAAAAAGGCGGCGACCCTGCTGAGCTTTATAAGCTCGCAGCAGACGGCGATTGGACCTTTGACGTATTCGCAAGCAAGATCAAGGGCTTCGGCGCTGACTTTGACGGTAACAACGTAAGAGACGAGTTTGACGTTTACGGTCTCCTTACCGAAACCTCCAACCTCTACAACCACATCATCGCAGCCGGCGAAAAGACTATCGACAAGGACGCTAACGACCAGCCTATCTTCGCTCTTGATTCCGAGAGAGTTTACAACGCTAACAACGACGCTGTTGATCTTTACACCAACACTAACGACGTTCTCGTTGCAGACCTTGACGTTTACAAGAACAAGTATCCTGAAGGCACCGACGTATACGGTCAGACCGTTACCAAGGCGTTCAAAGAAGGCAGAGGCCTGTTCTATATGACCAGCCTTATCCACCTTCCTTACTTCAGAGATATGGAAGACGACTTCGGTATCCTTCCCATTCCTAAGTATGATGACACTCAGGACAGATATTATCACACCATGGGTGCACACACTGCAAGCGTTGTATTCGTTCCCACCACCACTCTTTCCGTTGGTGAAAAGGGTAAGCAGATCGGTACCCTCCTTGACGCTCTCGGCGCATACAGCAAGGACTACCTCACTCCCGAATACTATGAAAAGCAGCTTAAGAGAGGCGACGCTTCTGACCCCGACAGTGCTGCTATGCTTGACGTAATCTTCGGTTCCCGTACCTTCGACCTTGGCACAGTATTCGCTGCATCCTGGAGCGATCCTTCCGTTATGTGCCAGCACCTCGATAAGAACCTTAAGTCCCGTATCGACGGTAACAAGGACCTCATCGAGCTTGCTATCGAAGACTCTATGGCTAAGATCAACGCTGCTCAGGAACAGTAAGCTTAATTCGGCAGACTTGATTTACTAAAAGCAAATAAAACGGTGCAGAGCAATCTGCACCGTCAGCTTGATGACAAAACTTGTCATCAAGCTGGCAGAGGGCTGAGAAAGAGTGCAGGCAAGACGGACCGAGGCGATAACTGTACTAAGTACTGTGAGCCGAGGTTCGTTTTGAAGGAAAAAACAAATAAAATGCAGAAAATTCAGGGAAATTTTCCCTGAATTTTCTACTTTAGAATGAGTATATTTTATTCTTTTTCGTGCTCTGTGCCTTTGTCAGCGGTCTGACGGTGCAGAGCAATCTGCACCGTTTTTGTGTATAACCGAGGCGGGTAAGTGCGTTTCGTCATAAAGCGTCTCAACAGCCGTGTTTTATCAATAAAATATGCATTTTTTGTATATAATAAATACAACAAGGCATAAAAAACGGCTATAATTCCACAAATATTAATGTTGACTTAAGTATTATAAATTATTATAATATTGTATGTAATTACAAATCAATTAAGGAGTATGAAATGAAAAAGATCATTTGCAAGTGCGAATACGATACCGAAACTGCTGAGCTTGTTAAGAAGTACACAGTTGGTGAATTTGGCGATCCCGCAGGCTATGAGGAGTCTCTTTATCAAACCCCCACAGGCTCCTATTTCCTTTATGTAAACGGCGGTGCAGACAGCATCTATCCCGTAGAAGACATCAAGAGAATAGGTAAAAACAAGGTTGACGCCTGGATTGCAGAACACTAAGCAAAGCATATACCAATAATAATGAGCCTCTCGTATTAATGAGAGGTTCATTTTTTGTCGGTGTATCCGGTTTTTACTTTGGATGTTGTAAAAGCGTGGCTTGTTTTTGATATGACATACCGATAAAAATATAGGGAACGGCGTCCCCTGTCCCGGATATGACGCATATAGAAAGCACACTCCAAAACAAAAATACGCCGTCGTTATTATAGCGTTTTCGTTTTATTGGATTTCAATGCTAAAGGGGCTGCCTGATGAGACAGCCCCTTCTTCTGTTTGACCTGTTATCTATCGAAAGGAAAACCCTTTACTGTTTTTCATCCTCTTTGTCAACGTTCCCATGGCAGGTACCGTTCATAGCACAGCCCTTACAGCCACCCCCGCAAGAGCAGGAGCTTTTGCCGTTTTTCTTGTTGATAACGCCTTTAACGATAATGGCTAAAAATATTATACCGATAATAGATGAGATAATAATTGTAGGTATCATCAGATTTCCTCCTTAAAGAGAGCTACGGTGTTTGTTCTTGCGGAATATCAGATAAATAAGAACAACGACAGCCATAAGCGCCAGAGCAGTCCAAAAGCTGAACACGCCTTGGCTTATCAGTGTACCAACCTGATATACGATAAGGGACATAGTCCAGGCAAACACGCACATATAGCCGATAGCGGCGGCAGTCCACTTAGGACTGTTCATCTCACGCTTAATAGCACCCATAGCCGCAAAGCAGGGAGCGCACAGCAGGTTAAACATCATAAAGGAATAAGCGGCAAGCTTGCTACCGTCGAAAAACTCCTTGCCGATAAGCACTGCCCCTGCATTAAGACCTTCCTCAAGCTCACCCATAAGGTCAGCGCCCTCGGGCAGCATTTCGGACAGGGTACCAAACACGCCAACAACCTCTTCCTTAGCAACCAAACCAAGTATAGTGGCTACGGCTGCCTGCCACTTACCAAAGCCTAAGGGACCGAAGATAATGGCGATACCGTTACCTATTACGTTCAGTATGGATTTTTCGTCACCGCCGCCTATGTAATGGAACCCGCCCTCGAAGCTGAGGCTGTTAAGCACCCAGATTATAATACTTGCGGCAACGATAACCGTGCCAGCACGCTTAATAAAGTCCCAACCGCGCTCCCAGGTAGCACGAAGCACGTTGCTGGGTACAGGTGCGTGGTAGGCAGGAAGCTCCATAACAAAGGGAGCAGGCTTGCCTGCAAAGGCCTTAGTCTTTTTAAGTATAAGACCCGATATAATAACGGCGGCAACACCAACAAAATATGCGGACGTGGCAATCAACGCACTGCCGCCAAACAAAGCACCCGCTATCAAGCCTACTATAGGCATCTTAGCACCGCAGGGGATAAAGCTGGTTGTCATAATAGTCATCCTGCGGTCACGCTCTTGCTCGATGGTACGGCTTGCCATTATGCCCGGTACACTGCAGCCTGTAGCAACAAGCATGGGGATAAAGCTTTTTCCCGACAGTCCAAACTTGCGGAACAAAAGGTCCATAATAAAAGCAACACGTGCCATATATCCAATGTCTTCCAGAATAGAAAGCATAAGAAACAGTATCATCATCTGGGGCACAAAGCCTAAAACGGCGCCAACGCCGCCTATAATACCGTCAGCTACCAGGCTGGTAAGCCAAGCCTGACAGCCAATGCTTTCCATCCAGCCCGAAACAGAGGGTACAATCCATTCCCCAAACAGAGTATCGTTCATAAACCCCACGGTCCAGTCACCTATGGTGCCAATGGAGACGGTATAAACCAGCCACATTATCCCTATAAAAATAGGCAGTGCCAGTATACGGTTTGTAATAACACGGTCAATCTTGTCCGAAAGGGTAAGCCTGCCAAGGCTTTTCTTTTTATAACAGTTTTTCAAAAGCTGCTCAATATAAACGTAACGCTCGTTGGTTATAATGCTTTCCGCATCATCGTCCAATGCCGTTTCCACGTGGGCAATATCCTTTTCGATGTGCTTAAGGGTTTCGTCGCTTATATTAAGCTGCTTTATAACCTCTTTATCACGCTCAAACAGCTTGATGGCATACCAACGCTGCTGTTCCTCGGGCATATTGTGTACGGTGGCCTCCTCAAGGTGAGCAATGGCGTGCTCAACCAAGCCCGAAAAACAGGGGCGGGGTATTATCTTACCGCCCTTTGCCGCTTCTATAGCGGCTTCAATGGCTTCATCGATACCCTCGGCTTTCAATGCGGATATCTCAAACACCTTACAGCCTAATCCCTTGCTAAGAAGCTCAATATCTATTTTATCCCCGTTTTTGCGGACAACGTCCATCATATTTACGGCAATAACTATAGGTATACCAAGCTCCGACAGCTGGTTACTGAGATACAGGTTCCTTTCAAGATTGGTGCCGTCAACGATGTTAAGTATAGCGTTAGGACGCTCGTCTATAAGATAGTTGCGTGCAACAACCTCCTCCAGCGTGTAGGGAGAAAGGGAATATATACCGGGCAGGTCTGTTATAATAACACCCTCGTGCTTCTTAAGCTTGCCTTCCTTTTTTTCTACCGTAACACCGGGCCAGTTTCCCACGTATTGGTTAGAGCCTGTAAGCACGTTAAACAGCGTGGTTTTACCGCAATTGGGGTTACCCGCCAAAGCAATCTTCAAATCCATATCTATCACCCTTTCGTGGTGGTTAGCACAGGCTAACTACACTGTAAAAAATTAATCAACCTCAACCATCTCTGCATCAGCCTTACGCAGAGAAAGCTCATAGCCGCGCAGATTAATCTCAATAGGGTCACCCAGGGGAGCAAGCTTGCGTACGTAAATCTCCACGCCCTTAGTAAGCCCCATATCCATTATCCTGCGTTTAACGGCGCCCTCGCCGTGTAGCTTTACAACACGAACTTTTTGCCCAACCTTAACGTCTTTAAGCGTTTTCATAAAACCACCCATTACATACAAGTGTTTCGGTTAGCATATGCTAACCGAAAGAATATTACACCAAAAATCATTATTTGTCAATATTATTTTTCAAAAAAATAATTATAAGTTTTTCTAAAAAACAAATGGGTTGTAAAAAACGTAATTCTTTACAACCCAATTAAAGCTATTTCTTTTCGTTTATAAGCTTTTCTACGATAAGAGCCGCCGTTTCCACAAAACGCACGCAAGGACGAGTACTGTAAAACTGTTCGTCACGCTTGGTGGGCGTAGGGGAGGGAACGGTAGGCTTAAGCGCCAAAAGCTCCCTGCAAATAATCGTTCCGTGCTTTTCGGTAAACTCTGCCGCCATCCTCTGTATCAAAGCGTAATGCTCCTTCTTTGCGGCATCGTCGTTTTCGGCATAGCCATACAAGGCACCTGCCACCATAAACATACCGCTGACGGCACCGCACACCTCTCTCAGTCTGCCCATACCACCGCCAAAGGAGGAGGAAAGCTTAAGACAAGCGGTCTCGTCCATCCCCATTACGTCGGCAAAAGCGGTGAAAACAGCCTGTGCGCAGTTGGCGTCCTTGGTAAAAAGCTCACAAGCACGGTCTGCGTATGCACCCATCCTACTTGCCTCCGTTTTCAATAAGGTCGGTAAGCGCATTAAGCCAATCGCCGTCGTACAGCTCGATCATACCGCTGTCTGCACCTGCGGCAAGCTTAATATCCATAGGCAGCTTGGAAACGCTGTCTATACCGTGCTGGCTTGCAATGGCGTCAATATGGCTGTCGCCAAAAATCTTATGCTGTTCCTTGCAGTTGGGGCAAAGGAAGTAAGACATATTTTCAACCAAGCCGATAACGGGTATATTCATAAGCTCCGCCATCTTAACAGCCTTTTCCACTATAACGGAAACCAGCTCTTGGGGGGAAGCAACCACAACGATGCCCTTTATAGGCAGAGATTGGAAAACGGTAAGAGGAACGTCACCCGTTCCGGGAGGCATATCAACAAACATAAAGTCAACGTCGCCCCAAACCACGTCGGTCCAGAACTGCTTAACGGTACCTGCAATAACGGGTCCACGCCAAACAACGGGGTCGCTCTCGTTTTCAAGGAGGTAGTTAAGAGACATCAGCTTAATGCCCGTTTTGCTCTCCACGGGGAAGATGCCCGCATCGCTACCCTCAGCTCTTGTCTTGGCAGTGCCAAAGGCACGGGGAACGGAGGGGCCTGTAATGTCGGCGTCCAAAACGCCAACCTTGTATCCCTTGCGGCGCATATTAACCGCCAACAGGGAGGTAACAAGGGTTTTGCCCACGCCGCCCTTGCCGCTTACAACGGCAATAACGTTTTTAACGTCAGACAGTGCGTTTTGCTCCTCAAGCAAGCTCTCAGGCTTTCTGGAGGCACAGTTTGCACTGCAGGTTTTACAATCGTGTGTACATTCGCTCATAAAATCAGCCTCGCTTTGTTTTAATACTTCAATTATATTATACCTAATTTGCCGTGCTGTCAATAGCTTTTTTCTATACGAATATAAAAGCCGTATCCCAGGCAGGTAAACAAGGATGGTGTACTATGTGTAGCTTGTAGTCGTCTCTGATAGAAAGGACACGCAAGGGAATGTCAAACATATCCTCGCTTCTGTGATAGCAGGAAAGGTACATCTTAGGTCGGTGCCTTCTTATGGTGTCCTTGGCACCGTCGATAGCCTCAGCCTCCATACCCTCTACGTCCATCTTGATGTAGCCGGCGGTACCTCCCTCCAGCAAGGTGTCAATGCTTACGGTGGCGGTTTCCACCCCCACGCTCTTCTGTCTGCTGCCGCGGCTGCCTGCGGCAAAAAAGGTGGTAGACCCCGTTTTGTCGGAAACGGCGGCGTTGATAAGGCTTATATTCTTAAGCCCCTCCGTGTTGGCAGTAAGCTTTTTGTAGGTGCGTCCGTCGGGCTCGATGGCGTATATGTGACTGTAGCCCTCTACCTTACCCGTAAACTCCTCCACAGTGTCGCCAATAAATGCACCGCAGTCTACGTATACCTCCTCGTTACCAAGACCGAGGAGAGAATAGGCGTAGTCCTTAGTACGCTCACAGCGGTACAGATATTCCGCCCTGCCGCTTAGCTTGTACCTTATAATGCTTTCAAAGGTAAAGCGGTCGCTGTCCGTAGCCAGGGCGTTGTAAACGGTACGTAGCCTGTCAGCGTTAGCCCTGGCGAAGTCCGTGTCAAAAACCGTGTTTCCTGCAACGGGCACGTCGGGTACGTAAAGCTCCTGCTCACGGGCGATACGCCGTATGTTGGCAAGTACCTCCTTGATGCCCGTACCAAAGGCAAGCAAAACCACCATATCCCCAAAGCAGTCCTTAGCTTCACTGTAGGACATAAGGGGCATACCGTGGAAGGTCTTGCGTCTAACGAATCCATCGCTGGAAAAAACACCCGACGCCTTAATACCGTAGCTTTCCAGCGTGTTGATAATTTTATCTCCGCCGTCACCCATACCGTACAGCACAATGGGTTTTTCGGTCTGTCGGAGCTTTGTCCAAAGGTCCATAATAAATCCCTCCGTCTCTATTTTAACATATAAAGTAAAAAAATCAACGAATATTTCAAACATATTGAATTTTTGCTAAATATGGTATATAATCACTAATAATGTGTTATTTGGGGGTGTTTTGGTGTTAAAGCGGCTGTTTATTATATTAATCTGTTTTTCCTTACTGCAAGGCTTGGTAAATGTCGGTGCGGCGGGGGATACTGCCGCCGACCTCAGCAAGGACTGTACCGTTACCACCGACGGTAACAAGGCGTACCTTACTGATAACAATATCTACACCTACACCAAGCTCACAGGTATAGAGGTTATAAGCGATACCCCAATCTACGGCGTATACGTTCTATTTGACCGCAGCCCTACAGAGTGGAAGCTTGTTGCAGATGGCAGGGAACAAAGCTGTGGCAAAAACGGCTTCCTTCACGAGCTTGTGGAGCTGGACGGGGCAACGGAGCTGACCCTTAGCTTTAATGAGGGCACCTACATAGCGGATATATTCTTTTACGGAGAGGGTGCTTTGCCGGACACCGTTCAGCGTTGGGAGCTGCTTGATAAAGCGGATATAATGATTTGCCCTACCCATAGTGACGATGACCAGCTTTATTTTGCAGGTATGATCCCCTGGGCGTGTGCCAAGGGCTACGACGTGCAGATAGTGTACTTTACAAACCATTGGAACACCCACGACCGCCCCCACGAGCTGCTTAACGGTCTGTGGCATTGCGGTCTTAAGTATTACCCCTACATAGCAGAGCATCCGGACCTTTATTCCCAAAGCCTGGCGGAGGCAGAGCAAGCCTTTGGCAGTGTGGGACTTAGCAAGGAACACTTTATAGAGTTTTACGTGGAGCTGTTTCAGCGTTACCGGCCTCTTGTGGTGGCAGGTCACGATTTGGGCGGCGAGTACGGACACGGTGCCCATATGCTAAACTCCTTAGTGTTGAGGGAGGCGGTAGAGAAATCTGCGGAGCGTGGACTGTGGGACGTAAAAAAGACCTATATCCATATGTGGAAGGAAAACAGCGTAAGCTTTAATTGGGATATCCCTATGGAGGAGCTGGGGGGCAAAACACCCTTTGAGGTGTCGCAGGAGGGCTATGGCTACCACTATTCCCAGCACAGGTTTGAGGGCTTGTCCCGCTGGCTGTACGGTACGGAGCTTGCTCCCATAACCAAGGCAAGCCAGATATATTCCTATAGTCCCTGCAGCTACGGCCTGTACCGTAGCACCGTAGGTGCCGACACCGTAGAAAACAGCCTGTTTGAGAATATAAAAAGCTATAAGGAGCAGGCGGCAGAACAAAAGCCTCCTGCCGTTGAGCCACCGCCGCCACCCGCACCTCCCACCCCGCCTGCAGAGGAAAAACCAAGCTACCCACCCTGCCTGTGGACAAAGCTTAAAGCTACGGAGTATGCAAAGACGTGGCAACCCATAGCGGGAAAACCCATAACAGAGCCGGCGAATGAAAAGGAGGCAGACGCAACGCCCTATATTATAGCAGCGGTGCTATCCACTCTTATTCTCGGCGTAGCAATAATAATAACAAGGAAAAAGGAAAATGACTCAAAACACAAAAACCAAGCTTAAAACAATACTAAAATATACCCGCCGTGTATTTACGGTTATAGGCATAACCCTTCTTGCCTTGCTTGTTGCCGTATACAGCGCAGGTTTGATTATAACCCACGGCCCTTCGGAAAGGGCAAGGGAGCTGTTTGTGCAAACTATGCTTGAAACCAGTGCGGCAAAATGGGTGCCCTCTTTGTTTATGTCCGCCTCTGCAATAGAGGAGGTAAAGGGCGGAGACAAAGACATCGGAGACGAGCAGGTTAATACAGACCTTATAGTTATCCCCGACAAGGACGAAAGCAGGGGCGAGCTATCGGGGGACTACGAGGGAGGCGACACCTTCCGTCCCACCCTGCCCGACTATAAGGAGCCCGACGGCGACAGCGTGGTAATAGACGAAAACGGTATAAAAATAGTAGAGGTAACGGGTACAACCTACCGTGGGGAAATGATGATAGTAAGCGACCCCTCCCGTGTGTTTGTTGCTACCCTGGATAGCTACGGCCCCGACAGCGTTGGTCTGACTCTCAGCAACTTTATCAAAAAGTACGACGCCATAGGAGGTGTAAACGCAGGCGGTTTTATCGACCCCGACGGCTCCGGTAACGGCGGCACTCCCGACGGACTTGTTATGGGCGGCGGTGAGGTGTTGTGGGGCGGTACCGACGTGAAATACAACTGCGTTATAGGCTTTGACGAAAACAATATACTCCACGTAGGCAACTTTTCCGGTCAGTCAGCCTTGGATCTTAATATTGTAAGCGCCGTAAGCTTTGCCCCCGGTCCCGTTCTGGTGGTAAACGGCAAGCCTCTTAACGAAAACAAAAACCTTGGCGGCGGTCTTAACCCCCGTACCGCTATCGGTCAAAGGGCAGACGGAGCCATCCTTCTCCTGGTGGTAGACGGCAGACAGGTAGAAAGCCTTGGTGCGACCTATGACGATTTGGTAGACATAATGTTGGAGTTTGGTGCGGTAAATGCGGCAAACCTTGACGGCGGCTCCTCTACAAGAATGCACTATAACGGTATGCACATCAACGATTGTGCCTCTCTTATAGGTGAGCGTGGACTGCCCAACGCCATCCTTGTAAAAAAGGAGGCAGAATAATGGATAGATACAACAAAAAAACAAGCCTTTTCAAAAAGGCAATGTATATCTATGCGGCACTTTTGCTGGTGCTGGTAATAGGAGCCTTGATGACCCTTTGGGCGTTCCTCTCCTCTTATCAGCTAAGCCTGCCCGAGACCTTGGCAAACAAAATCGTAAACGGTATGACTGAGGAAGAATGGAAGGCGCTGTTAACGGAGGGCATTTACGGCAGTCCCTACAGTGATAGGGAAGGGGATGTAGACGCCGCCTATAGCGCCTATATCAAGGATAAGGAGCTTGTTCTGCGTCGTCTGGTGCTGGAAAGCACGGAGGACAAGCAAATCTTCAAAATCCTTGCAGGGGACACCGAGATTTGCACTGTACCTCTTAACAAAAAAGAGGGCGGCACCTTTGGTATGGCACGCTGGATGGATGGAAAGAAGGAGCTTACACAGGCTTTTCTGGATACAGTAAACCCTGAGACTATGCTGTTTGCTCCCGTAGGAAGTACCTTTACCGTAAACGGCGCAAGTGCTTCTCTTGAGGGTACGCCTGCTCCTAACCCCTTTTTCAATATTTTTGAAAAAACAGACGAAACAGGCTTTCTTAAATACAGCTTCCGCAGCCCCTGCGGTGCAGGTGAAATAAAAGCAAGCCTTGACGGCGCTGAGCTTAAAACACAAAAAACTAAGGACGGAGCCTTTGTATGCGACCTGCCCGGGGACAGAATAGAGCAAAGCCTTACGGTACCCAAGGGCTCAGAGGTTTATGTAAACGGCATACGCCTTACAACTGAGTATATAAGCGAAAAGGATATAGACTATCCCTTTATCAACCCGCTGGAAAAGGAGCTTAAGGACGCTCCAAAGGCTACGGTGTACAAGGTAAGCGGTCTGTACAACCAGCCAAGTCTACGTGTGGTTTATGATGGCGAGGAGCTTGAGGGCGAGGAAAAGGGAACAAATAAGCTGTACCGCTTCAAAGACAGCGGTATGGACTATACCCTCCACCTGCCCCAAAACGTAACGGTTACGGTAAACGGTACGGACATCAGCGGCAAGGACGAGTTTATTACTGAAAAAGGAGTGGAATACTCCGAGGTAAAGGACTACAGGGCAGAGCTGGTAAACCCGATAAGCTGTAACGTTTACACCCTTAAGGGTATGATGTTCCTTCCCGAAATCAGCGTAAAGGACGCTGTAACGGGGGAGGAATACAGCCTTACCCAAAGCTCTGCAGGCAGCTATTACTGTAACACCCTTCCCTCGGGTGAGCAGATAGAGGAATATACGGAGCTTGCAAACGGCTTTACCGTTGATATGATGGAGTATATGTTCTTCGGCAGGGAAATGCTGGCAGAGACCTTCCCCAAGGTACTGTCTCACACCCGTAAAGGCTCAAAGGCGTATAGTTCCTTGTATGACTCCTACTCCGGTATGTACTGGCGTCGTACCCACACCATCACCTATAACCATCTCTCTGTGGATGGCTTTGCAAGCTATGCGGACAACGCCTTTGTCTGCGACGTGCATTACGACGTAACGGGCAAGGCGGTAACGGTAAACCGTGTGGACTATGCCAAGGGCGTGTATCACCTGCTGTTTGTGAAAACCAACGGCAAATGGGAGATAGTAGAGTTTGCCCTGCTGGACGAGTAACTGAACAAAAGTGCAAAAACCCTTTGGTTTTACAGCTTGATGACAAACCTTGTCATCAAGCTGGCAGAGTGCTGAGAAAGAGTGCAGGCAAGACGAACCGAGGCGATAACTGTACTAAGTACTGTGAGCCGAGGTTCGTTTTGAACGAAAAAACAAATAAAATGCAGAAAATT
>JAZSQJ010000025.1:0-4308 GCA_045537905.1 Eubacteriales bacterium
AATTTTCTGCATTTTATTTGTTTTTTCGTTCAAAACGAACCTCGGCTCACAGTACTTAGTACAGTTATCGCCTCGGTTCGTCTTGCCTGCACTCTTTCTCAGCACTCTGCCAGCTTGATGACAAGGTTTGTCATCAAGCTGACTATCCCAAATCAATCCTGATTTGGGATAGTACTTTTATTTTCTGCCCAATCAGAACAAATGTTTGTTTTCGTATTGACAAACGTTTGTTCTGTGTGTTATAATCCCCTTTGCATGGAACAGATGTTCTAGGCGAAGGGGATTATAATATGGAAGACAGAATTATATTACATTCCGATGCAAACAGCTTTTTTGCATCGGTGGAGGCGGCGATTGATCCCGGCTTAAAGGGTAAGCCCGTTGCAGTTTGCGGTGCCATCGAGGAAAGGCACGGTATCGTGCTGGCAAAAAGCGAGGAGGCAAAAAGAACGGGCATTACCACGGGTATGACCATAAGAGAGGCAAAAGAGCGATGCACGGAGCTTAAAGTGGTAAAGCCCCATTACGACGTTTATGCCGATTACTCTGACAGGCTTAAGGCGATATACGCCGATTTCTCCGATAGAATAGAGCCCTTTGGGATGGACGAGTGTTGGCTGGACGTAAGCAGTGCCATAAAAAAATACGAGGACGGTGCCCTGGCAGCAGATATGATACGCGCCCGTACAAAAAAGGAGCTGGGGATAAGCGTAAGCGTTGGGGTGTCCTTTAACAAGGTTTTTGCCAAGCTTGGCTCTGACTTAAAAAAGCCTGACGGTACTACGGTAATAACACAGTCAGGCTTCAGAAAGCAGTTATATTCACTCCCCGCAGGGGCGTTGCTTGGCGTAGGGCGTGCAACGAGAGCTACCCTTAATAAGCACGGTATTTACACCATAGGACAGCTTGCGGAGTGTGACGTAAGCTTTTTAATTAAATTGTTCGGAAAAACAGGCGGGGGTCTTTGGAGATACGCAAACGGACTGGACTGCTCCCCCGTTGTAACGGAAATAGAAGCGCCGCCCGTTAAAAGCGTAAGCCACGGCTTTACACCTCCTAAGGATTTAGAAAGCAACGAGGAGGTTAAAAAGCTGATGTATGCCCTTTGCCAGGAAATTGGAGAAAAGCTGAGACGGCACAGGCTGCGTTGTACAGGCGTTGGTGTTTTTGCAAGGGACACCGGGCTGAAAATCAGCTCTCTGCAAAAGAAATTGCTCTCTGCCAGCGATAACTCTGCCGAGATAGCAGGCGCCGCCTACGCACTTTTTATGGACAACGGCGGACTTAAGGAGCCCCTACGCTCTCTTACCGTTTCCGCAATCAATCTGGAAAGCAGCTTTATGCCCCAACAAACAGATCTTTTTACAGACTGCAGAAGACAGGAAAAACGCAGGGAGCTTGACAAGACGATAGACAAAATAAGAAAGCGGTTTGGCAAGGGTGCCATTCAGCCTGCCTTGATTTGTCAGATGCCTGCCCGACTTTCAGACTCGGGGATGTCGCTCCCCAGCACAAAGAACAGATAAGCTTTTGGCTAGACAATAAAGCCTACGGTTTTCTTTTTTATCTTTTTGTTCATATCACCGCTGTAAAACTCGTCAGCGGCAAGGGTGAAATCGCTTTTTGTGAAAACGTTCTTACCGTAAGAATTTTCCATAGCCATCCTGAGCACAGCCTTGGAAAGGACCCTCTCCGCCAGGTTTCTGGCAAAGCGGGCATTGCTGAAGTTTTCGCCCTTCATTATGGCGTCGGGCAGGTTGTCAAAGTAGTTGTCCGCCGCTTCCTTAAAGCCTTCGTTATAAGCAAAGCCTTCATCAAGAAGCTTATAGAATATCTCCTTAAGCTCCTGCCTTGTGTAGTTTCCAAAATGGATATGGAAGGGTATACGGTCCTTGAGGCCGGGGTTGAGAGCAAACAAAGCCTCCAGCTCCTCCTGATAGCCTGCAAAAACAACAACGAAATTGTCGCGGTTGTTTTCCATCTCTGCAATCAGTGCAGCTATTGCTTCCCTGCCAAAATCTTTACCGCCGCCTCCGTGGAGGGAGTACGCCTCGTCTATAAACAGCACGCTGCCGTAGGCGGTTCGGCAAGCGGAAATGGTTTTCGGACCCGTGTGGCCTATGTATTGACCTACCAGATCGGTGCGGGTAACCTCAAAAAATCCGCCTCTGCTTAAAACCTCTTCCTCCTTGAATATCCTGCCTATAAGCCTTGCAACGGCTGTTTTACCTGTGCCCGGTGCACCGGAAAACATCATATGCATAGTTATATTACGCTTTTGGTCGCTGCTGCAGCTACGGTTAAATTTGATGGTTGCCAAGATTTCCTTTACCTTTTGTTTAACCTCCTCAAGTCCAACCATCTCGTCCAACAGCTCCAGACCCGTTTTGCCGTCGGTTTCTGCCTTTTGGGATATCACTCTTTGCACGTCTTCCGCAGTGATTGTGTCCGGGTGTTCCTCGGTAGCATCCTTTGCCTTATGATACAAAATCTCTGCACAGATTTTCTCTACCGTCTTTATGCCGTAGAAGGAGCCGTCTGATTTTTCTTCTACTATTTTCTCTATCAGTGCATCCTTTGCGTTCTCTGCAAGGCTCATTGAATATTTAGAGCAATAGCGGTCAAAGTACTCCACGTACATATCGTCCGTATAGGGAGATACGCTTATAAGCCTGTTGCAGAAGATATCCCTTATCTCCGTATGCACCTCCTGTATGGCAGAAATCTCAAGGTAAGGCATAGTGAAAATAAACAGGCTGTTGTGTGCCGCCGTCCACGCAGCGGAAACTATCCTCTCAAACATCTCCGTTTTTATAATAGGATACGCCTCGTCAAGCTCGATAACATAAACGCAAAGCCTGTCTCCAAGACTGATACGGGAAACCTTTTCTATTATATCGTCTATACTGCTATCATTATCGTTTTTGGGAGGCTTTACAACGCATTTTGTAAACGAAAGTTTTGAACATTCCAGCTTCTCCGCAACCAGCTCGCCTAAAAGCCGTACTATGTTTTCCCGTCCGTCGCAGGAATTTGCCGCCACCAAATAGCTCATGCCAAGCAAAACGTCCTTTAAGGTGGCAGGAGTTTTATAAAACTGAGATATACGGTTTATCTCCTCCGCAAAGGACTTAAACTGATTTGCACCTACCAGTGCATTTATTTTATCCATAACGGGAGGAGCCATCTTTGCTTTTTTTCTGCGTTCCTCCAACATTTTTTCGTATCTTGCTCTCAGTTCCTCGCTTACTCCGTCCTTTTCCTCGTTATCCTTTTCCTCAGGTTTATCCTCTTTTACCTCAGCTGATTCCTGTACCACAAAGCTGAATATTGCCCTGCGGTCATCCACATCCATACCCATAGAGGACATAAACGTTTTTTTACACTCCAAAATCTCTACGGCAGTAAAGCTTGCCTCGGTTTCCATCTCGAAAACCATCTCACCGAAGGAGTTAGACACCAAAACCAGATTACAGCCCTTGAAAACGCCAAGCAACGCCTCACGCAGATGCTCCATAGGCTCCTTCTCCGTTTTGTTACGAACCTCCATAAGGTCTTTAAGATTCATATGCACTTTAATAACACTTTTCATTTCTACCTCCGGCTTCACGCCCTGAAATTATAGCCACAGCTATGACAATAGTACGTTTTTCTGCGAAAGGAAAACATACAGAGTGATACCCAGATATGCCTTTTGCCTATAAGCATTTTAACCAGTGCCATCCACCAATCGTAATACACAAGCACCAATAAGGCAAGCGTCCATTTTAACAACAGCCACGCCAGATATACCCAGCCGAACAAAAACAAGTACAAGCATCCGTGCTTGCCGGTATCGGTAGTCAACTGCACACGGCTGCCTCCGCATCTTGGACATTTTCCGTTGATAAGTACCACCCCGTTCTTTATAATCGATATATTCCAACGATATTTGATATTATATCATATAACAAGACAAATTACAATGCTTAGTTCAACAATTACCCCGGCAAGCGTTTAAGTATGACCTTCAACCATCGCCTAAAGCACGGCAAGATCCCTTCAGAAAAAACATATATGACTCGAAATAAAAAATCGACAGGATAACACTGAAGTGATATAATGATGGTAGACACAAAAAAGTGTCTACCATCATTTTTTATGATATACTAATTGATATACTAATTCAAGTTAATAAAAAGGAGAAGTAAGAATGGGAACGAGAGGAAGGCCGAGAGGCGGAACGAACAAAAATCACAGTAAAGAAGAAAAGCTTGCAATAGTTAAAAGGAATCTATCAGGAGAAATGACAAGCCATCTTGCAAGAGA
>JAZSQJ010000065.1:0-25450 GCA_045537905.1 Eubacteriales bacterium
CTTTATTTGGGGTGCAATTCTTTTGTGCTGCGTTTAGGACCGTCGAGGACGCCGGTCCCTACAAAATAAGCGTTACTCATTCTGAACCACCGATTAGCACCCACTGAGGAGATAGGAAGAATTGTTCCGAATGTTTTACCTTTATTTGGGGTGCAATTCTTTTGTGCTGCGTTTAGGACCGTCGAGGACGCCGTTTCCTACAACATAGCCGTTACTCATTCTGAACCACCGATTAGCACCTGCTGAGGAGATAGGAAAAATTGTTCCGAATGGGCGAGCAGAACCCGACGCTGTACCTTGTACTGCGAGTGGTTCTGTCTGATCCATAGCAGAAAAATATAATACAAAAACAAGAAAAACGGCAGATTTGCCGTTTTTCTACTTCTTACTCTAATATCTTTTTCTGCGTTCGGGGCTATTTTTACATCTCCTCTATTTGTTGAGCCATTTTTTGTAGATGGCAAAGGCGAAGGAAAAAGCGGTCAGCCCTGCGGCTATCGCCAAAACTATCCAGAACCCCCAAGAGGTAGACTCGAAGGGTACGGGGGTATTAATGCCCCAGAGAGAGAACACCAGCTGAGGTACCGTCAGAATAATAGTTACGGCGGCAAGGAGCTTCATTACCGTATTGAGGTTGTTGGAAATAACGCTGGAATAGCCGTTCATCGTACCCGTAAGGATATCCCTGTAGATGGTACACATCTCTACCGCCTGACGGTTTTCTACTATTACGTCCTCAAGCAGCTCTGCATCCTCGGGATAAGCGCTGATAAACCGCATACGAAGCAGCTTCTCAAGCACAGATTGGTCACCCTTAAGACCTGTGGAAAAGTAAACCAGGCGTTTATCCAGATGCAGTAGCTTTATAAGCTCCTTATTACGCATATTTGCACTTAGCTTTCTTTCAGCCTCGGATATCTCCCTTTCTGTACGACGCAGATAATGCAAAAAAAGCGTTGCGTTTTGGAACAGCATCTGCAAAACAAAGCGTCTTATCTTCCCTACCTTTATGTTTTTAACGGTGCCGTCCAGTATCTGAAGGGGCAGTGCCGTTTCCTTAATGCACACGGTAACAACCGCCTTAGGGGTAACGATAATACCAAAGGGAATTGTAGAATACTCTATTTCCGTTCCGTTTTTCTCCACCGTAGGAGTATCCACAACTATAAGAATATTGCCGTCCTCATCATCTATACGGCTACGCTCCTCTTCGTCCAGAGAGGAGCGAATAAAAGACTCCGGCACGTCAAGGGTTGAACGAATATAAGCTATCTCCCCCTCAGTGGGAGCAATAAGACGAGCCCAACAGCCCTCGGTATATCCCTCGATTTCGGTAGTTTTACCCTCGTGGGTCTTGTAAAATTTAAGCATAAAAAACACCTCCGCAAAAAATGTACAATCACCCCACTAAGTCTGACGACTTCGTGGGGACCCCGACAAAAAGCACACCCCCTGCGAAGGTAAAAAGCTTTAATAAATCAAGCACACTGCACAGGCGGTATGTATCTGAAATTTGTAAAACGGTATAATCGCACGCCGCTACTGTCCATACACCTGTACACTCCTTTTTCGTCATTTATTTTATTATATAATCTACAGATCAATTTTGTCAAGATAATTTACGAAAAAAGAAATACTGTATTTTTTAATTTTGTTAAGTTTTATTTAAGGCATAGGCATTATCATATAGCCAAGAAATAAGACGCAGTTGCTTTTTTGCAATGCTGATTGTTTTCGTATTATAATTCTCCTCAAATTTTTTGGCGAAAGGGTGTAGCTTTAAGCTACACCCTTTCGTTTCTTGTTAAAAGCATTAAAAAGCAAAATTGCCGTTTATAAACACAGGCACTTCCCTGCCATCCTCAGTTATGCCCATGATTGACAAGTCTGCCGTGCCTATCATAAAGTCCTCGTGGGTAATAGAGCTGTTAAGTCCTGCCTCCTTAAGCTCCTCCACGCTCATATCCTCAGCCCCCTTAAGAGTGGGATAAGAGTCGCCAAAGGCAAAGTGACAGGCGGCGTTTTCGTCAAACAGCGTGTTATAAAAAAGGATACCCAAGTTTGATATGGGAGAGTTATAGGGAACGAGAGCAACCTCTCCAAGATACGCCGCACCCTCGTCAACGCTTATTGCGTTCTTAAGCACGTCGAGCCCTTTGCTTGCAAAAGCCTCAATAATTTTGCCATCCTTGAGTACAAACCTTATATCCTCGATGATATTGCCGTCCAGCACCAAGGGGCGGGATGCACAGATAACGCCGTTTACGCCATCACGTCTGGGAGAGGTAAATATCTCCTCCGTGGGGATGTTGGGCACAAAGGTCTGACCCGTGCCAGCCTTCTCCCCGCCTGCCTCCCATAGGTGGTTTTTTGGAAGCTCCACCCTAAGGTCTGTGCCAAGAGAGTTGGTGTAATGCAGGTATTTGAAGTTATAGCCGTTCAGTATTTCCTTACGACCTGACAAAGTTTGTATATGAGACTTCCAGTTTTCTACCGCGTCCTTATCATCTACTCTTGCCGAGGTAAGAATAGCATCCCACAGCTTTTCATAGGCTACCTCTTCCCCGTCATCGGGGAACACCTTTTTCGCCCAGGACATAACGGGAACGGATACCACGCACCAGGGAAAAGCGTTTTTCATCTGCGCCGTTCTGTACTCCTCCAAGGCGGCACCTGCCGCTTTTTGGTAGCTTGCAATACGCTTGGGGTCTACGCCCTTAAGGTTTTCGGGGTCGGTTGCATAGATGGACAGCTTTGCCACGCCCTCTCTTGCCATATCGGTAAAAAAGGTTTTTTGCCAATTGGGGTAGGCGGTAAAAACAGAGTCCGAAGCGTGAAGGTATTTAAGTCGGGCGGTATAATCGTCCCCCCAGTTCATAATAACCTCACCGCAGCCTGCCTCATACGCCGCCTCTGCACACAGTCTGCCAAATTCGGCGCACTCCACGGGACAGGCTATCATAAGCTTTTGCCCCTTATTGGGGTTTATGCCTACCTCTACTATAAGCTTTGCATATTTTTTAAGTTTTTCTTTTAACATAGCTTCATCTCCAAAAGGTTAATATATAAAATATACCCAAAACTGCCCAAAAAGTCAAGTTTTTATTGACCAACGGCTTATAATATGTTATGCTGTTTATAAGAAATGAGGTGTAAATTATGTGGCTTACAAAAATTAATATCTCTGAGCTTGATGACGACACTTTGACAAACTTTATCTTCCCCGTGGAAACAGGCATCGAAATCCCCCATTGCGAGGCGGCTTTAGTGCTGGGCACGGATAAGCCTAATATCGACAGGACGCCTGAGGCTGTTAAGCAGTACAAAAACGGTGTATGCGATAAGCTGGTTATGTCCGGCGGCGTTTATTGGGATACGGAATACGGCAGAGTTACCGAGGCTGAGTATATGCGTCTGTTTGCTTTGGAAAAGGGCGTAAAGGACGAGGATATCATTCTGGACAACCTTGCCAGAACAACCATCGAAAACGTGCTGTGCGGCAATATTGCAATCCACAGAGCCTTTAATTACATATCCGAGGTTAAGAATTTATTGCTTATAACCTCTTTGTATCATATGCGACGCAGTATGCTTATTGCAGAAGCCTTGACCCCTAAGCATATGAACGTGTTTGCCTGCCCTGCCTACGGGATTATTGACAGAAACGATTGGAAGGATACGGAGTCAGGCCGCAGAAGGGTTACCGCAGAGGCGGGATATATTAAAGCTATGGCGGCACACGGCTTGATTGAGGATATTAAGTTATAAAAAACCACTATTATGTATACGCTAAATCCGTTCGATAAAAAAGCAGCTTCGATATTCATTGTCGAGGCTGCTTTTTGATATAAATGCAATTTATAAACCTTTGTTATCTATCCAAAGCAATGGATTTCCATAAATATAATTTATGTGCTCTTCATAATCTTTATCGCTACAATAATATGATCAAAAAACGATTTTTGCCATATAGACCTTCCGATTCGTTTCGTAACAGCTCCTTTTAGCTGTTGAACGATACGAGACATAGTAGGGGCGACCATTGGTCGCCCGCAGCTTGATGACAAACCTTGTCATCAAGCTGGCAGAGTGCTGAGAAAGAGTGCAGGCAAGACGAACCGAGGTGAGAACTGTACTAAGTACTGTGAACCGAGGTTCGTCTTGAACGAAAAAACAATATAATGCAGAAAATTCAGGGGAATTATCCCTGAATTTTCTACTTTAGAATGAGTATATTTTATTCTTTTTCGTGCTCTGTGCCTTTGTCAGCGGTCTGGGGGCGACCATTGGTCGCCCGTAATCATCAGCACGCACCGCCAACATCAGATGAATATGATCGGGCATTATTACATATTTATCTACCACGATAGAAGGATATACAATTGAGATACTATTTATTGCTTGATCAACGATTTTTCCATATGTTGATAATTTTACATTTTCTGGAGTGTTGATAGTTTCATCGAACTTTTCCCAAAAATAATTTTTTCTTTCCGAAGTACATATTGTCAAGAAATAAGTACCGCAGGTACTGTAATCATAATCTTTCAAGCGGTTTTTCTTCCTCATAGGACATTCTTTTTCCATATTGTTACCTGCTCAATTACATCAAAAGTCAGCATAAAACAGCTTTTAAGGCGACCGATGGTCGCCCCTACGGTGCTTCAGGCTATGCTATCCCATCTCCGTTACGCTTTATCTACCGACTTAACGGTTAGGATGCCTTCGTTTACCGTAAACTTAATCTCCATTCCGCCGAACTCAAAGCCGTATACTCTTGAAGGGTCCTTTTGATAGGAGGGGCGTGGGTCACCTGACAGCAGCTTTACAAGCTGTTGTCTTTTTTCTTCCGGTACCAATGCCAACAGCTCCTCATCAAACTCTACCTCTAAGGCTCTGGGAGGCAGGTTTTCCGTAAAGCCTGCCTTGGCGTCGGGCACAGAGTCTGCAAAGGGAAGGTAGGGCTTTATATCGTATATGGGGGTGCCGTTCATCAAATCAGCGCCGCTTACTATAAGAGTAGGGCCCGTTTTAGGGTCGTTTACATACTCAAGAAGCTTTACGCAGGATAGTCCCAAAGCGTTGGGACGGTAGGGGGAACGGGTGGCAAAGACCCCTGTACGCCTATTGCCCCCCAACATAGGAGGACGGACGGTGGGAGACCACTCCTCACGGACAGCCTCAGAGAACTGCCATATCAGCCACAGATGGGAAAAGCCTGTTATATCCCTGAAAGCCTCTTCCCTTCTGTATTCCCTTTCAAACACTATGCGTGACTTTAGCTCGGACAGCATACCGCTTTGCCTTGGGATGCCGAACTTGCTTGTAAAATCGTTTTCTATATGGGCGATTACTTTTAATGAATACTTTTCCATAACAACCTCTGAAAAAGGGGCTGTCTCATTAAGGACAGCCCCTCAGACCGCTGACAAAGGCACAGAGCACGAAAAAGAATAAAATATACTCATTCTAAAGTAGAAAATTTAGGGAAAATTTTCCTGAATTTTCTACATTTTTATTTGTTTTTTCGTTCAAAACGAACCTCGGCTTACAGTACTTAGTACAGTTATCGCCTCGGTTCGTCTTGCCTGCACTCTTTCTCAGCACTCTGCCAGCTTGATGACAAGGTTTGTCATCAAGCTGAGGGGCTGTCTCATTAAGGACAGCCCCTAAATATTAATTTATAATTCAAATGTAAGCAAACAATCCGTAAGGGGACTTCGTTACCTATACGTTACAATTAACTGCTTTGTTCAGGACCGTCGTGGACGGTTTGTCCCTACAAGAGTGCAAAACAAATGAGACAGTTCCTTGATTTTTATACTATTTTATACCCGTGTTGCTCTTAAGCATAACGTCGTGATAACCGCCCTCAACTATACTGGTTGCGGAAACGAGAGTTATCTTTGCGTTCTTCTGCAGGTCGGGTATATTGATAACGCCGCAGTTGCACATAGTAGAGCGAACCTTATAAAGGCTTTTGCTTACGTTGTCCTTCAGGCTGCCTGCGTAGGTAACGTAGGAGTCAACACCCTCCTCAAAGGAAAGACCGGTTTTGCCGCCAAGGTCGTAACGCTGCCAGTTGCGCGCTCTGTTACTGCCCTCGCCCCAGTATTCCTTAACGTAGGTGCCGTTGATAAACAGCTTTTCCGTAGGGCTTTCATCAAAGCGTGCAAAGTATCTGCCCAGCATAAGGAAGTCTGCACCCATTGCAAGTGCCATGGTCATATGGTAATCGTGAACTATACCGCCGTCAGAGCAGATAGGAACGTATATACCCGTCTTTTCAAAATACTCGTCTCTTGCCGCTGCTACCTCCTGGAGAGCAGTAGCCTGACCTCTGCCTATACCCTTTTGCTCTCTGGTGATACAGATGGAGCCGCCGCCGATACCAACCTTAATAAAGTCTGCACCTGCCTCTGCAAGGAACATAAAGCCCTCACGGTCAACCACGTTACCTGCACCAACCTTAACGCTGTCACCGTACTTGGCACGGATAAAGTCAAGGGTCTTCTTTTGCCAAATCGTATAACCCTCGGAGGAGTCTATACAAAGCACGTCTGCACCTGCTTCAACCAAGGCAGGAACTCTTTCCTCGTAGTCCTTGGTGTTGATGCCTGCGCCTACTACGTAACGCTTGTTTTTATCAAGAAGCTCGTTGGGGTTTGCCTTGTGCTGGCTGTAGTCCTTACGGAATACAAGATATAAAAGCTTACCGTCGTCGGAAACGATGGGAAGCTGGTTTATCTTGTTTTCCCAAATTATATCGTTAGCTTCCTTAAGGGTAGTCGTTTCAGGCGCCGTAATAAGGGCACTGAAGGGAGTCATAAAGTCAACTACCTTAGTATCAAGCGCCATCCTGCTTACACGGTAATCACGGCTGGTTACAAGACCGAGAAGCTTGCCGTTTGCACTACCGTCCTCGGTAACGGCTATGGTATTGTGACCCGTACGCTGTACCTCGTTAAGTACGTCTGCAAGAGTTGCGTCGGGAGAAAGGTTGCTGTCGCTTACTACAAAGCCTGCCTTGTAGTTTTTAACACGGGCAACCATCGCCGCCTCATCCTCTATGGACTGGGAGCCGTATATAAAGGAGATACCGCCTTCCTTTGCAAGAGCTATTGCCATAGTATCGTTGGAAACGCTTTGCATAATTGCGGAAACCATAGGTATGTTCATCTGAATCTCAGGAGTTTCACCCTTTTTGAACTTTACAAGAGGGGTTTTGAGAGAAACGTTTGCAGGGATACATTCCTCAGAGGTATAGCCGGGAACAAGAAGATACTCACTGAAGGTGCGAGACGGTTCTTTATAATAGTATGCCATATTTTTATCCTCCTAAAAGCTTAATATATAGGGAACTGCTTACAAAGGGCGATAACCTCCTCGGTAACTCTGTCCTTGTTAGCATCAAAATCCTTAGCAACATCATAGATAAACTGAGCTATTTTTACCATCTCAGCCTCCTTGAAGCCACGGGAGGTTATAGCGGGAGTGCCTATTCTTACACCGCTGGTAACCATAGGCTTCTGAGGGTCGTTGGGGATAGCGTTTTTGTTTGCGGTGATATGCACTTCGTCAAGACGGTGCTCCATCTCCTTACCCGTAAGGCCAAAGGGACGAAGGTCAAGAAGCATAAGGTGGTTATCGGTACCGCCGGAAACGAGATTGAAGCCGTGTGCCAAAAGCTCCTTTGCCAGAACGGCGGCGTTTGCCACAACCTGTCTCTGATAAGCACGGAACTCCTCGGTAAGAGCCTCGCCGAAAGCAACGCCCTTAGCGGCGATTATATGCATAAGGGGACCGCCCTGTGTACCGGGGAATATCGCTTTATCTATAAGCTTAGCATACTGCTCCTTACAAAGGATAAGACCGCCGCGGGGTCCGCGGAGAGTTTTATGGGTCGTACTGGTAACAACGTCTGCATAAGGAACGGGAGAGGGATGAACGCCTGCGGCAACAAGACCTGCAATGTGTGCCATATCTACCATAAGGATAGCGCCTACAGCGTCAGCTATCTCTCTGCAACGCTTGAAATCAATAACACGGGGATATGCACTTGCACCAACGAGGATAAGCTTAGGCTTATGCTTAAGAGCAAGCTCATACATAACGTCATAGTCAATACGCTGGGTCTCAGCGTTAACGCCGTAAGGAACTATGTTGAAGTATTTACCGGAAATGTTTACGGGCGAGCCGTGAGAAAGGTGACCACCGTGAGCAAGGCTCATAGAAAGAACCGTATCGCCGGGAGAAAGAAATGCCAAAAACGCCGCAAGGTTAGCGTTGGCACCGCTGTGAGGCTGAACATTAGCGTGCTCTGCACCGAAAAGCGCCTTTGCACGGTTTCTTGCTATGTCCTCAACCTTGTCAACACACTGACAGCCGCCGTAGTATCTGGCACCGGGATAACCCTCGGCATACTTGTTGGTAAGCACAGTGCCTGCGGCAAGAAGAACGCCCTTGGAAACGATGTTTTCAGAAGCGATAAGCTCAATATTATGCTGCTGTCTCTCAAGCTCCAGATTACACGCCTCATGCATTTCAGGATCAAAAATTTTAAGCTCGTCAAAAAACATTTCAAACCTCCCGATCATATCACAACAAACTATTTTAGACATTTTAACACAAACACTTGAATAAGTCAATAAATTTCCCGCTTAAGATATTGTAAAAAGCAACAAAAAGGTGCTGTAAAAAACACATTTTTTTTACAACACCTTTATTATTAACAGATTTTGTATTAGAGGTTGGGAATTATGCCTGCATCATATTTCAGCACGTTGGATGCGTCAAGGTTATTGATTTTGCCGTCCCTGTTTACGTCGGAAAAATCCATGGCAATATCCGAATCGCCGTATATACCCGCATCATACTTAAGCAAAGAGGATGCGTCAAGGTTGTTTACCTCGCCGTCGAAGTTAACGTCACCGAATATACCGCTAAGCTCATAAATGGCGGTAACTGTGATATTGCTTGTAACCTCGGAAAAGTCTACGTCCCAGCCCGTGAAGGTATAGCCTTTAACCTCGGGCGCTTCGGGAGCGGTTGCGGCTTCGTCGTGCTTTACGTATACGGTTTCTATGCTTACACCGTTCATACCTACAAACTCTACGCTGTGACCGTAGATTGCGGTAACGGTGGTCTCTGCCTTGATTTCATTAAACTCCTTGTCCCAACCGATGAAGACGTAACCCTCTATCTCGGGAGCATCAGGTGCAACAGCCGAATAGCCGTAAGCAACAGACTCGTTCTTAAGGGTCTCGCCGTTTTTGCCTATAAAGCTTACCGTATACCTGTTAATTTGGTAAATGGTAGTAATATCCGTATCTGCGGTTATTACGTCATAAGCCTTGTTCCAGCCCATAAAGGTATAACCCTCTATAACAGGAGCCTCGGGCGGGGTTGCGGCAGAGCCGTGGATAACGGTCTCGGTCTTAAGAATTTCACCTCTTAAGCAGAGGAAGTTTACGGTGTACTTGCTTATTTCGTAAATAGCCGTAACTGTAAGGTCGGAGGTAATACGGTCAAAGCTCTTGTCCCAGCCCTTGAAGGTGTAGCCCTCAACCTTAAGCGCTGTAGGCGCAACAGCGGCTTCACCGTATGCAACGGGGCCGTTTTGAAGCACCTCACCGCCAAAGCCGATAAAGGTTACGGTAAATACCTTTGCACTGTACTGAGCTTTTACCGTAAGGTCAGCCGTTACGTTGTCAAACGCCCTGTCCCAGCCTGCAAAATCCATACCCTCAACCACAGGAGCCTCGGGAGCCGTTGCAGCACCGCCTGCTTTAACGTCTTCAGTCTTTAATACCTTGCCGTCCTTATCAAAAAAGGTAACGGTATAGGTCTTATACTCAAACTTTACGTCAACGTTGCCGTCTTCTTGAGAGCCTAAGCTCTGACTGCCGTCAGTAACGTTCCACTCAGCGGCAAAAACATCCTCAGAGCTGATGGCAGCACCGCTTGCTATATTGTAGGTTCCTTGGAAAATCTGTCTCACTTCATTAATGGCAGAAACCGAAGCAAAAACGATGGAAACGCCCTCTACGCCGTCCCTGGAATAGCTTTCGTTAAGTACAGCGTTGGGAAGATTACCTACCACGCCGCTGCCGGGAACGTAAGTAAGGTTGTCACTGGTGCTTATAACTATTTTACCGCTGTTGATATTTGCAGGTGAATACGCCGTAACGGTCGCCGTGCCATCACCGTTATCAAACACATTAAGCTCGTAGGTTATATAGTCCACAGCCTCTGCAGGTACGCAAACCAGACTCATACAAAAAACAAAAGCCATAACAATTGATAGCAGTTTTTTCATATATGTTTCTCCTTATTTGTTATTAAAATTAGTTTATCACAAGAAAAAACAATTGTCAATCCCCGCCGCTAACTCTGTTAGTGGCGGGAACTGACAAAAAGCTTAGTCTAATTCTTTTAAGCCTGTATACAGCTCATAGTACCTGCCCTTCATCGCAAGAAGCTCGTCGTGGTCGCCACGCTCGATTATCTCGCCCTTCTCAAGCACCATTATGGCGTTGGAGTTGCGTACCGTTGACAGCCTGTGTGCTATTACGAAGGTGGTTCTGTCCTCCATAAGGGCGTCCATTCCCTTTTCTATATGACGCTCGGTTCTGGTATCGACGGAGCTGGTTGCCTCGTCCAGGACAAGAATAGGCGCTTTGCTCAGGGCGGCACGGGCTATATTAAGAAGCTGTCTCTGACCTTGGGAAAGGTTTGCACCGTCCCCCTCTATCATAGTATCGTAGCCGTGCTCAAGCCTCTTAATAAAGCTGTGGGCAGAGGCGGTCTTTGCCGCCTGTACAACCTCCTCGTCCGTTGCGTCGGGTCTGCCGTAACGGATGTTGTCACGGACCGTGCCCGTAAACAGGTGGGTGTCCTGCAGTACCATTGCAATGTTACGGCGGAGCACGTCACGCTTGATGTCCTTAATGTCTACACCGTCTATGGTTATACTGCCGCTTTGGATATCGTAAAAACGGCTAAGCAGATTGGTTACCGTGGTTTTACCTGCACCGGTGGAGCCTACAAAGGCTATCTTCTGACCCGGCTTTGCGTAAAGGGATATATTCTTAAGCACGGTTTTTTCGGGAACGTAGCCAAAGCATACGTCCTTAAGGACTATATGCCCCTTTATACCGTCGGGCTCCATATCCGTTGCGGTTTCAGCATCGGGAGTCTCGGAAGGAACGTCCATAACCTTAAACACCCTCTCCGCACCTGCCAGAGCGGAGAAAATATTTGACATTTGCATAGATATTTCGTTAATAGGTCTGGCAAACTGATTTGCAAAGCCTACAAACACCGTAAGACCGCCAACGGTAAGCGCCATTGCACTGGTCCCGGCGATATCACCGGTAAGGGTGAGGTAGCAAAGGATGCCTCCTACGCCTGCGGTTATGGCATAGCTTAGCTTGCTGATATTGCCCATTACGGGGCCCATTATGCCGCCGAAGAACATAGCGCTGGTTTGCTTCTTTTTAAGGTCGTTGTTAAGCAGGCGGAACTCCTCTACACACTCGTCCTCGTGGTTGAACACCTTTATTACCTTTTGGCCCGTAACGCTTTCCTCAATATAGCCGTTTACAGAGCCAAGAGCGGCTTGCTGTGCCACGTAGTACTTACTGCTGCGCTTTGCTATGCTTGCACCGCCAAAGGCAAAGACGGGGATAAATACTATGGTTACCACGGAGAGGATGGGGTTTACGTAAAACATAAGGAACATAGTGCCTATAAGGGTTATTACGCCGGAAACAAGGCTTACCGCAGTGGAGTCAAACATTACTGCCACGTTGTCCACGTCGTTGGTAAAACGGCTCATAGTTTCACCCGTGGTGCTGGAGTCGTGGAAGCTGAGAGGCAGGGTTTGCACCTTGCGGAATAAATCGTTACGCATACGCTGGATTGCACCCTGGGATATCCTTATAAGCAGTCGGCTTTGGATATAGGTGCAGACTATGGATATAACGTATATGCTTGCCAGTACCAGGATGCCCGTCAGCAGATAGCTTACCGTTTCCGACACCCCGGGAGACAGGAACTTGTCTGTAACAGGCATAAGCAGCTCTATGGCGCCGTTTATTATTTTATCTGCAAAATCCTGCTTATCGGAAACAACACCCGACACCTTATCAATTATGGGAGACAGCATATAGGAGCCAAGGAGTCCTGCCGCCGTAGAAAAGGCAAGGCAGGTAAATACAAACACAAAATGCAGCTTGTAGGGTGCCAGGTATTTAAGCAGCCTTTTTATGGTTCCCTTGGAGCTGCGGGGCTTAGCGGAAGGACCTCTTCCTCTGCCGGGGCCCCCTCTGCCGGGACCGCCCATGCCTCTTTTCCCATCACCTTTACTGCCGAAGCTATATCTCTTTTGAAGCTCTTCTATGGGTCTTATCATATTATATAGCCTCCTTTGCATCGGTTTGGGAGAAGAATATCTCACGGTATTCCTCGTTGCTCTTTACCAATTGCTCGTGGTTGCCCACGCCTGTAATTTTGCCGTCGTTCATAACTATTATCATATCCGCATCCATAACGGAGCTGATGCGCTGAGCTATTATAAGCTTGGTAGAGCCCTTAAGGTCGGTACGGAACGCCTCTCTTATCTGCGCCTCGGTGGCGGTATCAACCGCACTGGTGGAGTCGTCCAGTATTAATATCTTTGGCTTTTTAAGCAGAGCACGGGCTATACACAGACGCTGCTTCTGTCCGCCGGAAACGTTAAGACCGCCCTGTACGAGGTCTGCCTTGTAGCCGCCATCCATTTCCGTAACGAAGCCGTCTGCCTGAGCCTGCTTTGCCGCTTGTTTTATCTCCTCGTCGGTGGCGTCGCCGTCACCCCAGCGGAGATTGTCCTCTACGGTACCCGAGAAAAGCAGGTTCTTTTGCAGTACCATACCTATACCGTCGCGCAGGGAAACCAGATTGTAGTCCCTTACGTCTACGCCGTCGATAAGCACCGCACCCTCGTCCGCATCGTAAAGACGGGGGATAAGGGATACAAGGGTGGTTTTGCCGCAGCCTGTAGAGCCGATTATGCCTACCGTTGAGCCTGCGGGTATATTAAGGTCGATGCCGTCCAGCACCTTGTCCTCGCTGTTTTTGTAGTAACGGAAGGACACGTTTTTGAACACTATCTCGCCCTTGGTTACGGTACAGTCCTTGTGCTTTGCCTCTGTATCGCTTATATCAGGCTCCTCGTCAAGGATGGCCGCCACACGCTTTGAGGATGCAAGGGCGCGGGAGGTGGAGATAAACAGCATAGTTACCATCATAAGAGACATAAGTATCTGGTTGATATAGGTAATAAACGCCGCAAAATCACCGGGCTCCATACCTATACTGCCGTTTATAAAATCTATTACCTGATTACCGCCAAGCCATAAAACCGTAAGGATGGTGCCGTTCATAATCAGCATCATCAGAGGCTGCATAAATATCATTACGTTCATTGCAGACAAACCCGCCTGCTTAAGGTTTTCGCTGGCATCGTAAAACTTGGCGTTTTCCCTCTCCTCGCTGACGAAGGATTTTACCACCCTTACGTTGGTAAGGTTTTCCTGCACCGTGTTATTGAGGGCGTCTATCTTGCCCTGCATTTTTTCAAAACGGGGGAAGCCCTTTTTTATAACCACAAAGATTACCAGAAGCATAAGCGGAACAACCACCAGCAATATCCTTGCAAGGCTGGCGTTGGTGCGTATTGCCATTATTACCGCACCTATGAGCATACCGGGGGAACGGAGAAACATACGAAGCAGCATATTTACAAAGTTTTGCAATTGGGTGATATCGTTGGTGAGTCTTGTTATAAGGGAGCCTGTACGGAATTTGTCGATATTTGCAAAGGAAAAGCTTTGGATTTTGGTGTACGCATCCATACGCAAATCCGATGCAAAGCCTACCGACGCCTTTGCTCCGAAATAGGCACCGCCAACACCGCCAATAAGCATAAGCAAAGCCGTTACGCCCATAAGCAGCAGCATTGCAACGATGTACCACACACCGCTGCCTATCGCTGCCTCGGTGCCTATACCGTTGTTGATAATGGTACCAAGCATTTTGGGAAACAGTACCTCGCCCACTACCTCTACTATCATACACAAGGGTCCCAGGATAAAGCTCCATTTATAGGGTTTTACATATTTCATCCATCTTTTCAACGCCTTGTCCTCCTTACATTGATTTCAAATTATCTTGCATTTTCTCAAAACAGTATATGAAGCTTTCCAGCGTTTGCTCATCTATACCGTCAAACATCGCCTTATCTATCTCCATAAACACCTTCCTGGATTGCTCTGCAAGAGCGCAGCCCTTGTCGCTTACCCTTATCTCCTTAACACGGCTGTCCTCCGCCGAGGAAGTGCGGGTAATAAGCTCCAGCTCCTCCAGCTTGCTCAGTGCTACGGCTACTGCCGCAGGACTTATCTCCAGCTCCTTAGCCAGGGTCTTTTGGGACACGGCTTTATCCTTCCTGTAAAGCAGCATAAGCATACGGTGCTGACTGCGGTGGAGTCCGAAGCGTACCGCCTTTCGGTCAAATACACAGCGATGCAATCTTTCCGTGTGGATAAACAGCTTTATAGCCTTATCAAGAGTGTTTTCGTTTTTTTTATTTTCCAAGCACAAGCCCTCCTTCTGATAAAGATTAACTACTTAACAATTAACTTGTTAATTATATATGCAACTACCCCGTTTGTCAATACTTTATACAAAAAAGTCCATACTGTTTCATTGATGAAAAGACTTAAATACAACTCCCCCGAATAAGACTAAAATTCTTATCCGAGGGAGATTTCCAATATAAATGCCTTTGGGTGAAGTTTTCGCTTTGCGAAAGTGAACTTCACTTGCCCTATAGGGCAAACTTAGTTGGAATTAATTACTTCAAACGGTCTACCAGCATAGGAATAGACGCCTCGAAGTCCACGCCGTAGCTACGGCTGTCGGGGTTTTCGGTAGTTTTTGCGATACAGTCAACTGTGTAGTCCACCGCCAGCTTAAGGGCACCCTCAAGACCAAGCTCGTTCATAAGACCGCCAAGGAGACAGGAGGTAAATATATCACCCGTGCCGTGGTAGCTTACGGGAAGATGGGTGTTGAAATAGGTAAAGTAATTATCCGTTTCGGAATTATACGCCATAACGCCAAGTCTGCCCTTTTCAAAGCTGACGCCTGTGATAACAGCCTTTTTACAGCCTAAGCCGCAAAGCTTTTTAAGCATATCCTTGATATAGTCCTCGTCATAATCACTGCCCACGTAGGGTACGCCCAGCATATAGGACGCCTCGGTAAGGTTGGGGACTATAACGTCTGCCTTGCCGCAGATGCCCGCCATACTAGCCGCAAACTCCTCGGTAAACCCGGGGTACAGCTTGCCGTTGTCTGCCATAACGGGGTCAACAACTATAAGAGCGCCGTCCTTTTTGTAAAGGTCAAACATATCGCTTACCAGACTAAGCTGCTCAAAGGAGCCAAGGTAGCCTGTGTATACCGCATCGTAGGTGATGCCTTCCTTTTGCCAGTGCTTTACTATAGGCTGTATATCCTCGGTAAGGTCACGGAAGGTGTAACCGCGGAACATTGTGTGGGTGGAGAGCACCGCCGTAGGTACCACGGCACATTCCACGCCCATTGCTGATATTATGGGTAAGGCTACTGTCAAGGAGCATTTGCCAAGGCAGGAGATATCCTGAACAGTTACTATCCTTTTCATTGATTTTTCCTTCTTTCGTCTTAAGCTTTTTTTGATTTCCTGCTTAGTATAACATATATAAACGCTAAAATCAATACGCTAAAGCAAATTACCCCATACATTATTTCCGTAGGAACGGCTTTGCCGAAAAAGTAGATATTAGCGTCTACCACGTCCATCAGCTCGTTAACGCCCTCCTCGGGAACGCCCAGAGCCTTAAGCTCCCTGAAAGCACCGCCCATAGAATGCTTGCGAAGGAGAGAGGTGCCGTAGGTACCCGGGAGCATGGAAAGGGCGTTTTGCAGGCCCGTACCAAACTGGGATATAGGCATATAGGCACCGCAAATGAAACCGTAAACCGAGCTTACGATAGAGCCTACTGCGGACATTTGTCCCTGGGTGGACAGAAAATGGTTTACCACCGAGGAAAAAGCCGTGCCAAACATAGACAGTATAAACACGTCCAGTAAAATCAAAAGCACGTCTCCAAAGGACAAATACCAGCCTATGCACGCCAGATATATAAAGGCGGCACCCGTGGCAACGTAGCATATTGTAAGGGTGCTTATTGCCGTGGAAATATAATAGGAAGCGGCAAGAACACTGCCCTTTACGGGGGTCATTGCAATATCGTCCCCGGCACCGCTTACCTTGTCCTGTACCATAAGCAGATTAGAACAGAAGGCAACGGTTATACAGCAAACCGCAAGAAGAGAGGACAAAAGCTGACCGCCTACCATACCGTCCATCAGCTTATCGGGTACGGGTACGCCCCCAGGCAGCCCCTGTACAAAGCTATCCTTATACACGTTAGATAAAAAGGTTACGTAAAGCACAAGCAGGATAAGCGGGGTTATCATTGCGGTGAAAAACATACCCTTGTCCTTGAAAAACAGCTTTACGTTACGTACCGTTAAGGCTTTTAACATATCCATTATTCACCGCCTCCTTCCGGCTTTCTGCCCGTTACAGCCAGAAACACGTCGTCCATTTTTCCCTTTACTACCTCAAAGTCCGCAAACAGCCCCGGATTTTCCACGATAAGCTGTTTTGCGGCAGCGGTATCGGGTACAACTATACGAAAAGCGTCACGAATAGGCTCGTAGGGGTATCCCAGTGCCTTGATTTTATCCTCAGCCTCGCCGTAAACCGTTACGTAATCGGATGTGTATTTGTTCTTCAGCTCAAGGGGCGTGCCCGATGCCGCCACACAGCCCTTGTCAATCACCACTACGTAATCTGCATCTGCCGCCTCCTCCATATAATGGGTGGTAAGAAAGACGGTAATGCCCTTTTCTTTTCTGAGCCTGTGGATAACCGACCAGACCTTGCTTCTGGTTTGGGGGTCAAGACCCGTGGTAGGCTCGTCCAGCACCAGTATCTTTGGAGAATGCAACAACGCCCTTGCGATATCCACACGGCGTCTTTGCCCTCCCGACAGCTTGCCCAGAGTCCTGTCAAGCAGCTCCTCAAGTCCAAGCATATCACAAAGCTCCCTCAGCCGCTCCTCGTATTCCCTGCCCTTTATGCCGTAAAGGGACGCCTTGTAACGAAGGTTTTCCTTCACCGTAAGAGCCTTATCCATATAAGAGCTTTGGAACACAACGCCTATACTGCGTTTTGCACTGTCCATATCTTTATCTATATCCGTACCGTCAATTATTACCGTACCGCCGTCCTTGGCAAGCCTGCCGCACATTATGGATATAGTGGTGCTTTTGCCTGCACCGTTTACGCCAAGAAAAGCAAACAGCTCGCCCCTTTTAACCTTAAGGCTGATACCGTTTACCGCCTTAAGCTCCCCAAAGCTTTTCGACAGTCCCTTTATCTCTATTATCGTATCTCTGTTCATAGAAACAACCCCTTGATTAATCTGATATCAATATGATATCAGATAATAGAATATTTGTCAATAATCTTTTGAAGATTTTTGTAAACTTGGTGTTTATTGAACATTGCAAAAGCGCCGTCTTGGTGATATAATCCCTGTGTATTAAAAATAGAGGAGAAAACAAATGAAAGGTTTTTATTTGAAGCCAAAGTTTTTCGACACCGTTAAAGGCTACACCAAAGAGCAAGCCCTTAAGGATGTTGTTGCGGGTATTATCGTAGCCGTTATTGCACTGCCCCTTTCCATTGCTCTTGCCATTGCTTCGGGCGTTGAGCCTGCCAACGGTATTTACACCGCTATTGCCGCAGGCTTTTTGGTTTCCTTTTTAGGCGGCAGCCGTGTGCAGATCGCAGGCCCTACCGCCGCCTTTGCCACTATCGTTGCAGGCATAGTCGGTGCCGAGATGGATATGGGCAGGCTGTTCCTTGCCACTTTGCTTGCAGGCTTTATCCTTATACTTATGGGCGTTTTTAAGTTTGGCGGTCTTATTAAGTATATTCCCTACACCATCACCACCGGCTTTACCGCAGGTATTGCCGTTACCATTTTTATCGGTCAGATTAAGGACTTTCTCGGCCTTTCCTATGCCGCGGGTGTTAAGCCTATCGAGGCTTTTGAAAAGCTGGAGGCAAACATCGAGGCTATTGACACCTTCAGCTGGCAGGCACTGCTTATCGGTGCCGTATGCTTGCTGATACTTATTGTTTACCCCAGGCTTGAAAAGCGTGTGCCTCCTTCCCTTATTGCCGTTATTGCAGGTGCTTTGCTGGTGGGTCTTATTCCCTTTATCGGGGATAACGTATTTACTATAGGCGACCTTTACGATATACCTATGGGTCTGCCCAAGGTGGATTTCAGCGGTATAGACTTTGGCTTTACCGCTATTTGCAACGCACTGCCTGACGCCGTTACCATAGCCGTGCTTGCCGCTATTGAGTCCCTTTTGTCCTGCGTTGTTGCTGACAATATGGTAGGAGACAAGCACAACTCCAATGCAGAGCTCGTTGCCCAGGGTGCCGGCAACATTGCCTCCGTGCTCTTTGGCGGTATACCTGCCACAGGTGCTATTGCAAGAACTGCAGCAAACGTTAAAAACGGCGGCAGAACCCCCGTTGCAGGTATGGTACACGCCATCGTTTTGCTTCTTGTACTGCTGTTCCTTATGCCCTACGCCAAGCTGATACCTATGCCTACCATCGCGGCTATACTGTTTATAGTGGCTTATAATATGAGCGAGTGGCGTAGGATGAAGCGTATTATACAAACGGCTCCCGTTGCGGATATCGCCGTTGCCCTTGTCACCTTTGTGCTTACGGTTGTATTTGATTTGGTTGTGGCAATTGCGGTTGGTATGGGGCTTGCCATTATTCTTTCCATTAAGTGGATGCTTAAAAAGACCAGCGTGCAGAAAACAGACGAGAGCGACCGTGCCGTTGTATACGAAATAAAGGGCGCCTTGTTCTTCGGCTCCTCTGACAAGCTTGCCGCTGTAAGAGCGGAGGACAAGGACGTGGTTTTGAATATGGAGGGTGTTACCGCCCTTGACGCTACCGCTATGAACGCCCTGGAGGACGTGCTTAAAAGCTGTAAGAGCAAAAACGTAAGTCTTATAATCTGCGGTGCAAACGAAAAGCTTGTTAAAGCGATGCGCAGAGCCAAGTTCAGTGCAAATATACAAAAATAATCCAATACGTAGGAGCCGTAAAAAAACAGAGTTTTTTTACGGCTCAGACCGCTGACAAAGGCACAGAGCACGAAAAAGAATAAAATATACTCATTCTAAAGGAGAAAATTCAGGGAAAATTTCCCTGAATTTTCTGCATTTTATTTGTTTTTTCGTTCAAAACGAACCTCGGCTCACAGTACTTAGTACAGTTATCACCTCGGTTCGTCTTGTCTGCACTCTTTCTCAGCACTCTGCCAGCTTGATGACAAGGTTTGTCATCAAGCTGAGCCGTAAAAAAACAGAGTTTTTTTACGGCTCCTATTGCATTATTTAATGCAGATGTTATAATAGATTATAGAAAACAAAGGAGGTTGGAATATGTTTGTTGCGTTATTTACGGTAGCTATTTTATGCGGTATAGTTTTACCGCTGGCTGTTTATATATTTATTGCTTTAAGCGAGAAAAAAGGTAAGGGTACAAAGCTTAAAACCGTAATAAAGCGTCTTGTTGCCGTGGAGCTGTGTCTGGCTATGGCGGTGGCTTTGGTTACCCTTGGTATCAACGGCTACGTAAAGAGCGTTGGCGGTGAGCATATACTGACCGCAGAGGAGGCACTGTCTCTTGAGGACGTGGACTGTATACTGGTTCTTGGCTGTTTGGTTTACAGCAGCGGCAGACCCTCCGATGCGCTTAACGACAGGCTGACCGTGGGGGTTGACCTTTACAAGCGTAACGCCGCACCCAAGTTGCTTATGAGCGGTGACCACGGACAGATAAACTATAACGAGGTTAAGGTGATGAAGGATTGGGCAGTGGATGCCGGTGTACCCGACACTGACGTGTTTATGGACCACGCAGGCTTTTCTACCTACGAAAGCATTTACCGTGCCAAGGAAGTGTTTTTGGCGAAGAAGATTATAATTGTTACCCAAGAATACCATTTGTACCGTGCCCTTTATATTGCGGACAAGCTGGGCATTGAAGCCTACGGCGTTAACTCTGACCTGCACAGGTTTGTAAACGAGGCAGACCATAACGCAAGAGAGGTGCTGGCAAGAGTTAACGACTTTTTGACAAGCGTTTTCAAGCCAAAGCCTACGTATCTTGGTGACGCTATTCCCATAAGCGGCGACGGCAACCTTACGAACGACTAGGGGGTACCTATGCCAAACAAGGCTTTTTTTGAGATAACAAACGCCTGTAATTTGTCCTGCAGCTTTTGCCACGGCACGAGGCGGAGGATACGCTTTGTTACGGAGAGGGAGTTTGAGACAGCCGCGGTTAAGCTACGCCCCTTTTGTGACTACCTGTATTTTCACTTGATGGGTGAGCCTTTACTGCACCCACTGCTTCCCCGTTTTTTTGATATCGCCTTTGAGCTGGGCTTTAAGGTGATAATTACCACCAACGGCACTCTGCTTAAGGATAGAGGGGACGTGTTGCTTGGTGCCAAGTCCTTACATAAGGTTAGCGTTTCGCTCCACGCTTACGAGGCTAACGCCCTGCCCTGTTCTGTTGACGAGTATCTTAAGGACTGCTTTAAGTTTTGCTCTGCCGCCGCTGATAAGGGGATTATCAGCGTTATGCGGCTTTGGAACGTGGGGGGCAAGGAAAGTCTTAACGACCATATAATAAATGAAATGCACGCCTTCTTTGACGGTGAGGACTACAGGGAGTGGCAGAGCATTTACAGCGGCTACAAGCTGAAAGACAAAGTCTTTTTGGAATGGGGAAAAAGGTTTACCTGGCCCGACGTGGAGGGTGAGTATTTTGGCAGTGAGCATAGCTGTTACGGACTTCGTGACCAGATAGGCGTGCTGTCTGACGGCACGGTTGTACCCTGCTGTCTGGATGCGGAGGGGGCTATTGCCCTTGGCAATATTTACACCGAGGAGCTTACGTATATACTAAGCACTCCCAGGGCACTGTCCCTTAGAAGCTCCTTCGAAAAACGCTGTGTCAAGGAGCCCTTGTGCCAGCGTTGCGGATACGCTTACGGAAAATAACGAGGTAACGAGATGGACTACGAAAAGGCTTTGGAATTTGCTACGGAAAAACACAGCGGTCAGCTTCGTATAGGCGGTATACCCTATATCAGCCACCCTGTAGCTGTGGCGGAAATACTGGGTGACAAGGGCTACGGTACCGAGTATCAGATTGCCGCTTTGTTTCACGACCTGCTTGAGGACACCGATGCTACCGAGGCGGAGATACTTGCCCTTAGCAACGAAAGGGTGCTGGAGGCGGTTAAGCTGCTTACCAAGGAAAAGGGCTACGATATGGCGGAGTACATAAGGGGCATAAAGGAAAACCCCCTGGCCACGGCGGTAAAGGCGGCGGACAGATTGCATAACTTACGATGTGCGGTAGTGACAAGTGAGAGCTTTAAGAAAAAATACATCAAAGAAAGCAAGGAGTGGTATCTGGACTTTGACCCGGAAATAGCCATAGCGGTAAAAGCTCTTGAGGATACTCTGTAATATTTTTTGAAAAAACCACACTTTTCCCCACCCTTTTTATAAAAAACCACACTTGTTTTGGGAAAAGTGTGTTGTTATATCCAAAATTTTATCTATAATTTATTATAGATAATTGTACGCAAACGGAGGTTTTGGTATGAAAAAGACAATGCATACACTTTTGGTGTGCCTGATGCTGCTTGCCTTATGTGCACCTATGTTAAACGCCTTTGCCCTTAATAACGAAACAGAAGAAAAGGCAAAGACGGTAACCACAGTAATAGACGAGCTGAGGGTAAGCATAGAAATCCCTGCAGGCGGCAGAGCGCCAAGCTTTGAAGCGGCGGCTATGGCGTCGAGTATGTTGGAGTATAAAATCGCCAACTATAATTACGAGTACGATTCCGAGTACTATCACAACTTCTATAAAAACGGTATACAGTGGTACGACCTTGACAAGGGCCGCGCCCTGAAAGAAGGGGAAGCTTTTGTGACGGGTACCCGTTACAGGGTGGATATAGCAATCTATCTGAACTACGGTACGGATATCTGGGGCATTCCCTATTACAGCTTTGGTGAAAACGTTGCAGGCTACGTAAACGGCGCCGAAGGTACGGTAAGCACGTTAGGCGTTAAGGACACCGATAAGTTCCGTAAGATTTCCTACACCTTCCCTCCCTGCGAGGATGCACCTGCCGATATAGCAAGCGTTTCCCTCTGGTTTATGGAGCCTGTTGCAGGCACTGCCCCCGACTATGAGTATAGCACATCGGACAAGGGATATACGACGGGTGTGGGCGGAACCTTTGCCGTAAACGGTATAACGTGGCAGGATGCAGATACAGGCTTGCCTTTGGACTTTGGCGATACCTTTGCGGAAGGCACACGCTACACCGTAATAGTTCCCCTTGAGGCAGTAACGCCCTACAGATTTGCCGTTAACCCTGACGAAAGCAGTAAGGTTTATGCAAGCATAAACGGCAACAAGGCTACGGTTTACTGTAACAGTCAAACCGTTTCCGATATGGATAAAAGAATATGGGTAAAGTATACCTTTGAGCCCTGTAAAAAGATTATCAGCACGGTGGAGGTTATGAACTTTACCCTGCCGAAAGAGGGTAAAAAGGGCAACCTTGATATGTATTCTCCTAACGACGATGCATATAAGGTAACCGACATCCTTTGGAAATCCCCCACTGAAACAATTGCCGTATGGCATCAAAGCACGGGCTACACCAGCCAGACGGGCGTATTTGAAAGCGGAGTTACCTATACCGCAGAAATAACCGTCGCCGCAGGAGCGGGATATATGTTTGCTACCGATAGCAACGATAATCCTACCGTTAAAACCACCGGTGCCGGTTTTGAACTGGAGGTTAAACCCCATTACGCCTATGCTTCTTCCTCCCACATTATAGTTGTTGCCAGATTTATATGCAAAAAAACCATAGTAAGTGACGTAAGCATTAAAAATCTTGAGGAGCCTCTGGCAGGAAAACGCCCCGATTACACAGCAAGCTCCGTAGGCGTCGGCTACCGCATAGCAACCGAAAACGAGGAGAAGGAAAAGGTCTTGCGTAACGGCCAGTACGTTGACCTTTATTACAAGATTCGCGGTGTTTCCTGGTATGACGTTAACGAAGGCAGATACGTATACGAGGACGAAAAATTTATACAGGGTCACGTTTATACTGCAATTTTCGATATCGTTACCACGGGCGACTATGAGTTCAGCATCAATAAGGATGAGGCGTACAGCCAGGTAATAGCTACCGTAAACGACAGTCAGGCTCTTGCTTATTTTGACGAAAGTCCTGAAACAAAGCATTTTGTAGAGTATACCATATCCTGTCAGTACGTGTTTGAGGATGACCGCAAGACGGGCGACGTAAACGAGGACGGCAAGGTAAACAATCTTGACGCCGCCACAGTGCTTAAGTACGATGCGGGTATTATTGACCTCAGCCTAGACCAAAAGGACCTTGCCGACGTAAACGGTGACGCTAAGGTCAACAACCTTGACGCATCTATGATACTTAAATACGATGCGGGTATAATAGGCGGTTTTTAACGTAAGGAGGTTTTCCGCAATATGAAAACACACGTAAAGATATTCAGTTTTTTAATTTGCTTTTTTCTTGTTTTGGGTTTAACACCCGGGATTTACGCTTATACCGATTTGCGTTTCACTGATAGCTACACCTTTGATATAGGCGTAAGCTACGTTGGGGAGTCTATTGCCTCCTATTCCCTGGCGGGAAACGTCAGCGGCGGCACCGCTCCGTACACCTTCAGCAAGGTAAGCGGTGCGGACTGGGTTAAGGTTTCTGCCGACGGTACCGTAAGCGGTACGCCCTATAAGCTGGCAGAAAACGGCGACACCGTTATCCGTGTTACCGACGCCCTCGGAGATACGGCAGAAATAGATATCTTCGTTGCGGTTACGGCACCCGCCCCCTCTGAACGGACACCAATAACAAGGGTTGCTGCGGTTTCTACGGATTTTGTAAATATTCCTCACATTGGCACAAAGGCATATTCTCCCTCCTTTACCGTTACGGAAGGCTTGCCTGCCACATTTGCCATAGGCACAGCCACCTGGCAAAAGAAGGACGGCAGCAATTGGAGACCTTTGTATTTGTACAGCGGTGAAACGTTTACAACGGGCACATACCGTATGTTTGCACGAGTAAGGCTGGAGGATAATGCAGGTGCTACCCACGTCTTTGCAGAGGGAGTGAGCGTTAGTGTAAACGGTGAAGCCTGGGATGTCACCGGCCTTGTTGTAACGGACGACTACTCTCAGGTAACGGCAACCTCACCAGAGTTTGTTATAGACTCAAGGGACGTTGCACCCACCTTTACCTTAAGCTATGACACCAACGGCGGCAGCAGCATTCCCGATGTAAGCGGACTTAAATACTACAGCAATATACCCGCTCCCCAAAGTGCTACCACCAGAGAAGGATACACCTTTTTCGGTTGGTATATGGACGCCGAGCTTACCGTTGCCGTATCGTGGAGCTACCCTGTTACCGAGGATATGACAATATACGCAAAATGGGTAAAGACCGACCGTATATTAGAAAGCCTTTCCTTTACCGTTTCTGCTCCTACGGCAGGTGCAAATCCGTCCTTTGATATACGCTCTGCGCACCCTAACCTCTATACGGCAGAGGTAGACTGTTGGTATCTTTACGAAAAACCGTACCCCATGCTTAACCAAAGCGATACCTTTACCCCAGGCAGTAAGTACGCCCTCAGATATAAAGTCACCTTGGCGGAGGGGTATGTATTGGATTCCTTCGCAACGGCAACCGTAAACGGCATAAACGCTTCCGTTTACGGCTCATCCCTTGATCAGGAGGTAGTATTCGATGCCGCAAGCTTTGCCCTCAGCGGCGATGCAAACCTGGACGGCAAGGTAAACAACCTTGATGCCACAACAGTGCTTAAGTACGATGCAGGCATTATCGACCTTAACTCCTACCAAAAGGACGTTGCCGACGTAAACGGTGACGTCAAGGTTAACAACCTTGACGCATCTATGATACTTAAATACGATGCGGGGATTATTGACAAGCTTTAAGAGACTTTAACGATATGCTGTTGCATAAAAAAATGACAGGTTATTCCCTGTCATTCAGACCGCTGACAAAGGCACAGAGCACGAAAAAGAATAAAATATACTCATTCTAAAGCAGAAAATTCAGGGAAAATT
>JAZSQJ010000042.1:0-1802 GCA_045537905.1 Eubacteriales bacterium
TGGACGAGCCCCTCTCCAATCTGGACGCAAAGCTGCGTGCGGCTATGAGGGCTGAGATATCCCGCCTACACGAGAGACTTGGCACCACCTTTATTTATGTAACCCACGATCAGGTGGAGGCTATGACGATGGGCACCCGTATCGTTGTTATGAAGGACGGCTTCGTACAGCAGATAGATACCCCCATAAACCTCTATAAATACCCCGACAATATGTTCGTTGCAGGCTTTATCGGTACCCCTCAGATGAATTTCTTTGACGGCACTATGGTAAAGCAGGGGGATAAAGTTACATTCAAGCTTGACTGCGGCACCGATATCGTAATGGATTACGTTCAGGCGGATAAGATACCCCTTAAGTATATGGATGGCGAAAAGAAGATCGTCTTTGGTATCCGTCCCGATGGCGTAAAGCTTGGTAAGGCGGATGATAACAGCCTTTGGGCAAGCACTAAAGCTGTGGTAAGCGTGGTTGAGGTTCTTGGCGGAGAAACACTTGTTTACGCCAACCTTAATGTTGATAACCTCGACGGTGACAAAGGTCAGATAATCATCAAGTCCGATCCTGACTGTGTGGTTCGCAGGGGCGACGTGATAGATATAGCTATAAGCAAAAAGAAGTTCCACGTTTTCGATAGGGAAACCGAAAAGAGCATAAGACGAAGACTTCCCGAGGAGAACATAGTTAAATGCTCTGTTAAGGGCAGCAAGTTGTCCTTTGGCGGTCAGACATTTGCACTTCCCACAGCGATAACCGCCTCCGCCAGCGACAGCGCAGAGCTTGTTATGCCCGTTTCTGCCATCAGCCTTGGTAACGGTATGGGGAGGGCAACCCTTCAATGGACAGAGGAGATAGAGGGCAAAACTCTGTATTTCCTCAATGTTGGTGAGCTTACAGTTTTCGCTGCAGAGGAAGGTGCTGCACGTTTCAAGGTAGGTGACGATATTTCCTTTGATATTGATATGTGTTCTATAAGAGTTGACGACTGCGGTATCGCTCCCATAGCTCTCACAAACGCCGTGGACGGCTTGTTCACCAAGGAGAAAAACGGCAATAAGTACCGCTTCTTTATGGAGCTGGCAGGAAGCAGATTGTTACCTGATCCCAACGTTTGTAAAAAGCTTTTTGCTTGCAAGGGTACAAGAATATTCAAAACCGATATACAGTACGTATTCGATACATCTGCCGTTTCCGTGGTAGACAAGGCAGTTGAATACGCTACTCTGAGCGGTACCGTTACCGAGGTACTTGACTACGGTCATATCCGATATGCCAAGGTCAGCGTAAACGGTGAGAGCATCACAGTTGCCTATGACGGCAAAGTAGGGGATAGCGTTAACATCAGGATTGATCCTGCACGCATCACCGTAAAGGACAGAAAGCTGGATATCATAATAGTATAGCTCATATAAAAATTCAAGTAAACAAAAAACGACCCACCTTGTTTTCCGTGATGTTCTTAACGGAGAATTAGTGGGTGGTATGTAACCGGAAGGTGTAAAAACCTTCCGGTTATTACTTTTTATGCGGTTTTTGCTGTGGGTTGTGTGAGGACGTCGATTGCGGGGACACCTTCCTGTTCGGGAAGTCGGAAGGCGTAGTGTATGCGGATCGGGTTTCCTGCTGTTCGTGAGTATTTCTCGAACTTTTCGTACACCTCAATCCTGCGGATGAAGACTCTCAGCAGTTCGGGTGTCAGCTTCGGCATCTCGATATACTGCTTTGCATCACGGATAAATTGCTGTATGCATTGGTCACGCATATCCATTCTTTCGATGCTCTCCGCAAGCTCTTGCAACTCA
>JAZSQJ010000081.1:0-21073 GCA_045537905.1 Eubacteriales bacterium
CCTACGGGTCACCAAAAAAGCACTCGAACGCAGTTCGGGTGCTTTTTTATCCAATCCGAAGGATTGGTATGGAATCACGGCGAAGCCGTGTATGGAATCGCCCCCAAGGGCGTATGGCATCATGCGGTACGCATGCATTTCCCACCCCTTCGGATTGATTCCATGCAGTCCGTTGGACTGATTCCATGCACGGCGAAGCCGTGATTTTTTTGAAAGGGAAAAGCTATGTCAAAAAATCCGTTGCTTGATTATTCCAGGAGTTGGCAATCAAGGTTGCAGAGCTTTGCAAAAACAATAAAATAGACTTCAACACCTCTTGCCAATTAAAAAGAGCTTCTTCCAGCGTTTTTGCTAATATTTCCGAGGCTCAATATCCCCAAAGTCTTGCGGATATGCTGTCAAAGTTTGAGATTGCCAGAAAAGAATGTATGGAAACTGAAAGCTGGCTTAAGCTGATTTTTTCTTCCGATAGTATTGACGAAGAGGTTTTTAAGGATTACAGAAACCTTTGCGGAAGAATCCGTAGAATGCTGACAGCGTCCTGTATTACCATCGAAAACAAACTTAAAAGGAATTGATTTATGGGGTTGTCTCAAATGAAAATTTGAGACAGCCCCAGTTAATATAATGTTGTTATTGACTAATTTAAGCGTAAAGAGTATAATATAAGCAATTAATCAAAAAAGGAGAGATTTTTATGGATTGGCAAAAGGTTATTGATTTTTTGGTAGAGCTTGCTACCTCTCTGGGCGTAAGGCTTTTGGGTGCGGCAATTGTTCTCGGCGTAGGCGTTAAGCTTATAAAATGGCTAAAAAAGAAGCTTAAAAAGTCTGCTAAGATTCAGGCTTTGGAGGACAGCGTTGAGAGCTTTCTGTTCAGCTTGATAAACATCAGCCTTTACGCTTTGCTGTTTATCACCGTTGCTCTTATGCTGGGCGTGCCTGCAACCTCCTTCTTGGCTGTGCTGGCTTCCTGCGGTGTTGCCGTAGGTCTTGCCCTGCAGGGTGCTCTCAGCAACTTTGCTGGCGGTATTATGATACTTGTTTTCAAGCCCTTTAAGGTGGGCGACTATATCGCTACCCCCGATGCCTCCGGTACCGTTAAGGCGATAACCGTGGTGTACACCATTCTGGACACCCCCGACAACAAGGTTGTTACCATCCCCAACGGCACCCTTACCAACTCCGTTGTTGAAAACTATTCTGCCCTGGATAAGCGTAGAGTTGATCTGGAGTTTAACGTAGACTACGATACCGACGTGGAGACTGTAAAGACCCTGCTGTTGGCTATAGCCGCAAAGCATCCCTTGGTTGTTTCCGAGCCTGAGCCTATGGCAAGGCTTTCCAAGCACGGCGACAGTGCCCTTGGCTTTACCCTCCGTGCCTGGTGTGCTACCGCCGACTACTGGGACGTATACTTCGACCTGATCGAGGCGGTTAAGGCGGCCTTTGACAAGAAGGGTATAAAGATTCCTTACAACCAGCTGGACGTACACATTGACAAGTAAAATGAAAAAATTAAGCAAAGCTCTGTTTAGTCTGCTGCTTCTCCTTGCCGTTCTGTTTTGCGGCTGTGACAGACTTTACAAGCCCCCATTGGAGGACAGCAGCCTTCAGGTAAGCGCGGATAGCAGTGCGCCTGCAGAGGAAACTACCGAGGAGCCTTCTGAGGAGACCGCTGAGGAGACCTCTGGAGAAAGCCTTGACCTGCTCAGGGTGCATTTTCTTGACGTGGGGCAGGCGGATGCCGCCTTAGTTACCTGCGGTGAGGAGGCTATGCTGATAGACGGCGGCAACAGGGGCGACTCTTCCTTGCTGTTCAGCTATATCAGCGAGCAGGGGATAGATCACCTTGAATACGTGATAGCCACCCACCCTCACGAGGACCATATCGGCGGACTGCCCGGCGCCTTGAATGCGGCTACTGCAGGGACGGTGTACTCACCCGTTACCGAGTACGGCACGGACGTTTTTGCAAACCTTGTAAAGTATACGGAAAAGGCAGGGGCGGTTATGGAGGTGCCAAGGGCAGGGGATACCTTTGAGCTTGGCAGTGCCACGGTACAGATACTGGCTTGTAACGCAGGCAAGGAGACTAACGACAGCTCCATAGTGCTGAGGATAAGCCACGGAGATAACTCCTTCCTGTTCACAGGGGATGCAGAGCGTGCCGCAGAGCAGTATATACTTAATTCGGGCTACGATATAGCCAGCACGGTTTTGAAGGTGGGGCATCACGGCAGTGACAGCTCCACAAGCTACCTCTTTTTAAGGGAGGTTATGCCAAGGATTGCGGTTATATCGGTAGGCGAGGGCAACAGCTATGGACACCCGGACGAGACGGTGTTAAGCCGCCTTGAGGACGCCGACGTTACGGTGTATCGCACCGACAGGGACGGCACCGTGGTTATAGAAAGCGACGGATCCGGGGATGTAAAAATAGTCCCGACCGCAAAAACTTCACTAAAAGCATTTTAACGACAATCACCTCCGAACAGTGCACTCCCGGCCTGTTAGGAGGTGATTGTTTTTTTTATTCTCAAAGTCTAAGGCTTTGCGTTAATGAGACGGCATTTGCTTTCTTTGATTGTTATAACGGCGGGAGCAAGCCACCCGCCCGACGGTTTAACCGCCTCGTTTTATCGTAATTTGTTATGAACCTTGCAACCGTTTCGTGACGGTTTGCGTTCCGTCGGGGTTTTGTAAGTGAGGGACATATTAACCGTAGGGCGGGGGGTTACCTCCCGCCGTGTTGACGGTTAAGGATGGCGTGTTGTTTTTGATTGGGCGTAAGGGGTAGCACCGTGTAGGGAACGGCGTCCTCGACGGTCCTAAGCGTTGCATATATGGGAGGCGTAACCCAAAACATAAAATACGTATCGTAAAAATTTGTTATGAAAATATCCCGGGGGGCGTTTTCGTTAATCACGGAGGGTGAAATTTAACCGTTTCGTCTAGGACCGTCGAGGACGCCGGTCCCTACGAATTAACCGTTACGCCCCGTCACAATTTGCGGTGCCGTCCGAAGTGTCCGCCCCGTTTTATAATAATTTGCGGTGTTTTATTTATTCGTTGCCTCGGCGGGAGAAATCACCCCACCACTCTCTTCGTTCGTGGCGAGGACCCCGAAGCCATCGCCCTACGGGTCTACCCCTCACACCCCTATCAAAAGCACACCGTTTCTGCACCCCTATTAGCACCCACACTTAGGGATAGCAAAAACAAATAAATCTGCAAAAACACAAAAGCTCGGTTATGTAAACCGAGCTTTTGTTACGTCAATTAATAATTTTGTTTTTTGCTTTATACGCTTTCGGGATGTAATTTACGTCCCTTATTCACCGATGGAGGCGGAGCCGGTGCAATGTCCCTTGATGAGTATAAAGTCTGCCGCACTGGGAGTGCCGTCTCCGTTAGCGTCTGCCGCTTTTTCGAAGGCCTCGCTAAGGGTTACGGTGCTGCTGATAAACTGCTTTGCTATTACGTAGTCAGCGGAGCTTACCTCACCGTCGGAGGAAAGGTCACCGGGGATAACAACGGTTACCTCGTTAAGCACCTCGCCTGCGGTGTTTACGCGTCTTACCTTATAGCCTGTGCCCACAACACCGGTATCTGCTACGGTAGCACCGCTTGCGTTTACAATAACTACGTCACAAGCAAACTGTTCCTTAACGGTTTTGCCGTTGGACAAGGGCTTCTTTGCCGTAAAGTACTTGGTATCCAGCTTGCACTTGGACTCTTCAACAAGCTCAAACTTTTCGGTAACGGGAAGAACCGTGTCGCCCCAAACCTCAATCTCACCGAGAGAAAGACGGGTAGCGGGAGAGCCGGGCTTGGTAAAGCCTATGTGAACGTAGCCTGCCTTAATAGCCTTGTTAAAGGTAAGGGTAAGCATATAGTTGCTGCCGTTGATAGTGGAAACGGAGGAGCTGTAATCGCCCGTTACAACGTAGCCGCCGTCAACGTCGCTAACGCTTACTGCGTTAATAAGAGCGTCGCCGTAGAAGTTACCGTCGTTACGGTAAACGATGTTTATCTTGTTAAGGTATGCCGCCTGGGACAGCTTAAGCGTTACCTCGGGCTCGCCCTGGGACAGGAAGAAGGTTGCCCATTCCACGTTGGAGGAGCCGGGGTTGCTGTTGGCAGGCATAGTGTTGTTGTTAAGCTTACCGCTCATAAAGCTGCCGCCCTGGCTGGAGCCGTCGCCATAGTATTCATAGCTGTAGTAGGATGCACCGCCGGGATATACGGAGGTGGAGTACTTATACTGACCGTTTGTAAGGAAGTTGGTCTTTGCCAGAGGCAGACCGTCGCCGCTTGGGTCAGGTTCAGGCTCGGGATCGGGACTGGGGTTAGCGCCTGTATAGCCGTGGTTGGAGGGGTATACGTAGCCGGTGTCACCGTAGTAGAAGCTGCTGTGACCCGTTACTGTACCCTGCTTCCAGCTGGGGTGGCTTGCACTGGAGCTATCCTCGAAATAAACAAACCTTGTGGTCATTTTATCGGGACCTACGTTTATAATAATGGAAGTTTTATCCTTTGTAGAGCCGCTGTAGTCGTATCTGTAGTAGCTGGAAGCAACCCAAGAGGTCTTGAAGGTAACAACGTCGGTAGAGGAGCCGCGCTCACCGTCGGAGGAGTCTGCAGCTATATAAACGGTAGCGTCAGGATTGCTTGCGCTGTAACCCGAGAGCATAGAGCCGTTATAGATGGGCTGGCTGCGCATATAAACGTGGTGGTCGCCTGCAAGAACAAGGTCAACGTGGTTCTTATCGCAGAAGTCTGCCCAATAGTTCCAGAAATAGCTGTAAGTAGAGCCGCTGTACTTGGAGGTAGCGGGTCTGTGGTTTACAAGGGTGATGTACTTGTAAGAGCCCTTCATCTTGTCAACAACGCTTTGCGCCCAGGTTTCCTGTGCGGCAACGGATGCTTTAAGATAGTTAACGTAGATAAAGAGAACGTTGTTGTAAACGTAGTAGAATACGGTGCCCATCTCGTTACCGGAGTTGTAGCCGTTAAGAGGATGGTTGAATATTACGGAGTTGTATGCACTGGAGGAGCTGGTGCCCGCCTTGTTCATATCGTCATGGTTGCCTATGCAGTTTGCGAAGGAATAGTTCTTGATCCAAGGCTGGTTAAGAACGTTCTGCCACTGACCGTAGTCAACGCCCCAGGCAACGATGTCGCCAACGGAAACGATATGCTCAACGGGAGACCAGCCAAGCTGACCTGCCAGGGAGATACCTGCGTTGATAGCCTTGGTAGCCTGTGCCGCACGGTATACGCCGTAGTTCTTGTAATACTCGTGGAAGTCACCCGTTACGAGGAAGGACCAGTTGCTGCCGTCGTTAGCTGCGGTCTTAAAGTAATAGGTATCACTGTAAGCAGAGCCGTCGTATATACGGTACATATACTTGGTGTTGGGGGTAAGTCCTGTAAGGTTAACGTTGTAATCAAGGAAAGTCATAGACTGGGTAATGTTATTGCCCGCGTCATCCTTGGCAGCCTCGCCGTAAAAGGGGTTGGTGGAAGAGCTGGCGCCGTAGGACTTATAGCTGCCCTTGTTTGTCTTCGCCTTTGCCCAGGAGGTATCGTCAGTAGTGGTGTACTGAACGTAACAGCCCGTATAGCTGAGAGGAGTGTGGAAGCCCACGTTCATCTGGGTGCTGGCGTTTTCACCGGGGTTGGTTACTATCATTTTAATGTTAGTAGATGCCGCCTGTACAACGGCGCCGCCGAAGGCACTGGTAAGCCCTGCTACGCAAAGGGTAAGTGCCAAAAGGGACGTAAGTATTCTTTTCATTGCTTATCCTCCTTAATCAATACTTAATATATAGATACTTTTACCATACTTTACGTATAAAAGTCAATAGCTTGTCGTCAATTTTGTATATATGCAATAAACACTTGATTTTTATTTGTGAAAAAGGTATAATAAATCATACTACATTTATATTACTTGGAGGACGACTATGATACGCCACGTGGTTATGTTCAAATTTTTGGAAAGCGCCGAGGGTAGAACCAAGGCAGAAAACGTAAAGCTTACTGCAGATATGCTTCGTGCCCTGCAGGGAGAGGTGCCTACCTTGAAGGCGTCCTCCGTGCATATCGGTGCAGAGGGTGCCGACCCCACAAACTGCGACCTGCTTCTTATATCCGACTTTGACAGTCTTGAGGACCTTAACGCTTATATCGTGCATCCCAAGCATAAGGACGTTGGTGCCTTTATGCGTCCTCTCAGAGAAAGCAGAGCCTGTGTGGATTTTGAAATATAGCCTTACCTTTTGTGCAGTTTTAACATAGAATATGCGGCTTTTCAGTATGTTGTGCCAAAAATCGGTCACGGCTATTGACAAGCCGCTTTATCTTTTATAAAATAAAATGTATTAAATTTTGATGAAGAGGTATTTTTATGAAGAAGGCAGCATTTAAGTTTTTTGCACTTATTCTTACCCTTTGTCTTGTTGCTTGTACCGTTCCCGCAGTTAATACGGGGGCGGATGCACTTACGGTTTCCGTAAGCGCAATAAACGGCAGCAAGGCTCAAAGCGGTAGCTATATCTGGACTACAGGCACCTTTGACGCCCAGTATTGGGTTGTTATTTCTGCAAGCCGTGTGTCCTACAACGTTTACAAGGCAGACAAAATCTATCCCATCGGGGTTAAGAGCGTTACTGCCAGCAGCACCAACATTCTGGTAGCTGTTCATCAGGACCACGCTCAGTTTGAAAACGCTTGCAAGATAAAGGTTGGCGACATACTTTCCCTGTACGACATCAATCTTGACGCAGGCACCACCAACAACGGCTACATCCGTGTAAGCTCCTCCTACGGGCTTACCCCCTCTATCGGCTCTGAGATCAGGGTTGACTATGCAAACAAGGTTATAAGCAACGTCGGTGCAGGTACCACCGTTGACGCTATAAAGACTCATATTACCGAGCTTAGCGCAGGCATTACCGTAGCTAAGCCCGACGGTACCGCCGTAAGCGGCACCGCTCCTATAGGCAACGGCTACACCGTTAAGACCGCAAACAGCGATAAGTATACCATCGTTGTAAGCGGCGACGTTAACGGTGACGGCTCGGTTGGCTCTGCCGACTATATTGCCATGAGTGCTCACATCAAGTCTCTGTCCGTTCTTGGCACCGTTGCAGAGAAGGCTGCAGACGCTAACGGGGACGGTGCGGTTACCTCCACCGACTACGTTACTATGGGCACACATCTTAAGGGGGCAAGCAGTGCAATGCCTAAGACGCTTACTACTATCGCCAAGACCGAGCCCGGTACTATAGTTGTACCCCCCAAAACACTTAACTTCAAGAGTAAGACCTGGAAGCTGAGCGAGACCGTTGGTACCCATAGCGGCACCGCTATCGTTAACGGCAAGCTTACCCTTGCCAGCGGCAGCACCAGCGGCACCTTCACCACCAATACTCTTGATATCGGTGCCTTCAAAATTATGGTTGGCTCCTGGAACGCCGTTACCAACGGCGGTAAGGTTAGCCTTTCCGTAAGCTACGAGCTTACCACAGGCGCATGGTCCGGCTATTACAGCTGGGGTACCTGGTCCAGCACCGCAGGTGTTTCCGGCTGTGCAGACTCCTCCTCCAGCTACGGTTATATGGAAACCGATACTCTCTTTGTAAGCAGCAGCTACACCACCACCGGTAAGATCAAGGCTCGCCTCACTCTTACCAAGTATAACGGCGGCGTTCCCGTAGTGGATAACTTCTCCGTTACCACTCCTCAGATGGCAAGCCAGCAGACCCCCGGCAGCCGTCCTTCCTACTATCTTAACAACGTTCCTATGCGTTCTCAGCTCCATCCCGACAACGGCTCCATAGGTAACATCATTTGTTCTCCTACCACCACCGCAATGGCTCTTGAGCATCTCGGTACCTATATGACCTCCCTTGCAGCTGCCAAGAAGCAGTACGACAACAACTGGAAGGCTTACGGTAACTGGTCCTATGCGGCTGCCCACGCAGGTGAATACGGCTACGTTGCGTACATCGACCTTTATACTCCCGAGATGATTAAGTATGCTCTTTCTCAGGGTGTTGTTCTGGGCTGTGCTACCTCCCTTACCGATGCAGGCCACATCGTTCTTATGACGGGCTATGACGACAGCAAGGGCGTATACATAGTAAACGATCCCAACGTTTCCAACTACAGCAATCCTCCCCGTACCGAGTACACCTACTCCTACTTTAACGCAAGATGGCTGCGTTCCGGCACCAACTGGGGCAGCAGCACCTACGGTCTTGTATACGTGTTCCAGGGCGTTCACGACCTTAATCAGCAGTAAACTTAATAACTGTTAATAAACAAGAAAACGGCTGAAAAGCCGTTTTTCTTGTTTCGGACCGTTTTCACTGTGTTTTAGTGAGCAAAAGGGATATCGTAAGCATAGGAGTTTCCCGCAATTCGCCTTTTTTACCTATCCTTTTTTGTGTTTTTGCTTGACAGTTTGGGATGGGGTTGTTATAATATAATGAATGAGTATGAAAGGCGGTGTTTTATGGCACGCATAAAGACGATTGTTTTTGCAAACCAAAAGGGCGGTGTGGGTAAGACTACCTCCGCCGTAAATATCGCCGCAGGTCTTGCCGCAAAGGGCAGCCGCGTGCTGCTTGTGGATAGCGACCCTCAGGGCAACGCAACCAGCGGTCTTGGTATAAACAAGCGTCAGACAGCCGCTTCGGTATACGACGTGCTTATCGGTCGCTGTAAGGCAAGCGAGGCTATACAAAAAACCCGTTTTACGGGGCTTTACGTTCTGCCCTCCAGTATGAATCTGGTGGGTGCGGAGATAGAGCTTGTGGAGGAAAACCGCAGGGAATACCGTCTGCGTGACGGCCTTGAGGAGGTTAAGGACGGCTACGACTATATCGTTATAGACAGCCCGCCTTCCCTTGGGTTGCTTACCATCAACGCCCTTACGGCGGCAGACGGGGTAGTGGTTCCCCTGCTTTGCGAGTATTATTCTCTTGAGGGTCTCAGCCAGCTTACCCAAACCGTGGCACAGATACAAAAAAGATATAACCCACGCCTGTGTATGCTGGGTGTGCTTATCAATATGTTTGACGGCAGGCTTAACCTGTCGCTGCAGGTTATGAGTGAGATAAAAAAATACTTTGGAGACAAGCTGTTTAAGGTTCCTATCCCCCGTAACGTAAGGCTTAGCGAGGCTCCCAGCTACGGTGAGCCTATAGGGGTGTACGACAAACGCTCCAAGGGTGCAAAGGCCTACGAGGCGGTAACGGAGGAGCTGGCAAGGCGATGCGGAGGTGCCTATGGCGCAGAATAAAAAGAAGGGTCTTGGCAGAGGACTGGACGCTCTGCTTTCAGACAACAGAATAGAGGACAGCGGCGAGGGCGGCTCCGGCATAACGATGCTTCGCACAGCGGATATCGAGCCTAACCCAAAGCAGGCAAGACGCCGTTTTGAAAAGGAGCCCCTTGAGGAGCTGGCGGAGTCTATCCGTATCCACGGCTTGCTTCAGCCTATAGTGGTAAGCCCCAAGGGCAACGGCTTTTACGAGATAATAGCGGGTGAGCGCCGTTGGCGTGCCTGCAAGATAGCAGGCGTAACGGAAGTGCCTGCGGTGGTTAAGGAGGTAAGCGCGGGAAACGCGGCAGAGCTTTCTCTTATAGAAAACCTGCAAAGGGAAAACCTTAACCCCGTTGAAGAGGCAGGGGGCTACAGGGCGCTTATCGAGGAGTTTGGACTGACCCAGGAGGAGGCGGCAGACCGTGTAGGTAAATCCCGTTCCTCGGTGGCAAACCTGCTTCGTATATTGAAGCTGCCTCGTTCGGTGCTTGCCAAGGTAGAGGAGGGTGCTCTGAGCTTCGGCCACGCCCGTACGCTTCTTCCTTTGGCGGAGATACTTGACGAAAAGGCATTTACCGCCCTTGCGGACAGGGTGATAGCCGAGAAGCTGTCGGTAAGAGAGACGGAAAAGCTGGTCAAAGGCTATACCGAGCCTAAGAAGCAGGAGCCTAAGAAGGCAAGCCCCGTAGAAAACAGCTATTACAAGCAGCTGGAAAGGCGTGTGTCCGATTCCTTGGGCAGGCGTGTTACCATAAACCGCAGTGCAGGCAAGCTGTGCCTGTCCTATGCAAACAGCAAGGATTTGGAAACGCTGCTAAAATCCCTTTGCGGTGACGAAATTTTTGAGGAAATATAATTTTTTAAGGAGAATTTATACTATGCTTGATATTAGATTTGTTAGAGAAAACCCCGATATAGTAAAAGAGAACATCAAAAAGAAATTTCAGGACCGCAAGCTTCCCTTGGTAGACGAGGCGATTGCCCTTGACAAGCGTCTCCGTGAGATAAAGGTAGAGGTTGAGGCTCTCCGTGCTGAGCGTAACAAGGCAAGCAAGATGATAGGCGGTCTTATGGCTAAGGGTCAGAGGGAAGAGGCAGAGGCGCTTAAGGCAGAGATAGCAGCCAAGGGCGCACGCACTGCTGAGCTGGACGCTGAAGAGAAGGAAACCGAGGAAAAGCTTACCTCCATAATGATGACTATTCCCAATATTATCGACCCCAGCGTACCCGTTGGTAAGGACGATAGCGAAAACGTTGAGGTACAGCGTTACGGTGAGCCTGCCGTTCCCGATTTTGAGATACCCTACCACACGGAGATAATGGAAAAGTTTGAGGGTATAGACCTTGACAGCGCACGCCGCGTTGCGGGTAACGGCTTCTACTACCTTATGGGTGATATCGCCCGTCTGCATTCTGCCGTTATCAGCTATGCAAGAGACTTTATGATAGACCGTGGCTTTACCTACTGCGTGCCTCCCTTTATGATAAGAAGCAGCGTTGTAACCGGCGTTATGAGCTTTGCGGAAATGGACAGTATGATGTACAAGATAGAGGGCGAGGACCTGTATCTTATCGGCACCAGCGAGCATTCTATGATAGGTAAGTTTATCGACACCATCATTCCCGAGGCAAAGCTGCCCCAAACTCTTACCAGCTACAGCCCCTGCTTCCGTAAGGAAAAGGGTGCCCACGGTATAGAGGAAAGAGGCGTGTACAGAATCCATCAGTTTGAAAAGCAGGAAATGATAGTTGTTTGTAAGCCCGAGGATAGCCCTATGTGGTTTGACAAGCTCTGGCAGAACACCGTTGACCTGTTCCGCTCCCTTGATATACCCGTCCGCACTCTGGAGTGCTGCAGCGGTGACCTTGCTGACCTTAAGGTTAAGAGCATAGACATTGAGGCATGGTCTCCCAGACAGGGTAAGTACTTTGAGGTTGGCTCCTGCTCTAACCTTGGCGACGCTCAGGCACGCAGACTTAAGATACGTGTTGACGCAGAGGGTAAAAAGTATTATGCCCATACCCTTAACATTACCGTTGTTGCTCCTCCCCGTATGCTTATCGCCTTTTTGGAGAATAATCTACAGGCAGACGGCAGCATAGCTATCCCCGAGGCTCTTCGTCCTTATATGGGCGGTAAGGACGCCATAAGAAAATAATCCCCACAAAAATACGTTTCTGCGGCGCCTGTCCGCAAAAAACACGGAATATTTTTGTTGGCATTTAACAACAAGGAGGCAAGCGTTTGAATATACTTGGCATTAAAAACGGCGAGCATCTTCTGTGGTGCTTTGCCGCAGGTCTTTTTGCGGCGTGCATATACGGCTTTTATGCAAAGTGCGTTGTGGGCAAGCTTATAAGAGGACTTGCAAGGGAGGATGCGGCAGACGAGGGCAGTGCCGTTACCCTTAAACAAATCGGTTGCGGAATATTTATATTCAAGCTTGCTTTGCGTAAGGGCAGCAGCCTGTCCGAGGCGGTGATAGCCACCGAGGACGGCAAGCGTTACTATCTCCTGCCCGAAAGCAAGGACAAAATGCTTTCCAAATACGGCGCAAACAGCGGCAGCCTTTTGTCCTTGGTGCTGACCCTGCTTATAGCGGCAGTGGTTGCCATTATTTGTGCGGCTCTGTTGCCTTGGGTAACGGATATGTACAAGGGCCTTGTAGGCTAAATTATATTTGAAAGGTGGATTACCTTTGACACAAAGAAGAAGAATACATCCCGTGCTGATGGTGGTTATATGGGCGCTGGCACTGGTTCTTGTTACCGTTATAATAGTGCTGGCTCTGGGCTACAGATACACCTCCGACAACGGCATCAAATTTATAGGCAAGGTGGAAAACGGTCAGCCCTGGAGCGGCAGGCTAAGCTATCCCAACGGTATGACTGCCACCCTTGACAAGGCAAACGATACCATCACCTACGAAAACGGCGACGTTTACGTGGGCGAGATTGACATTCTGTGCCGTGACGGTAAGGGCGTTATGACCTATGCCAACGGCGACAAATACGACGGTAACTGGCAAAACGATAAGGTTGACGGCAACGGAACCTTCTATTATTCCAATAACGATATCTACTCCGGCGAGTTCAAAAGCGGCAAGCGTCACGGACAGGGCACTATGCACTGGGCAAACAACGACGTATATCAGGGCGCCTTTGTGGACAATATGATGGATGGATACGGTAAGTACACCTGGGCAAACGGCTCCACCTACGAGGGCTATTACTCCAAGGACGCCCGCAACGGCGAGGGTATCCTTATCATCAGCGGCGGCGAGTCTATGGAGAGATACGAGGGTGAGTGGCTTAACGATAAAAAAAGCGGTAACGGTGTCCAGGAGTACAGCAACGGCGACCGTTACTCAGGCAGGTTTATAAACGGCTTGCCCGATACCCGCATTACCGACGAAAAGGGCGGCTTTGTACTTATGGAGGACGGCAGGTACCAGCACGGTGCCGAGTCTATCTATACCTACGCTACGGGCAGACAGTTTACAGGTTACTTTGAAGCAGGCAAGCAGATAACCGTGGACAACGGCACGGATACCGTACCCCCCGTTCCCGAAACAAGCGCTGACGAGAGCGCAGATGCATAAATACTAAGGAGGAAATACTATGGCAAACAGATTTGTGCTTAACGAAACAAGCTATCACGGCAAGGGCGCTATTGCAGAGATTGCAAACGAGATAAAGGCAAGAGCCTTTGGCAAGGCGCTTGTTTGCTCCGACCCGGACCTGATTAAATTCGGCGTAACCAAAAAGGTTACCGACGTGCTTGAGGCTGCCGCTATCCCCTACGAGATATACAGCGGTATTAAGCCTAACCCCACTATTGAAAACGTTCAGGGCGGCGTTGAGGCGTTTAAGACCAGCGGTGCAGATTGCATCGTTGCCATAGGCGGCGGCTCCTCTATAGACACTGCCAAGGCAATAGGTATTATCATTGCCAATCCCGAGTTTTATGACGTTAAAAGCCTTGAGGGCGTTGCTCCTACCAAAAATAAGAGCGTGCCGATTATAGCGGTACCCACCACCGCAGGCACGGCGGCAGAGGTTACTATAAACTACGTTATCACCGATGCGGAAAATGACCGCAAGATGGTTTGCGTTGACGTACACGATATCCCCGTCGTTGCAGTGGTTGACCCGGATATGATGGCTACTATGCCCAGAGGTCTTACCGCCGCTACCGGTATGGACGCCCTTACCCACGCTATCGAGGGCTATATAACCAAGGGCGCCTGGGAGCTTAGCGATATGTTCCACGTCAAGGCGATAGAGATTATCGCAAGGTCTCTCCGTGCTGCGGTAGAAGGCACCGACGAGGGCAGAGAGGGTATGGCGTTGGGTCAGTACGTTGCGGGCATGGGATTCAGCAACGTAGGCCTGGGTATAGTTCATTCTATGGCTCATCCTTTGGGCGCGGTATATGATACCCCCCACGGCGTAGCAAACGCAATTATACTCCCTACCGTTATGGAGTATAACGCTCCCGCAACGGGCGAAAAGTACAGAGATATAGCTAAGGCTATGGGTGTGTGCGGTACTGAGGATATGAGCATTGAGGAAGCAAGAGAAGCGGCAATAGCTGCGGTTAAAAAGCTTTCTGCCGACGTGGGCATCCCTGCAGACCTGAAGGAGATAGTAAAGGCAGAGGATATCGACTTCCTCTCCCAGTCTGCTTACGACGACGCCTGCCGCCCCGGCAACCCCAGAGACACCAGTGTGGAAGAGATTAAGGCGCTGTATCTTAGTCTTATGTAAAAGATAGTATATAATGAAAAGCGGCTGTAAAAAACGAAGGTTTTTTACAGCCGCTCAGCTTGATGACAAACCTTGTCATCAAGCTGGCAGAGTGCTGAGAAAGAGTGCAGGCAAGACGAACCGAGGCGATAACTGTACTAAGTACTGTGAGCCGAGGTTCGTTTTGAACGGAAAAACAAATATAATGCAGAAAATTCAGGGATGCCTTCCCTGAATTTTCTACTTTAGAATAATTGTGTTTTGTTCTTTTTCGTGTTCTGTGCCTTTGTCAGCGGTCTGAGCGGCTGTAAAACGAAGGTTTTTTACAGCCGCTTTTTTGTTGAAAAAATGCAAAAGAAGGAAATTTTTGTTGACTTGTGTTGGCAAATATGATAAAATTATAAAGCGTATTAACGTTAAACTGGGTTTAATATGCAAGTGTGTAAAAAAACAAATATTATGTATAACGCTTGCTATGTTTTATTCATTCGTTTAGTGTTCGGAGATAGCCGATTGGGAGAGATGTTAACAAAATGTAACTTTTGCAACCCCTGCGTGAAAACAACGCTTAAGCAAGGTTTATGGGGAGTGCAGTTGATTGTTTTTGGTAAGGATTGGCTATGCTGAAAAGTTTATAATTGAGGAGTGTTTATGAAAAAAAGTATAGCTTTAATACTTTTGTTGCTTATTCTTATGGCGTCCTTTAGTGCCTTTCCTTTGGGTGCTTATGCGGATTCTCTGTACATAAAGAAAATAGTGTCGGTGGTTTATGACGACTCGACAAGTATGAACGGCAACAAGTGGACCTATGCAAACTATGCAATGCAAACCTTTTGCGGTATGCTTAACGAGGAGGACCGCCTGTTTATTACTTATATGAGTGACGTTGACGTTGGGAACGAGGTTTCCGTAGAGGTTGACCTTTCCACGGGCAGTATTCAGAAATCTGTTGATGCCATCAGAGACCACAACGATAAAAGCTCTACTCCCTACGGCACTGTGGAAACCGCTTTTAATACCTTAAAGGACGTTAAGGACAGCAACCCAAACACTCAGTATTGGCTGGTTGTAATTACCGACGGTGACTTTAACGAGCACCGTGTATACAGCACCGAGGAGAAGGTTGATATTCTTAATACCGATTTTACCGGGTATGCAAAAAGCACCATGCCCAACGGCTCAACCCCTCAAATCAACTTTATGACCATTGGCACCGGCGTTGCCAAGCCTGACCAGGATGAGGCTCTCGGTATATACACCTATACCGCCCAAAACGAAAAAGAGATTTCGGTAGTTATGTCGAAAATGGCAGACCGTATCTCGGGCAGAACCAGAATAGACAAGGCGGATATCAAACAGCTGGACGACAATACCTTGCAGGTGTCCTCCGACCTTCCCCTTCTTAATATTGCGGTGCTTACTCAGGATACGGATGCGGTGATTGAAAAAGCGGTATACGCAAACGAAATGCCCCTTGAAATCACCCGCAAGGCCATTCTTGGTTATTCCAATTTGTCGGGCAGCGCCCTTTTGATAGGCGACACCTCCAAGGTGATTGGCCGCGGAACCTATAATTTTACCTTTAGCGGCAAAATCTCTCCTGACAACGTGGATATTCTTTTCGAGCCTGCCCTTGAGGTAAGGATGACCGTTTTTGTCAACGGCAAAGAGGTAGACCCCTACAAAGGTCTTGACGATTCTATGGAAAAGGACAAGATTACGGTTTCCTACAAGATATATGAGATGGGTACGGATACCGAGGTCTCTCCCGATTTGTTGCCTCCCGGTACGGAGTTTGAGATAGCCGTTTACGAGGACGGGGATGAAAAGCAGAAAAAGACCGGTGCCAACGCCTCCATCTCCGATTACGAGCTGGACGACAAAAACACCGAGATTAAAGCGGCTGTTAAGATATCCGGCTTTTCACCTATTGAGTACATTCTCAGGTTTACCCCTGACCGGTATGTGAAAAAGACCGTTTATACAATGACTGCCGACTTTGGCGGCGGAGCAAAGAGTATAAAATATGATAAGGTGCCCACCAACGACAGCGTAAAGCTTTATTTTACCGTGTTTGCTGACGGCAAGCAAATAACCGATGAAGCTACGGTAAAACAGCTGGCGCCTTCCATAAGCACCACCCCTGCAGGTAACAACGGCACCGTCAGTTATACGGCAGACGGTAAAATAGTGTACACTCCCAATACCGTCAGCGCACCTCCTGCAGGTGCGGACTCCTTTGACGTAGGAGTAACCTGCACCCTTAGCGACGGCACCTGTGCAACAGAGACCTATACCGTGCTGTTGTCCGAGTATATGGTTATAGCGATGCCTACCGTTGGTAAGGTTATAAAAACAGAGTTTTTTAACAACACCGTCGGTGCATCCTTCTATGTTACAAAGGATGGCGATAAGCTGACAAAGAGTTCTGTGGAAAAGGGCATTTCCGTATCCCTTAACCCCTCTCAAGGTAAGTTCTTAAGCTACACGGCAAGCGTAGCCGAGGACGGTACCATAACCGTAGTACCCACCGCAAAGGAAGAGCATAAGCTGACCTTCTTCAGTTGGTTTGGCAATTGGTGGTACTACTTCTTCGGAGTGTCGGGAGACGACGTAAGGGTTACTCTTAACCATTCCTACGGCAGTGCAGAGGCTGTTATTGAAGTGTGCGAGCAAACGCTGAGGTACCAGCTGCTTTGTGTGTATTTGCCCTTAGCCCTTGAGCTGGCCCTTCTTATTACGCTGATAGTGTATATTATATTTGTTGTAAAAAAGCCTAAGTTTGGTGTTGGCGATACCTTGTATATAGGGACCATAGTATATAACAACGCCGGCGAGGGAGACGAAACCGCACATATTTTGAAGGATATGACGAAATACGAGCTTGGTGATTACAATAAGATAAAGCTCTGTTTCCCCCCTAAAAGAAAATACGGTATAGACAAATACGGAAGACTTTTGTTCAAGCGTGCGGCAAGCCCCATAAGCGAGCCCGGTATTGAGATACAAGCGGTTAGCGGAGGTATCCGGTGCTTGGAGGAGATGCCGTGGTACAAGGGCGAGGTAACTATAGACGACATAGAATATCAGGGCAGATCTACAAGGCCTGCGGATATAATGAACTATTTAGAGCATCATCACTCCTTGCATATACAGGAGTTTGTTGCCAATTACAAGATGGATAATGACAATGACAGGATGTTAATTCCTGCAAGCGCCGTTGTTCCCAGGTACATAGTAATACCTGAAAGAGTAGAGGTAATCGACGGCCGAACGGTAATCAAAAAGGGCATAATCTTTATTTTAACAAACTAATTGAACTTATAAAATTTGGAGGAAATTATATGGCAAAAACATTATTGATAGGGCTTGGCGGTACGGGCAGCAGAGTAGTAAACAACGTAGTAAAAACTCTCAACGACAGAGGCGAAACCATTAATAACGGTGATATATTCTGTGCCGTGCTGGACTCTAACGTTAGTGATAACGAGCTTCTTGTAAACAGCGGTACGGGCGTACCTGTAATAGCAACCAGCAAAGCAAAGAAAATACAGGATTATTTTGACGATTACTCCTATCTTAAAATGGAGGAATGGTGTCCTTCCTCCCCCAGCTTTTTACAAAGTACGATGATAGACGGGTGCTCTGAGCTGAGAATAAAATCCCGTATAGCTTTTATGGACTGTCTGGAAACAAGAACCCTTGGTGAGCTGGAGGACCAGATGGCCATCGTGCTTAAAAAGACCGTTGGGGACAAAATAAGGATAATGGTAGTATCCTCTCTGGCGGGCGGCACAGGCTCGGGTATGTTTATTCAGGTTGCTCTTTGGCTTAGAAAGTATTTTGACAAGGCTGATATAACTATCAGAGGTATATTCCTGCTTCCCGATATTTTTATTGATACCCTTGACGACGTAAGAAATAACAAGAGCACGGTAATGCGTCACTACGCCAATGCGTACGCCGCTATCAGGGAGCTTAACGCTATTACTAAAATAAGACTGGGCAACTTTATCGATCTGGAATACCCTATTCGTATAGACAATCTCTTCGACAGTGAAAAGGACGCTGACTGCGGCAAGCCGCTTTTTGATTTTGCGTTTTTTGTTGATAGCGAGGATGAGCGAGGTGTTAAGCTAAGCAGCGCCAAGGAATACGAGCAGATGGCGGCACAGCTGATATATATGCAGCTTTACGCTCCTATGGCAACGCCTATGTATTCTGAGGAGGACAACACCTTCTTACGCTTTATCGCTTGTAACGAGCCTATGTACGGCTCCTGCGGTACCAGCAAGGCGGAGTATCCCGCTCCCAGCGTTAAGATTTATTGTATGCTTCGTGCAATGCAGGATTCTCTTACCGGCGGTTGGAAGTGTATTGACGACGAGATAAAAGAGCTGGAGGATAAAATCAAGGAAGACGAAAGTCACGGTGTATTCACTAACGAAGGCTTTGACAAGAGAAGAAAATACATTGATATTTTCGATGAAAACGCCGCTGTAAAAAAGGAAGAGCTTGCGGGCAACAGATTCTTCTACGGTATTGCTAAGGATATCAAAAACGAGAAGAAATCTACCTCCTCTGACGGAAAGGTAAGCACCGTTTACACCGATAAGGTTAAGGATTATATCAAGCTTATTACTGATTGGAAAATAGACGTAGCCGTTCAAAAACACAAGGGCACCGACGATTTTGCCCTTAACAAAGAGGTTTTTGTAAAAGCTAAGCACACGGAGGCGGCTCTTATCAAGAGAAAGAAGGACGACGACGAGGGCCTTGAAAACGTTCTTAAGACCTTTGACAGTAAGGTTGAGGAATACGCCGACGCAATAATCAACAGCATTATGCCTTACAGTATGGGAAACGTAAAGGCAGACAACAAGTATCTTGTATACAGCCTGTTTTCTAAGGTGGACGACAAGGGAGAAAGACTGTTCGTTCATCCCGTTGCTGCAAGGTATATGCTCTACAAGCTGGTTTTGTCTTTGGAAAAAGAGCTTAAGTCCATAGACTTGCAAAACCTCAGAGCCGACGCAATAAACGGCGGCGACATGGCTAAAGCTTTTGATAACCCCAACACCAAAAACCAATTGGAAACCACTCCTGAGGCGTTCTTTGCAAGCAGGAAATGGTATCAGAACGAAGACGAGCATATCGACGTATACGAGGGTCTTTACGCTGATTATATACTTAATAAGATTGCCCTTTGCGAAAAGTACGAAAAGAACCGTTTGCTTGTTGTTGTATATCAAAAGCTTATCCAAAGGCTTAACAAGCTTATCAAAAAGATGGAAAGCTTCTTTGAAAAGCTGGGCGATACCCAGAAGAAGATAGCTTCTGACATCGCAGCAAACCTTGAAGAAGCAAAAGAAATCGTGGGCAAGACCATATATATCTATTCAGGCGAAAAAGCCAAGGAGCAGGTATACCAAAGCCTGGATTTGGACGTGCTTGGAAGCGATTCCGTTGTAAACGAAAGCGTTGTCAGGGCTGTATACGGTACCTTCTGTGCCGATGAGCGTCCCAAGATCGAGGAGAACAAGGTCTATTGTGATATGGACGTTTCTATATCGTTTTTGATCGGTATGAGAAAGGGTGTTGTTGCAAAGCTTAATACAAAGGCTAACAGAAACAAGATAAACCTTGATATTTACACAGCTCTTTGCAAGCAAAGCGATTTGGAAATGACTGAGCTGAAAGACAAGGAAGCCGAGGACTTGTTTGCTGAGCATAACGTTCTTGATGATTTTGACGTGGCAACGGGTGAGATTAAGGAAACCAAAAATGAAAACGCCCGTTACCGCAAGAGATTTGTTATGCTTAAGAACTTGCTGTGGCAAAACGCAACCCCCTTCCTTAAGCACACCAAGGAAGAGGCTGATGAGGAGTTCGGTACAAGAACCGCCCGTCCCAAAACCTTCTGGGGCTTCCATCCCGGCATAATAAGCGTATTCCCCGATATAGGCAGGATTCTTGGTATAAACGAGGACACCCAGTCCAACGAGTCCTACAGAGCCAACGAGCTGTACTGCTACAGGGCGGTTTACGGTATGGAGGCTAAGTATATTCCTAAGTTTAACGAGCTTACAGGCGGCAACTATTTCAGAAACTACGCTCACGAGATAAAAACCATGATGGAGGACGTTCAGGGCGTATACGGTGCAAGAGCCTATGTAAGAACACCTCATCTTGACAAGACCTGGCATAAGATACTTCCTTACGTAACCGATGACAAGCAGAACCAGGAATACGACAGATTCTTCAAGGGCCTGTGGTTGGCTATCGCTTACGGCAAGCTCAAGACAAATGACTCCGGCAAGCTTGTTATCCGCCGTCAGATAGATAATGGCCACGGCAGAACCGTGGCAAAGGACGTTGAGCTTACACTGGGTGGCAAGTCCTTGGGTAAGGTTGACGTTATGAAGTACATAACCGCCCTTAAGACCGACGGCGTATTTGCCGAAAGCGATATCCCCTGTCTTGAAACGCTTTATGCCGAGGACCTTGCAGATATGGAAAACTACGTTGATACCGACGTTTACAAGGGACTTACCAAGTCTAAGGACGAGCTTAATCCCATCGACGTAATAGTTCGCTACTACGAAACTCCCGGCAGCGACGTGGCTATTACGGACGCAATGATAAGAGCATTGGAAAACATAGCAGGCGATTTGGTTGAAAGCTATGGCATCGACCGTTCCGACGATAAAAAGGATGCGGTTAAGTTTGGCAAGATTTGCCGTGGTATCTACAACTCCTCTACCCGTGTTAAGGACAAGGATGTAGTGTTTGAAGCTTGGGTAGAAAAATTCAGTAAATACAAGGTGTAAAAGCCTTGTTATAAAATAGTCACAAAGCACTGAGGAGGGAGCGTAAAACGCTACCCTCCCCAAGCTGATGACAAATCTTGTCATCAGCTTGGCAGAGTGCTGAGAAAGAGCGCAGATAAGACGAACCGAGGCGAAAACTGTACATCTGTACTGCG
>JAZSQJ010000023.1:0-1552 GCA_045537905.1 Eubacteriales bacterium
ATTTTCATCTCTGTTTGTGGGGATTTCTCCTTCATATACACAAACGATGTCGCCAACCTTAACGGTAGTGTCGCCCGTGTACTTAAAGGTGCCTTTGGAGAGTTCGGTAACAGTTACGTTCTCACCGTCGGTCTGATACAAAGAAATATCCAAGGTGGAAACGCTTTGTCCGTTATTGACGATGTTGCTTACCTTATTTAGAGGGAGATATTTAATATCGCCCTGCATTGAAAGGTTCATAACCTCGTCACGATGAACGGTGAAGTTATACTGACGGGCAGATGCGTCCTCGTCCTTAAAGGTGAGTTTGTCGCTGAGAAGCGCAATGCGGTAGGAATAACCTTCCTTAAAGCCGCCGTTGCCCTTTACAGTAAAGGCACCGGTCGTACCGCTTACGGTAATAATATCCTTTGCGTTTGGATCGGTAAGATCGTCCGCATCGAGAGCCGCCAAAACATCGTCAGCGGTCATATTCGGGTCGGAGGACAAAACGGTAATAGCAAAGTCGGGATTCACGTCAACTGCACTTGCAAAGTTTACCGCATCCACGGTATCAAGAGGTACTTGCTCTAACCAGTTGGCATAGAGGGTCATATTGCCCGTAACCTTATCGGTGCTTGCTACGGGTTGTTTGAGTGCTGCATCATAGCACCAACCAACAAAGATATGCTCTGCCCAATAAGGTTTCTTTAGGGTGCTGATGAGAGTACCTTCAAGAATGATTTGATCTTCAATCTTGGTGCCGCCGCCTGTTTCAAACTTAACGGTAAAGCGTTCCAAACCACGCAGAAGCTCTACACCGTAACCGCCTGCAATGTATTTACGGAGATTGGTTACGTCCTTTGCGGTAACGTAACCGTCCGCATTTACGTCTGCGGCAAGGGTGTTGATTTCTACGTCATAGCCGCCTGCAATGTGACGGCGAACCAAGTTAACGTCAAGGGCGTTTACAAGACTGTCGCCGTTTACGTCACCGGGTATGTAATCGTTACTTTTGGCTTCGATAACAAATACGTTAGCCGGAACCATACCAATAAGGATTACAACGGCCAATAGCATAGACAATGTTCGTCTTAACATACTGTGTTTTGTTTTCAACATCGTAATCCCTCCTTACTTAATGGTGATGGAGCCGTTTTCTAAGCAGACCTTCGGGTCTTTGTAGTCTTCATCGAAAATAGCGCCGTTGTCATAGGACAGTTTAATATCATATTTGCCGGTAGCGGCGGTGTCCTTGACCTTAAATGTAATAGTGAATAAAGTGCCGTCTTTTTTGTCCTCTTTGGCAAGTTCCAAAGAATCGAGCATAAAGGTGTACGGCGAAGCGGTGGTTTTCGGGCCGGGACTTGTTAAGGTAAGTCCGGGATACTCGGTTTTAGTGGCTTCCTTAAGGCCGAGAACCTTATCGTCTACGGAAACCTTGAGAACCGCACCCATAATGCCGGGGTTGTTGATAACACGGATGTTCATTGTTACTTCGCCCGTACCTTTGTTTACTGAAACGTGTTCGGCATAGATAACGGTTTTGGTGGTGGTGTAGGTAGCCGTTACC
>JAZSQJ010000040.1:0-18350 GCA_045537905.1 Eubacteriales bacterium
GGCTGGACCGCAAAAATTTGATTTAATAATTATAAGAAGTAGTTTAGGGTAACACAAAAAGTGTCACCCTAAACTTTTTTGTATTATATAATTTTTGCTATGAACGAACCGTCGGCTCGCAGTACTCAGTACAGCTCTCGCCTAGGTTCGCCCATTCCAACCATTTTTTCCTATCCCCGGGATGTAAAAAAGGCTGGACCGTAAGAAAACAATAAATTGATTTTAAGCAGAAGTTAAGCGTGGCACTTTGTACCACGCTTAACTTTTTTATATTATATTTTTCTTGCTATGCACGAAAACCGCCCTTGCAGTACTAAGTACGACTGGCGGACGGTTTTCGCACATTCCACCCATTTTTTCCTATCCCCTAGCGGGTGCTGACCTAAGGTGCGGTTAAGAAGTGATTAAGCAAAAACGGTTTAACCGTAGGGGCGACCATTGGTCGCCTGTTCCGTGACTGCACCAAATTCTGCAAATAAAAGCAAATACTTGCAAAATGGGAAAGTGTTTGCTATAATTAATAATGGCGTGGCAGAGGTTTTTCGCCTCTGCCGCATTTTTTTGATATACGAGGTGAGACTATGCCTTTTTTACCTATAACTGCTGAAGAAGTAAAGGAGCTTGGATGGGGTGTGCCCGATTTTGTTCTTGTAACGGGGGACGCTTACGTGGACCACCCTTCCTTTGGCACCGCCATAATATCCCGTGTGCTGGAGGCGGAGGGATACCGTGTGGCAATCCTGCCCCAGCCCGACTGGAAAAGCACTGCCGACTTTAAGCGTTTTGGCAAGCCGCGCCTGGGCTTTCTTGTAAACAGCGGCAACATCGACAGTATGGTTGCCCATTACACTGCCGCAAAAAAACGCCGTGGGGATGACTATTACTCTCCCGGGGGCAAGGCAGGCAGGCGACCGGACAGGGCGATTATCGTTTACTGCAACCGCATAAGGGAGGCCTATGGGGACGTGCCTATAGTTATAGGCGGTATTGAGGCGTCCACACGCCGTTTTGCCCATTACGATTACTGGACGGACAAGGTTCGCCGCAGCATCCTCATAGACAGCACGGCAGACCTGCTTGCTTACGGTATGGGCGAGAACATTATGCGCCGTATAGCCTTTCTGCTGGACAAGGGCGTGCCTGTTTCCAAGCTCTGCGATATAAGGGGTACGGTTTACAGATGCAAAAAGGGAAGTGTTCCCCATTACCCCTATGCGGAGACCTACGATTACAACACTCTTAAAACCGATAAAACCGCCTATGCAAAGGCGTTTAAGATACAGTATGACAATATGGACGCCCTGACGGGTAAGGCGATAACGGAGGAATATGACGACTGCATCATAGTGCAAAACCCGCCTATGCCTCCCCTTACCAGGGCAGAGCTGGACAAGGTATACTCCCTGCCCTATATGCGTACCTACCACCCCGTTTACGAAAAGGAGGGCGGTGTACCTGCCATAGCCGAGGTTAAGTTCTCCATAACCCACAGCCGTGGCTGCTTCGGTAGCTGTAACTTCTGCGCCCTTACCTACGTGCAGGGTCGCTCCGTTTGCTCCCGTTCGGAGAAAAGCGTGCTGGAGGAGGCAGAGCTTATTGCCGCCATGCCCGACTTCAAGGGCTATATCCACGACGTTGGAGGCCCCACCGCCAACTTCCGTCACGCCGCCTGTGCCAGGCAAAAGACCGAGGGGGTTTGTACGGCACGCCGTTGCCTGTTTCCCACCCCCTGCAAAAATCTTAACGCCGACCACAGCGAGTACGTGGCACTGCTGGAGAAGCTGGAGAAGATACCCCGTGTTAAGAAGGTGTTTATCCGTAGCGGTGTACGCTTTGACTACCTCCTTGCCGATAAAAACGAAAGGTTTTTCAAACGCCTTGTGGCAAACCACACCAGCGGCCAGCTTAAGGTTGCCCCGGAGCATTGCAGTGACAACGTGCTTAAATATATGGGTAAGCCTAAGTTTGAGGTATATAAGCGGTTTCAGAAACGCTTTTACGAGCTGACAAAGTCTATGGGGAAGGAGCAGTACCTGGTGCCCTATCTTATGTCTTCCCACCCGGGCAGTACCGTGGACGACGCCATTGCCCTGGCGCTGTACCTACGTGAAAACAAGCTCAACCCCGAGCAGGTGCAGGACTTTTATCCCACCCCCGGCACCGCCAGCACCTGTATGTTCTATACGGGACTTAACCCCTTTGATATGCAAAAGGTGTACGTTCCCCGCAGCTATGAGGAAAAGCGGCTTCAAAGGGCGCTGCTTCAGTCCCATAAGGCGGAAAACGCTCCTCTGGTAAGGAAAGCCCTGGAGATGGCAGGCCGTACCGACCTTATACCCGTACTGCTGCCCCACAGACCCGCCCCCAAAAAGTCCTTTAACAGGAACGGCGGCGGTAAAGCCACTCCGCAAAAAGGGCGCAGGCGATAGCTACCACCAGGCAGGCGGCAAAGGTTTCTGCCGTAAGCAGAAGCAGCTCTTGTTTGTCGTAGTCACAAAAGCTGTAAACGCTGCCGCAAAGGAGCCCCACGGCGTATGTAATACAAACGGCGGCGGGGAAAAGAATGCCTGCGGCAAGGATGTGTCTGGCGAAAAGACAAATGTTAAAATTTTGCTTCATTTTTCAAATACTTCCTTTACAAAATATAAATAATGTGGTAATATTATAAAAAGGGTGTTACCCTTCAGCTTTGTGGAAAGAGGTGTAATAAGTATGAAATGTCCTGTTTGTTTTCATCCCGAAAGTAAGGTTATAGACTCCCGTCCTACTTCGGAAGGTGCTTCCATCCGCCGCCGTAGAGAGTGCCTGCATTGCCAGCGCCGTTTTACGACCTACGAGATAATTGAAGACGTTCCTATGCTTGTTGTTAAGAAGGACAACTCCAGAGAAGCCTACGACAGAAATAAACTGCTTTCCAGTATAATCCACGCTTGTGACAAGCGTAAGGTTTCTAAAAACGAGATGGAGGCTATCGTCAACGATATAGAGCGTACCCTTCAAAACTCTTTGCAGAACGAGATACCTACCTCTTATATAGGTGAGCTGGTTATGCGTAAGCTTAAGGAGCTGGACGAGGTTGCCTACGTCCGTTTCGCTTCCGTTTACCGCCAGTTTAAGGATATCAGCGCCTTTGTGGATGAGCTGAATAAGATCATCGCCGAAAAGAAATAACCTTTGGGGATGTAAAAAAAGTCCAGACCGCAAAAAATAACAATTTAATTGATTGTACACAAGCTCGTTTTTCGAGCTTGTGTTTTTTATTTAATTATAATTTTTTTGCTATGGACGAAAACCGCCCTTGCAGTACTTAGTACAGCTATCGGGCGGTTTTCGCCCATTCTGAACATTTTTTCCTATCCCCAAGGGGGATGTAAAAAAAGTCCGGACCGCAAAAAACAACAATTTAATTGATTGTACACAAGCTCGTTTTTCGAGCTTGCGTTTTTTATTTAATTATAATTTTTTTGCTATGGACGAAAACCGCCCTTGCAGTACTCTCGGGGTCCCCATAAAAACGTGGTTTTTATGGGGTGGGCTTACAGCTATCGGACGGTTTTCGCCCATTCGGAACAATTTTTCCTATCCCTCGGCGTGGGTGCTAATCGGGGTGCGGTTAAAGAAAAGCACTGCTAATTGTGATTAAACGGGACGGTTATTCCGTAGGGACCGGCGTCCTCGACGGTCCTAAACGTAACGGTTAAATACCACTCACCACGATTAACGGAAACGCTTTACGGAATGTTTTTATAACAAAATTTTATGATATGTATTTTTGTTTTGGGCTGTGTCTGCCCTTATATGATATGTTTAGGACCGTCGAGAGACGGTTTGTCCCTACACGGTGCTACCCCTCACGCCTCCATCAAAACCCCGATGTCGTGGCAACAAATATGTACGGCACCGCAAATTACGGTGATGCGAGGCGGTTTGTCCTTACAATGTGCCCCCATAAAAACCGTAACGCTAAGCTGAAAAAACGCAGAAATACAAAAAAACAAAGAAAATTTTTTACCCAAAATTTTACTACATATTGACCTTTTTGCCTTAAAATACAAAAATAACCTCAATACCCTGTAAATTTTGTAAAGGGGCGTAAAAATTAGTTTGAAAAAAAACGAAGAAAACTCTTGACAAAAGGGCAGTTTTGTGGTTAAAATACATAATGCTGCTTTGAAAAAGGCAAAGGCTCGGGTTTTTAGTAAGAGTTTAAGGAGGTGCAGCGAGGATGTTAAGAACATATCAGCCCAAAAAGCGTCACAGAAAGATGGAGCACGGCTTCAGAAAGAGAATGGCTACCGCTAATGGCAGAAAAGTGCTTAAGAGAAGAAGAGCAAAGGGCAGAATAAGACTCAGCTACTAATTTTTTGGTTAGTTAAATTTTTGATTAACGGCTTAATTTACTGATGGAAAAAACCAAAAAGTTTTCTGTTATTAAAGAAAATCATTTATTTTTAAGAGCGTATGGAAAAGGCAAGTCCTTTGTTTCCGACGGTCTGGCGGTGTACGTTCTCCGCGGCCGTGACAGGAAAAAGACTCTTGTCGGCTTCACCGTATCAAAAAACAGAGGGAATGCGGTATTGCGTAACAGCCTTCGTCGCAGGATGAGGGAAGCGTATCGCATTCTTTACCCGTTTGTAAAGGACGGGTACATTATCGTTATCGTCGCCAGACAGGCATGCAGTCAGTTTTCGTCTACCGAGCTTTGCGAGCAGATGCATGCTTTATTTCGCAAGGCGGCTCTGTTTAATAATTAGCCGTATCCGCCCTTTTTCGCGTTGCGGTGTTTTGGTACGACTGTTTTTATTTATAAAATGAAAAAAATATTTGTGTTTCTTATAAAGCTCTATCAAAAGCACGTCTCCGCCCATACCAGGCCCTGTTGCAGGTTCAGACCCACCTGTTCTCAATATGCAATTGAGGCTATTAACGAGTGGGGTGCTTTCAGGGGCTTTTTTTTGGCGTTGTACAGAATACTTAGGTGTAATCCCTTATGTAAAAGCGGGTATGACCCTGTTCCCCTTAAAAAAGAAAGGTCTAAGAAATGAATATTTTGAATATTGCCATCGGCTGGGTAATGAAGCTGTGCTACAGTATTTCCTTCAATAATTATATTGTAGCTCTTTTCTTCTTTGCCCTTGTTATGCAAATTATACTTTTTCCCCTGTCCATTAAACAGCAAAAATCCTCTGTGTTAATGGCAAAGATAAGACCTAAGGTAAAGGCTATCGAAAACCAGTACAGAGGCAGAAACGATCAGGCTACCCAAAGGAAAATGCAGGCAGAGCTTCAGGAGCTTTACCAAAAGGAAGGCTACAGTCCTATGGCAGGCTGCTTGCCTCTCCTTCTTACCATTCCTATTATTTTTGCTCTCTTTGGCGTAGTACGCGCTCCCCTTACCTACACCACCGACCTTGATAAGACCTCTATCGGTGAAAGCGGTTACAGCCTTAAGGACTTTTATCAGCATTCCTATAAGGTTATAAATAACCAGCTGGAGGCTTACGAGGACAAGAAGGCTACTCTTGAGGCGGCAAAGACTGCCGAGGGTGCGGACGTAGCGGCAATAGACGCCGAGCTTAAAACCGTGGACGCGCGTATAAGCACTCTTAAGGACACTCTCCGTAACGACAGCGGCAAATCCGGTCTTATGTACGTCACCGACCCTTACCGTGAGCTTAAGCTTATTAAGTTTATGAAAAACGGTGTGGACACCTTTTTTTCCGACTTTACCGTGGACGGTAAGCTTGAGGCAGGCGGAGAAAAGACCGTACAGATCCTTGACAAAAAGGCAAGCCTTGCCGACCTTAAGGAAGGCAGCTTTATAAGCAGACTTATCCTTAAGCAGGACGCTGTAAGCGCCCTCGAGGGTGAAAAGGTTTACGACTTTAACGCAATGCTTGAGGACAAGGGTATCTATAAGCCCGCCGAAGGCGTTTATGAAAACGGCGCAAATAATTTGCCCAACTTTGATTTTATAGGCAACACCTCTACCCTTGACCAGCCTTCGTTTTTGAAGTTTGACTGGCTTCTTCTGATACCCATACTGGTATTCCTGTCCAGCTTCTGGTCCGGTGAGGTTACCCGTAAGCTTACCGCAGCAGGTCAGCCCTCTACCCAGGGTCAGCCTAACCCCAATAACAGCGGCTTTATGCGTTGGGGTATGCCCCTTTTGTCCACCTACTTCTCCATTACCTTCCCTGCGGCTATCGGTATCTACTGGATATTCCGCAGCGTGGTTTCGGTAGGTCAGCAGTTTATACTTTCTAAGATGTATCCTCTGCCCGTATACAGCGAGGAGGAGCTGAAGATAGCCGTAAATGAGGAAAAGAAGGCTAAAAAGCGTAAGAAGATAGTTACCATCGAGGTTGACGAGGACGACACCTCTTATGACGAGCTTGCTATCAGTGAGGAGCGTGCCGAAAAGCTACGCCGCCGCCGTGAGAGACAGCTTCGTGAGGGGCAGTCCGAGGATAAGGGTAACGAGGACAAGAGTACGGGCGGTATAGACAAGCCCGATCTTAAGGACGACTAACAGAAAGGACTAGTATGATAAAGGAAACAACAGTTACCGCAAAAACGGTAGAGCTTGCCCTTGAAAAGGGCGCTGAGGAGCTTGGATATACCGTAGAGCAGGTAAAGTACGATATATTAGAGGAGCCTAAAAGCGGCTTCCTTGGTATAGGCAGCGTTAACGCAAAGCTTCGTGTTTATCACGAGGACAGCCCTGCAGAAAACGCTTTCGGCTTTGTTAAGACCCTTCTTGACAATATGGGCGTAGAGGCTGATGTGGTGCTGAGCGAGGAAACTGAGGAAAGCGCCCTTATCACCGTAAGCGGCAGCAACCTTGGACTTCTTATCGGTAAGCACGGCGACGTGCTTGACGCTATCCAGTATCTCTCCACCCTTGCCGCAAACAAGGATAAGGACGACTTTTTCCGTATAGCCGTGGACGTGGAAGGCTACCGTGAAAAGCGTGCGGAAACCCTCCGTGCTCTTGCCCGCAAGATGGCAGACAGAGTGCTGAAAAGCCGCCGCAACTACACCTTTGAGCCTATGAACGCCTATGAAAGACGTATAATCCACTCCGAGGTACAGAAGATAGAGGGTGTTTCCACCCACTCTATCGGCCAGGACGCTGACAGAAAAATCGTTATCAGCCTGGACAGAAAAAGCAATAAGTAACAGAAAAAGTTAATAAGTGAAGAAGGCAATAAACCAAAAACGGTTTATTGCCTTTGTTTTTTATGAACTAAAATGGAGCCTTTCCGTCGATATGTTGCTTTGCAACCCGATATTTTTACCTTGCGGTAAAATCGTTTTTCGTGCCGAAAGGATTGGCATAAATCTTTTTATCTTGGCATACAAATGTAAAAAAACAAAAAGGAGACACCTTAAAATGAAAAAAATTACCGCAATGATACTTGTTTTATGCCTTGCCCTTTCCCTGGTGGCTTGCGTATCGGAAAGCCCCTCGGTAGTGGGCACCTGGATAGGCAAGGACGGGGAGGACGAGCTGCTTTACGTGTTCCGTGAGGACGGCACCGGCACCGCCAAGGCAGGAAACGCCAGCTCTGACTTCACCTACGCCATCGAGGACAGCCGTATCAGCGTCACCGTGGGGGACACCACCAACAGCGCCAGCTTTGAGGTAACGGAAAGCACCCTTTCCCTCACCGACGAGTACGGCACTACCGTATTAACGAGAAAGTAACAGCGTGTAAGGCAACAGACCAAAGTTGGTTTGTTGCCTTAATTTTTTATGAACAGCACCGAAAATTGTGGTGATACGAGACGGGTTTATTTGTAGGGACCGGCGTCCTCGACGGTCCTAAACAAAACGGTTAAATACCACTCATCACAATTAACGCAAACGCCTTACGGAACATATGTATAACAAAATTTATACGGTACGTATTCCCGTTTTGGGTTACGCCTCCCATATATGAAACGCTTAGGACCGTCGAGGACGCCGGTCCCTACAGTGTACAAAGCCTCACGCCCAATTAAACCCCCTACGGTGTGCGAGGCGTTACGCTTAGGACCGTCGAGAGACGGTTTGTCCCTACATGGCACTACCCCTTACGCCTTTACAAAACCCCAAACGGTATCATAATTTGCGGTGCCGTTCGACAAAAAAGCAGATTATATAACCCCTGGGTTTTATAACCTGCTTTTCGCATATATTCTTATTAAACCGTCGGCTTTGCTTAATGCAAGGCGGTGCCTGCAGGTACGGAGTCGTCCACGAATATAACCTTACAGCCGCAGGCGTTATTGGTGGCGGCAAGGAGCATACCCTCGCTGGTGACGCCTGTAATACGGGCAGGTGCCAGGTTGGCGATAACGATAATCTTCTTGCCCTCCAGCTCCTCGGGCTTATAATAGCCCTTTATACTGGAAACGATAACGCGCTTTTCCTTACCGTCAAAGAGGGTAAGCTTATAATTGTTTCTTGCCTTGCGTATCTCCTGGCACTTAAGCACCTCGCAAACACGCAGGTCAATAGCGTCAAAGGCGTCAAGGCTTATCTCGCTCTTAAAGTCTGCCACGGGGTCAGGCTCACCGTAAACGACCTCTTCCTCCACGGTCTCCTCGGGAGCGTTTGCCTTGTCCTCCAGCTCCTTTTCCTTCATAGTCTGGGGATAGCTGAAGTTAAGCAGCTCCAGATAATCCTCCTTATTAAGGGCGTCAAGGAACAGATAAAGTCTGGGTCCCTGCTCCCTGTCAAGCAGCAGGCGGTAAACGTTTTTGAAGAAAGGCATCTGCACCTTCTTCTTGCTCTTATCGTCAAACTCCTCCTCGGGTCGCACCTGGATAGGCACGGCGTATATCATAGCCTCCAGCTCCTCAAGGCTGTAGTCCCTGTCCGAAAGGTTAGTGTAAAGCAGGTTGATGTCTGCCTTAGCCTTTTCGTCCAGGCTATCGTAAACCGCAAAGTTACGCCAGGTACGCAGTCTGTAAACCTGGTCGGGCGCACAAACCTCCAGCCAATACTTAGCTCTGTCAAGCCTGTCCTTAAACTGCTCCAGCGTGTAGGGGGTGCCGTTCTTTGCCAGAACGGTCTCAAGGAGAGGTACGTCAAAGTTAACCACGCTGCCCATCTGCACCAGCAGGCTCATAGGAACGGGCTGAACGTCCCTGCCCTCTATCAGACAGCACTCCATAATCCCCTTAACGTTGTCGTCGGCACTGCCGTCCAGATAACGGGAAAGCATACGGTCAAACTCACCGTACTGGCGGAGAATACCGTCGTCAAAGCAGAAGTCAAAGGCCTTAAGAGGCTCGGTCTTTGCGTAAAGCCAGAGGATAACCTCGGGCTGGTATATCTTAAGCAGGGTCTCGGGGGTAAGGTTAAGGCCGCTGGAGCCGCTCATTTTGCCCGTTGCGCCCCTTATACCTATAAACTCGTAGCCCTGGAATATGGGAGGCTCGTAGCCGAAGATAATACGGGAGATATCCTTGCTGGTATCGTAGCTGCCGTGGGGGGATGCGTGGTCCTTACCGCCGGGCTCAAAGTCAACGCCCTCGTACATCCAGCGCATAGGCCAGTCTATCTTCCAGTTAAGCTTGCAGTCGAAATCGGTAAGGAAATTAAAGGTACCCGTGTGACCGCAGGCGCAGCTGTACTCGGCGGTGGTGTTGTCCTCGCTTACGGAATGTATCTTCGTGGTGTCCTTATGACAGCAGGGGCAGTAGATGCTTACGGGATAAAAGGCTTCCCTCTCCTCCTCGGTAGGCTCTTGAGTCTTATGGGTAGCCAGCACGTCAAAAATCTCCTTGCGCTTGGCTACGGATTTGAGAACGTACTCCGCATACTTGCCGCTACGGTACATATCTGCCTGATAGCGGTAGTCCATATCAATACCAAAGGCAGAAACAGAGCCCATAAACTCCTCTTCAAAATACCTGGCATAGCTGCCCTCGGTACCGAAGGGGTTGGGCACGTCCACGTAGGGCATACCCACGTACTGCTCCATATCGTCACGAACCGCAGAAACGTTAACGGGTATCTTACGCAAACGGTCGTACTCGTCCCAGCTGAAAAGAAGCTTAGCCTTTTTGCCCAGGGAGCGCAAAGCCTTTACAACGAAATAGCTGGTGGCAATATCACGGAAGTTGCCTATGTGGATAGAACCGCTGGGGCTTATACCTGCGGCACAAACGTATTCCTCTTTATCGGGGCGGCGTTCAATAATACGGCGTGCAACCGCCTCTGCCCAGTTTAACATAAAAAACACCTCTCATACTAAAAATCAAATAATTATAGCACAAATATAAGGCAAAAGCAAGACTTTACTGCTTCCATAAGGTCTAAAAGTCATTTTTTATTGACAAAAGACGCCTTATTTGTTAAAATACTACGGAAAGGATGTGGATTTATGAGCGTTTCCGCTGTTTCTACACAGGTAGTAAGCCTGTTTTTGATAATGATAATCGGCTACGGTGCCAGATTTATCGGTCTTATTGATAAGCTGACCACAGATAAGCTAAGCAAGTTTATGGTCTACGTTACCAACCCCTTGCTGATAATCGTTTCCTTCCAGCAGGTCTTTGATTCTGCCAGCCTGGCAGGGCAGACCCTTGGTACCAAGCTGTCCCTTATGCTTACGGTGCTGGGTATCTCCATCATCGTGCACGTCGCCGCTACGGTCGTTGCCCTCTTTATGTTCAGGGGTAAAAACGTGAGGGAGTCGGCAGTGTACCGCTTTTGCATTATCTTCTCCAACTGCGGCTTTATGGGCTACCCTCTGCTCCGTGCGGCGTTCCCCGACACGGGTTTGTTCTACGGTGCCTGCTACGTGCTTTTCTTTACGGTGTATATGTGGAGCTTTGGGGTGTTCCTCCTCTCCACGGGCAACGGTAAGGGCGGCGGCTTTGCTTTGAAAAAGACCTTCCTTAACCCCGGCTTTATTGCCGCTATCATCGGCGTTTTACTCTTTGTGCTGGGCATTAAGCTCCCTGCGGCTATTATGGACACCTTCAGTATGACTGCGGATATGACCTTCCCTCTGTCTATGATAGTGATAGGCAGTATGCTCCGTGAGCTTAACCTTAAGGAGGTTTTCCTTAACCCCGACGCTTATATAGTTACCTTTGTAAAAAACCTGGCACTGCCCCTTCTTATACTCCTTGCCTGCGTAATATTTGGCGTAAGCAAGGGCAACGCCTACATCTGCATTATTATGGCGGCTACTCCCGTTGCGGCAAAGGCGCCTATCCTTGCCTCCGTCTACGGCGGCAGTAAGAATAAAGCCCTTGCTTGTGTGGAGCTTTCTACCATACTTTCGGTGCTTACCATACCTTTGGTGATGTTTATAGCCGACCAGGCTATCTGATTTTACGTAAAAAAGGCAAGATTTTTTGTATATTGTATTGACTTTTTTTGCATATTAGGCTACAATTAAATGAAAAGATAAAAAATACGCTTTGCATTAATGCAAGGGACGGAGGATATTTATTATGATTTCTGCTGGCGATTTTAGAAACGGCATAACCTTTGAGATGGACGGTAACGTAATGCAGGTTATAGAGTTCCAACACGTTAAGCCCGGTGAGGGTGCGGCTTTCGTTCGCACTAAGATGAGAAACGTTATCTCCGGCGGCGTAGTTGAAACTTCTTTTAACCCTACCGCTAAGTTCCCCACCGCAATCGTTGAAAGAAAAGATATGGAATACAGCTACAGCGACGGCGACCTTTATTACTTTATGGATATGGAGACCTATGACCAAGTTCCCCTTAACGCTGATAAGCTTCCCGATAACTTTAAGTTTGTTAAAGAGGGTATGACTTGCCGTTTGGTATCCTATAAGGGCAACGTTTTCTCCGTTGAACCTCCCATGTTCGTTGAGCTTGCAGTTACGGAGACTGAGCCCGGCTTTAAGGGCAACACCGCTACCAACGCTCTTAAGCCCGCTACTCTTGAGACGGGTGCTGAGATAAAGGTTCCCATGTTCGTTAACGAAGGCGACGTACTTAAGATTGACACCAGAACCGGTGAGTATCTTGAGAGAGTGTAATTTTTGTGAGGTAATAATATGAACATTTCCGAAAAAGCGGCTTATCTTAAGGGCCTTATGGAAGGCATGAAGATTGATGACAGCACCAACGAAGGCAAGCTTTTTAAGGCTATTGCAGACTTGCTTGAGGATATAAGCCTTTCCGTTCTTGATTTGGAAGACGGTCAGAGCTATCTTGAAGAATATATTGACGAGCTCGATGCCGACCTGGGCGAGGTTGAGCGTGACGTTTACGAGTGCGAAGACGATGACTGTGACTGCTGTGATTGCTGTGACGATGATTGTGACTGCGACTGTGACTGTGACTGTGACTGTGATTGCTTTGCAACCGTATGCCCCACCTGCGGCGAAGAGGTTTATTTCGATGCAGATACCGAGGATGACGTAATAATCTGCCCCTCCTGCAACACCGAAATAGAGCTTGAGGATATCGAGGACATCGAAGAATAATAATCAGACCGCTGACAAAGGCACAGAACACGAAAAAAGATAAAAAGAAGAATATCAACGATAAAAATTCAGGGAAAAATCCCTGAATTTTTCGCAAATATTTATATTTTTCGTTCAAAACGAACCTCGGCTCACAGTACCGTTCGGGGTCCCCGTTACGAACGAAGTGAGTAATGGGGTGGCATAACAGTTCTCGCCTCGGTTCGTTTCGTCTGTATCCTTTTTCAGCACTCTGCCAAGCAATCAAAGCGGAGAATAAAAAGATGAACAAATTAATTGACTTCCATACCCACATATTTCCCGATGCCATAGCGGAGCGTGCCGCCGAAAACGTGGGTAAATACTACGGCCTTGCCATGGAGGGAAACGGAAAAGCATCGCTTTTAAGGGAGAGAGTACCCGAAGGTATCGACTGCCGATTCGTTATTTCCTCTGCCGCCATGAAGGGTAAGAACGTGGTGAACGGCAACGATTTTTTGCTTATGATGGCAGAAAACGACAGCGCCTATATCCCCTTCGGCTCCTTCCATCCTGAGCTGGGTGAGAACGAGTGTCTGGCAGAGCTGGAGCGTATAGCGGAGAAGGGTGCCAAGGGTATAAAGATACATCCCGATTTCCAAAAGCTTTTTATAGACGACGAAGTAATGATAAGACTTTACCGCCGTTGCAGTGAGCTGGGGCTGCCCGTTTTGTTCCACGTAGGCGACAAGAACACGGATTATTCCACCCCCAAGCGTATGCGCGCGGTCTGCGATAAAGTGCCTGATCTGACGGTTATAGGTGCCCATTTAGGTGGGTATTCCGTGTGGGACGAGGCTGTGGAGTACTTGGTTGATACCGATATTTTTGTGGACTGCTCGGAGGCGCGTCCCTTTTTGAGCGAGGAGCAGACCTACGACCTTATCATGCGATTCGGCGTGGACAGGGTACTTTTCGGCAGTGATTTCCCCGTATTTTGTACGGATACCGCTTACAACTACATAAACCCACTGCCCTTTACCGAAGAAGAAAAAGAAAAGCTCTTCTGCAAGAACGCAGAAAAGCTCTTGAAGCTTTAATTTTTACAGCGGTTGCTTTTTTATTTTGTTATACTGTCTGGGATACTCAGCGGGAGTATGGCGAAGCTTTTCTATTATTATAACACAATGGTCCTCTCCGCCCTTTACGGGGGAGGGGATTATTTCTTTAAGCTTGCCACCCAGACGGAGTATGCCTTTTTCCGCTTCCTCGGCTTCCTCTCTGCCGCCGCCGCCCTTCATGGCCGCAAACAAACCGCCCACCTTTACGTAGGGCAAGCAAAGCTCTGCCAAAATATTAAGGCGGGATACCCCGCGGGATACTGCAATATCAAAGCTCTCGCGGACTTCTTTTACCAATTCCTCCGCGCGTCCCGTCATGATTTGGATGTTATCCATCCCCGCCGCCGCCGCGGTTTCCGCCACGAAGGTAAGCTTTTTTGCGGTGCTGTCCAGAGCACAAACGGAAGCGGAAGGCTCTGCCGCCGCAATTACAAGGGAGGGGAATCCGCCGCCGCAACCTATGTCCACCGTTTTTTTGCCGCTGAAGTCCACCGCCTTTACAAGCTGAAGACAATCGGCAAAATGAAGCACGGCTATATCCTCATCGGAGGTAAGTGCCGTAAGGTTATACTTCTTGTTTTCCTCCTGCAAGCGCTTACCTATAATACCCAGCTTTTCCGCGCACTCTTCCGTTATGGGATAGGGCGCGTTTTTTACGGTCAGCTCCTTAAGGCTCATTTGTTATCTCCTCCTCTGTGGGAAAGATATATAAGCAATACGCTTATATCCGCAGGACTTATGCCCGAAATACGGGCGGCGTGTCCTATGCTTTCGGGGCGGTGCTTTTCAAGCTTTTGTGCCGCCTCTATCCTTATGCCCTTAACGGCGCTGTAGTCAATATCGGGGGGGAGCTTTTTGCTTTCCAAGGACGCAAGCTTCTCCACCTCGCGGCGCTGTTTTTCAATATACCCTGCGTAGCGTATCTCCGTTTCCACTCTCAAGGCTATTCGCCTTTCGGGGGGATTATCGTTCCCCTCCAAGCGGTATATATCGTCTATTTTTATGCCGGGGCGCTTTAAAAGCTCGTGCTTGCGGATACCGCCGACGGTTATGGGGAATCCGTTATCCGTCATCAGCTTATCAAGCTCGGCACTTTTAGGCAAGGATTCGCTTTTAAGACGCTCTATCTCCCCTTCGATTGCCGCCTTATCAGCCAAATATCTGTTGTACTGCCTGTCGCTTACAAGTCCTACCGCCCTGCCTTTTTCTATAAGTCTGTCCTCCGCGTTATCCTGACGGAGAAGCAGTCTGTACTCACTTCGGGAGGTCATCATTCGGTACGGCTCGTTAGTGCCCTTGGTTACCAAATCGTCAATAAGTGTGCCGATATAGCTTTCTCCGCGGCTGAGTACCAACGGCTCCTTGCCCTGCAATTTAAGGCAAGCGTTGATACCGGCAATAAGTCCTTGCGCCGCCGCCTCCTCGTAGCCGCTGCTGCCGTTGAACTGTCCCGCCCCGTAAAGTCCCTCTATATTCTTGAACTCAAGGCTGGGTTTTAAGTAGGTGGGGTCGGTGCAGTCGTATTCTATGGCGTAGGCGGTACGCATAAACTCCGCCTTTTCCAATCCCTTTATGGAGTGCACCAACTTTAGCTGTACCTCCTCAGGCAAGGAAGAGGAAAGCCCCTGCAGATACATCTCCTTGGTATTTTCACCCATAGGCTCTATAAATATCTGATGTCTTTCCTTATCGGAAAAACGCACCACCTTATCCTCGATGCTTGGGCAATAGCGGGGGCCCACACCCTTTATCTCGCCGCCGAAAAGGGGACTGCGATGCAAATTATCCCTTATTATCTTATGAGTCTCTGCATTGGTGTAGGTTATATGGCAGGAGTAGCCGCCCTGGCTTTTTTCGCTTTCAACGGCGAAGTAGGTAGGCGGTACGTCGCCCGTTTGCTCCTCCAACACCTCAAAATTTATGCTGTCCTTGTGTATCCTTGCGGGGGTACCCGTCTTAAAACGTCTGAGAGGCACACCCAAAGACTCCAAAGAAGCGGAAAGACTTACCGCCGCCTTGGTGTTATCGGGGCCCGAATCGTAAGCGTGCTCACCTACGATGATTCTGCCGCCCAAGGAAGTACCCGTAGCGATAATAACCGCCTTTGAAGGATAAAAAGCGCCGAAAGCGGTAACTACGCCCGTTATTTTGCCGCCCTCGGCTTTTACCTCTATAACCTCGGCTTGGATAACCTTCAGATTATCGGTATTCTCCAAGGTCTGCTTCATATTATCCTGATATTTTCTGCGGTCGGACTGCATACGCAAAGAGTGCACTGCAGGGCCCTTGCTTAGATTAAGCATACGGCTTTGAAGCATTACCTTGTCTGCCGCCCTACCCATTTCACCGCCCAAAGCGGTAATCTCATATACCAAATGTCCCTTGCCCGTACCGCCTATGGAGGGGTTGCAAGGCATATTCCCCACCAAATCTAAGGAAAGGGTAAATATGGCAGTCCTAAAGCCCATCCGTGCGGCGGCAAGTGCCGCCTCTATTCCCGCGTGACCTGCGCCCACCACTGCCACGTCAAGGCTTTCGGCATTATACGTTATCATAAACTGTCCTCTCTTTATTTCCCCACGCAAAAGCGGGAGAATATCTCGTTTACTATATCTTCGTTTACCTGTCTGCCGTCCAGCTCACCCAAGGCAGATAAGGCTTCCTCTATATCAAGTCCCGCCACGTCCTGAGTGTAGCCGGATTCAAGGGCATTTACGGCGCTTTCCACGCTGTCGAAGGCGCGGCACACCGCCGCGTGCTGTCTTGCGTTGGTTATGGTTTCGCCCATATCCCGTTCTATGCCGCCTTTGTAAAGACCGCAGACCGTATCCTCCAAGTCGGAAAGTCCTTCACCCGTCTTTGCGGAAAGCACAAGGCTTTTAAAGGGTAACGCGTAATTATGTATTTTGCCCTTATCGGCTTTGTTTATTATACCTACGGTAACGGCGGTCTTGCCCGCTTCTTCTATGTATCTGATGACCTCGTTATCGCCCTCGCTTTGCGCCTTGGAGCCGTCAAAAACAGCCAACACCAGCTCCGCCCCTTTAAGGCTTTCTATACTCCGCTTGATGCCAAGGCGCTCTATCTCGCCGCCGCCCTCACGAAGACCCGCGGTGTCCGAAAGCCGAAGCAGTACGTCACCGAGCCTTACGGTTTCCGTTATAACGTCGCGGGTGGTGCCGGCTATGGAGGTAACTATCGCCCTCTCCTCCCCCGCCAACAGATTAAGCACCGAGCTTTTGCCCGTGTTGGGGCAACCCACGATGGCGCATTTAACCCCTTCCGTTACCGCTTTTCCGTAGCGATAGCTGTTTTTAAGGGTGCCAAGCTCCGCTTTTACCCGGTTAAGCTCCGCTTTAAGCTCATCGGGACTAAGGTCGGTCAAATCTTCTTCGGGATAATCTATGTAGGCGTAAACCGATGACGCCATGGCAAGCAGTTTATCACTGCAACGGTTTATGCTTTTGGTAAGCGAGCCGCCCAAATGACGGATGCCTATATCCAGACAGCTATCGGTTTTTGCTTCTATAAGCAGGCCTACCGCCTCCGCTTGGGAAAGACTCAGCTTGCCGTTTATAAAAGCGCGCTTTGTAAACTCACCTGCCGCCGCGCCCACCGCCCCCGCGGACAGCGTAGCCGCAAAAAGCCTTGAGGTGGCAAGCACACCGCCGTGGCACATAAGCTCCACCATATCCTCCCCCGTATAGGAGGCGGGCGCGGCGTAATATATAACTATTCCGTCGTCAAAAGCGCCCCGTTCATCTTGAAAGCTGCCGTAAACGGCAGTGCGTGCAGGGCGCTGACCTAAGGAAGTATTTCCCTTGGGGCAAAAAACCTTCTCCGCTACGGAAAGTGCCTCATCACCGGAAAGACGTATCATAGATACGGCACCTACACCGTGGGGTGTACCTATTGCGCTGATAGTTCTCAAAACACTACCTCCCCGTTAACGTCCACTGCTTCAGGGAACAATTTCCCCTTGCGGTTAAGTCCCTCAAAGCCCTTCTGCCTTAACACCTCGTAAACGGCAATAGCCGCGCTGTTGGACAGGTTAAGACTGCGTAAATCCCCGTACATGGGAATCCTTACACAGCTTTCCTCGTGAGCTTTAAGAATACTTTCGGGTATGCCTGCGGTTTCCTTGCCGAAGACCAAGAACACCTCGTCGCCGTACTCCGCCTCCGCATAGCATAGCCTTGCCTTGGTGGAGAAAAAATATATTTCCTTATCGCCGTGCTTCGACATAAAATCCTCAAAGCTGTCGTAATAAGTCAGATCCAAATACTGCCAATAATCAAGTCCCGCCCTTTTTAAGTGCTTATCGTTTATTTCAAATCCCAAGGGACGGATAAGATGCAAGGCGCTGTTCGTCGCGGCGCAGGTACGGGCTATATTACCGGTATTCTGGGGGATTTCGGGCTCAAGCAAAACCACGTTTATTTTCTTCATATCTATACCTCAACATATATTCACAACTTACATTATAACACTTTTTTTGATTTGTGCAATTATTTTTTATAAAACGCTTTTAATTTGGGAAAAAATAGTGTATAATAGGCTGATAAAATATATAAGGGGAGGACTTGCTATGTCCCTAATGACAAAACTTTTCGGTACATACAGCGAAAGGCAGGTAAAAAAGATACTGCCCATAGTTGATAAAATAGATGCCTTGTCCGATAAATACAAGGCTATGGATGACGCCACCCTTTCCGCACAGACACAGGTGTTTAAAGACAGACTTGCAAAAGGTGAGACCCTTGACGATATACTGCCCGATGCCTTTGCCGCCGTGCGCGAGGC
>JAZSQJ010000088.1:0-3974 GCA_045537905.1 Eubacteriales bacterium
CAAACTGATTCAAAAGAACCAGCATCGCACTTGTAAATACAAACGCTTTATTGGGCCATTCCCAAACCCATTTTGTTATAACATATCAGTCGATATTATTCAAGTTATATTCCGACTTTGTCGGAGTGATATTATTGCAAAAGCAATAGTGTTATTGAAGCCTATCGGCTTCAGTGTTATTTTATTCGCCCTAAACTGCCGAAGGCAATATAACTATGCGAAGCATAATATCACTGCGGAGCAATATCACTCGCTGAATGTAATTCGGCGAATAAAACTGCGAGACTTCCTTATCAGAAGTCTCGCAAGGGAGTCTTTTTTAACGCATTGAATTTTTCTATCAGTTCTCTTTGTAGCAAGCGAAGATTTCTTCTACGCGCTCTGCCTCTTCCTTTTTGTTCTTGGTGAAGGCACTAACGAGGGGAACAACCACCATAGAGATAGCCATTGCGGCAACGCCCATTTCGGGGGACTTTGCAGCGGCGGCGGAAAAGCCGGACTGCAAAGAGATTACAAGGGTTGCACCGCCAACGGTGATAAGACCCGAGAGGATGCCTGCAAAAGCACCGATTTTGGTAATTTTCTTTGAGAACAGACCCCAAATGTAAGGACCGATAAAGCAACCTGAAACAACGCCCCAGGAGAAGGACATAAGGCTGACGATAATCGGAATGTTTTGGGTTGCGAAGATGAAGGAACAAGCTACGAACGTCAAACACAGGAATCGGGTAAGGATCACCTGATGCTCAGGCTTGGTTTCCTTCTTTCTTACAGCGGGAATCAGGTCAACCGCAACGGCGGACGCAGACGTAAGAACAACAGCCTGGAGAGTGGACATAGAAGCCGAAAGCAGCAAAATCATAATAACCGCCAGCAGGATGACACCAAGGGTACCGTTACCGAGTACCTCCATAAGAACGGCGGGGATAACGGAGTCGATACCGCCCTCGGGGAGCTGACCGCCCAGAACAAGTCTGGAGGTGGAACCGATGAGATAAGCGCCGAGACCGATTACACTGCAGAAAATAGTAGAAATAATCGTACCGCGTTTAATTGCCCCCGTATCCTTTATAGCATAGAACTTGCCAATCATCTGAGGAAGACCCCAGGTACCAAAGCTTGTGAGCATAATGTTAAAGCAAAGGAACTTAAAGGAGGAGCCGCCGAATATATCGGTAAGCTGACTGCCGGTGGTGGGATTTGGGTCGCCGGGGAGGGACTGGAAATTGCCAAGGTTTTCAATAAGTCCGCTGATACCGCCCACGTTTCCATGGCTGAGCACGGCAACAACCAGGCATACCACGCCAACGATCATAATAATGCCCTGAACCATGTCGGCATACGCAGTTGCAACGTAGCCGCCTGCAACAAGATATACGGCGGTAAGACAAGCGATAATAAGCATCCATACCCAGGTTTCAACACCGGGGAAAACTGCGCTGAACAGAGCGCCAAGTCCTTTATAAACTGCCGCAGAATAGGGAACGAGGAAAACGAAGATAATAACTGATGCCAAAATCTTCATCGCCTTGGAGCCATAGCGTTTTTCAAAATAGTCGGACATAGTTCTGGCGTTTAGCTTCTTCGTCATTATTCTGGTGCGGTTTGCAAACAGCAGCCAGGAAAGGAGACAACCGAGAACGGCGTTACCGATACCTATCCAAATGGCGCCAACGCCGATATTCCAGCCGTGCTGACCTGCGTAGCCAACGAAAACAACTGCGGAAAAATACGTGGTGCCGTAGGAGAAAGCGGTTGCCCATGCGCCGATTCTTCTGCCGCCAAGCAAAAAACCGTCAAGAGTTTTGGATTTACCAACGCTAAGGCAACCGATAAGCGCCATAGCTATAGCGTAAGCACACAAAGCTACTATAGTATAAAGTTGAGGGTCTGTCATTGTATTATCCTCCCGAAATCTTTTCTCCGAACACGATTATACTACAAGCGTAGCCATTAGTCAAGCAAATGGTTTTGATGTTTGCCATCGAAATTTTAGATAGTTGGTACGGTCTGTTCGGGAGGATTGTTTACAGGGTATTTCGTTTTGTAAAGCATTCCGAGGGGCGTTTTCGTTAAACGTGGTGGGTGATATTTACCCGTTTTGTTTAGGACCGTCGAGAGACGGTTTGTCCCTACATTTTAACCGCCTCGTTTCATCATAATTTCGGCGTTTTTTAGCAAACTAATTGGGGCTGTGTCAAATTTTCATTCGGCACAGCCCCTTTTGCTTTTACTTATTTAATTTTTTAAGGTCGTTTTTGCGGATCTCAACACGCCTTACCTTGCCGCTGATGGTCTTGGGCAGCTCCTCTACAAACTCCACTATTCTGGGGTATTTATAGGGTGCGGTATGGGTTTTTACGTATTCCTGGATTTCCTTCTTCAAGGCGTCGTTGCCCACGACGGTGCCCTTTACAAGTACGATGGTAGCCTTTACTATCTGACCGCGAACCTCGTCGGGTACGGGGGTGATGGCGCATTCCAGAACGTAAGGAAGCTCCATAATAACGCTTTCGATTTCAAAGGGCCCGATGCGGTAGCCTGAGGACTTGATTACGTCGTCGATTCTGCCAACGTACCAAAGGTAGCCGTCCTCGTCCATAGTTGCCTGGTCACCCGTGTGGTAATAACCGTCGTGCCAAACCTCCCTTGTCTTTTCCTCGTCCAGATAGTAGCCGATAAAGAGTCCGGGGGGAACGCCGTCCTTAGTGCAAATGCAAATTTCGCCCACGTCGCCGGTCTTGCACTCGTTTCCGTCGGGGTCAAGCAGCACCACGTCGTAAAGGGGGCTGGGTCTGCCCATAGAGCCTATTCTGGGGGTAGAGCCTACGAAGTTTGCGATAGACAGGGTGGTTTCGGTCTGACCGAAGCCTTCCATAATGGTAAGGCCCGTAGCCTTCTTGAACTGGTTGAACACCTCGGGGTTAAGAGCCTCGCCTGCGGTGGTTGCATATTCGATGGAGGAAAGGTCGTACTTTGACAGATCCTCCTTGATAAAGAAGCGGTACATCGTGGGAGGTGCGCAGAAGGTGGTGATGTTATACTTTGCAAACATAGGCAGAATGTCTTCGGAGTGGAACCTGTCGAAGTCGTAGGTAAACACAGCCGCTTCGCAAAGCCACTGACCGTAGAGCTTGCCCCAAAGAGCCTTGCCCCAGCCTGTGTCGGAGATGGTGAAGTGCAAGCCGCCCGGGTTTACGTTATGCCAATGCTTTGCGGTGGGATAGTGACCCAAAGCGTATTTATAGGAATGAGTTGCGATACGGGGATAGCCCGTGGTACCCGAGGTAAAGAGCATAAGCATAGGGTCGTTACCGCAGGGAGTATTCTCGGTGCGGTAATAGTGGGTACTGAAACGCTCCATTTCCACGTTAAAGTCGTTCCAGCCCTCTTTGCTGCCGCCAACCAGAATCTTAAGCAAGCCGGGGAAATCTGCCGCAGCCTTCTCTGCCTCTGCAGACACGTCGCCGTCGGCGGTACAAACGATCGCCTTTACCCTTGCAGCCTTATATCTGTAAACAAAGTCGTGTTCTACAAGCTGGTTTGTAGCAGGGATAGCGATAGCGCCGATTTTGTGCAGCGCCAGCATACAGAACCAGAACTGGTAGTGACGCTTGAGCACCAGCATTACGGTGTCGCCCTTCTTTATACCGAGAGACTCGAAGTAGTTTGCGGTTTTAGCAGAGTATTTCTTCAAATCAAGGAAGGTAAATTTACGGTCGGTCTTATCCTTTGCCACCCACATCATAGCAAGCTTGTCGGGAGTCTTTTCCGCAACAGCGTCAACACAGTCAAAGGCAAAGTTAAACTTATCGTCGTTTTTGAACTTGATGCCGTTGAACACGCCCTTTTCGTCATAGGAGGACTCTACAAAGCCGTCTGCCACGGTGGTGGGGTCTGCCTCCTTCTCCACGGTCTTGGGAGCTACGTAGGGCGTTTCGGGATATTCCTCGCTTACAACGCCGTCCTGGGGG
>JAZSQJ010000028.1:0-2738 GCA_045537905.1 Eubacteriales bacterium
GGCGGCATACCGTTATACGGAAAGCCGTATGACCCGTATTGCCAACCTTATGCTGGCGGATATCGACAAGAACGTGGTGGATTTTCTGCCCAACTTCGATAATACAAGACAGGAGCCGGAGGTGCTTCCCTGCCGTTTCCCCAACCTGCTTGTTAACGGTATTATAGGTATAGCCGTTGGTATGGCTACCAATATTCCGCCCCATAATATGGGCGAGGTTATTGACGCTCTTAACCATCTGATAGACAACCCCGACTGTACCGTTCCCGACCTTATGCAGTTTATAAAGGCGCCGGATTTCCCCACCGCAGGTACTATCTACGGCGTTTCCGGAGTGTACGAGGCGTATATGACGGGCAGAGGCAGGGTAAAGGTAAGAGCTAACGCCCATTTTGAGGAAAAGCACGGCAGAACAAGCATTATAGTAACCGACCTGCCCTATCAGGTTAACCGTTCTATGCTGCTTAAGAATATGGCAGACCTGGTTAAGACCAAAAAGCTGGAGGGTATAAGCGATATCCGTAACGAGTCCGACCGTAAAAAGGGTATGCGTATCGTTATAGATATCAAAAAGGACGCTAACGCTCAGATAGTGCTTAACAACCTTTACAAGATGACCCAGCTTCAGGATACTATTCCCATAAATATGCTGGCGCTTGTTAACGGGGAGCCTAAGACTCTTAACCTTAAAGAGGTGCTTACCCATTATCTCCGCCATCAGGAGGAGGTTATCGTTCGCCGTACCCGCTTCAATCTGGCTAAGGCAGAGCGTGCGGCACACATCTACGAGGGCTACAAGATTGCCCTTGACTATATCGACGAGATAATTAAAACCATCCGTGCCAGCGCAAGCATCTCTGACGCCAAGGCGGCTTTGATGGAGCGTTTCGGTCTTTCCGATATACAGGCGCAGGCTATCGTTGAGATGCAGCTTGGCAGACTTTCGGGTATGGAACGCCAGAAGATAGAGGACACTCTGGCTGCCCTTTACGCTGAGATTGCAGATTACAAGGCTATCCTTGCCGACGGTAGCAGGGTTACCGCCATCATCAAGGAGGACCTGGCAGAGGTTGTTGCCCGCTACGGTGACCAGCGTAAGACCGGGATAGAGGTTATAGACAACGAGATACTGGACGAGGACCTTATCGACCGTGTAAACAGCGTCGTTACCGTAACCCACGGCGGTTATATCAAGCGTCTCCCTGCCGACACCTATCAGGCACAGCGCAGAGGCGGTAAGGGTCTTACGGGTATGACCACCAAGGAAGAGGACTTTGTAGAGCAGGTTATCGTTTCCAACAGCCACTCCTTCCTGCTTATGTTCTCCAACCTGGGTAAGGTATACCGCAAAAAGTGCTACGAGATACCCGAAGCAAGCCGTACCGCAAAGGGCACCCACCTTGCCAACGTGCTGGAGCTGGCTGAGGGAGAGAAGATTACTTCCATTATCCCCGTTGACGGCTTTGAGGAGGACAAGTATCTTATACTTATAACCAAGCTTGGCGTTATCAAGCGTATCAGTCTGATGGAATACCATACCAGACGCAGCGGCGGCTTGTATGCGGTTACCCTTGACGAGGGTGACGAGCTTTGGTTTGTGCTTAAGACCAACGGTAACGACCAGATTATAGTGGCAACCCACGGCGGTAACGGTATAAGGTTTAAGGAAACCGATGCACGCAGTATGGGCAGACACGCCCGCGGCGTTAAGTGTATGACCCTGGAGGAGGGCGACTTTATCGTTGGTGCCTCCGTTATTACAGAGGAAGGCATCGAAGCAGGTGCCAAGCTCATCACCGTAAGCGAAAACGGCTACGGCAAGCGTTGCGACATAAGCGAGTTTAAGGTACAGGCCCGTGGCGGTAAGGGTATTTGCTGTCACAAGCTGTCGGAAAAAACAGGCTCCCTTGCAGGTCTTTCTATCGTATATCCCGAGGACGACGTTATGCTTATCACCGATAGCGGTATTATCATCCGCTTCCGTGCAGAGGAGATACCCGTTTACGGCAGAGCAACAGGCGGCGTTATAGTGATGCGTACAGGTGACGACGCCCGTATTATAGGCTTTGCCGCCGTTAAGCCCGAGGAGGAAGCTGAGGAAGAAACCGAGGAAACCGAGGTAACAGAGGAGTAAACTATGGCTATTAAAACTTTTATATTTGAAAACTTAAGCGATAAGGAAAAACGCCACGCCCAGGTGCAGTCTGCCCTCCGTGAGTATACGGGTATCGACAGCGCCGAGGTTGTGTATAACAACAGAGGCAAGCCCTCTATAAAGGGTCTGCCCGACGAAATGTTTATAAGCGTTACCACTGCCGACGAGGTTATGGTGGTTGTGTTTGCCGATAAGCCCGTGGGCATCGACGGCGAACGCCTTACAAGGTTTGAAAACGATACCAGAGTTAACAAGCCCGACTACGTTACCCTTGCCGAGCGTTTCTTTACCGGGGAAGAAGCCGAGTACGTTCGTGAAGGCACCATCGAGGGCGAGAACTTTGCCAACGTTTGGGTACGTAAGGAGGCTTACGTTAAGTTTACGGGTAAGGGTATGTCCGACTTCCTTAACTTTACCGTAGTAGATAACGGCAAGCTGCTTAATAAGGTAAACGGCGTTACTATTAAAAAGCTTAACGTGGTTTTCCCCGGCAGTAACGATTACATCTTCGTCATCGCCGGCGAAAACTGAGGAATGTAAATTCACCCCACGAAAATACATTTTCGTGGGGAAGTCGGATCGT
>JAZSQJ010000009.1:0-2799 GCA_045537905.1 Eubacteriales bacterium
TACTGAGCAGGGGTTATTGCACCGCGGTCAAGCAGCTCGGCAAGAGCCGCAGCCTGTTCCTTTTCTCCCCTTGTTACACCCTCGCTCGCCGTTACGGTTACGGTAAGTACAAGGTCCTTATATCTCGATGCATCAAAGGGGAAATACCATACTCCGTTATCGTCCGAAACCTTAAGACAGCGTTTGCCGTACATCGAGAAGAAAAACTCTGCCCATATAAGGGAAATATCCTCGACAAAGGCATAATACCTGTTTTTTAAGGGTATAAGATGCTTTGCAGAGGCTTCTCTCAGCTCAATTATCGCCGAGGTGTTTGAGGCTTCAAGGTCACCGAGAGAGGCTTCGTTTGCTCCGCACTGTGTCAGCGTGTTTTCTATAAGATTGTTTACCGACTGGTTATAGCCTGACGAATAATCGGGGGGTGAAACAAATTTCACAGCCGAGTTTATATCCTCTGCTGTGCCGTAAGCCTTTATTATCTGACCTGGCTCGTTGGTAATATCTCCGCTTATAAGATCGCCGTTTACCACCATAAGCGGCATACCTGTCGACATAGCCGACCAAACGCTTGCCGTTATCATACGGTTTATTGCTATCTGGTTCGGAATTATATAGGTAATTTCGCTGTCGCCGTAAATACAGCCGTCACGTCTCTCCCAAGCGAAGACAGATAACGGATATACCGATATTCCCATACAAAAGGGCGGACGAATAATTTCGGTTTCGGTAACCTTGGTGGCATAAACCTTAACATTTCCGTAGCTGTCGACCGCTTTATAAAGCTTTGTATAAAGGGTGCATTTTGTATCGCCATTTTGCATAATGCGGTCGGCAGCTTCCTTTGAAGCACCGTAGCGTAATGCCTGAGCAGCTATATCTGCTGCTGTCTTTTCCTCGGTAAGAATTATATAGGGCTGTTTTTGTAGCTCGGTAACGGTCGGGTCCCCGAAATAGACATCCTCTATCTTAAGGCGTTCGCAGACAATGTCGCCGAGAATGGGCGTCCCACCCATCCTATCGGCAAAAAGCCCCGTTTTTATTTCGGGGTCAAAGTATGTATACACCACGCCTGTTCCCCTGATGTAGGCATCCCTAAGTGCAGAATCCATAATGCTTTCAAGTTTAACGCGGCAGGCAGTGGTGTTTCGGTAGGAATCAAGCACCGAAATCATAAGACCCACCTCGTTTTGAGATTTTAAGGGTGCAAAAACTGAATTATCGTTTTTCGACAGCTCCTTTCTCTGCCCCAGTATACTGTCCTTTACTGCAAGGCTCTGCGAAAAGCCTTCTGCACAGTAGTTGACCGATAGGTGATTTCCTGCAAGCTGAGCTATCTTATAATCTCCGATACGCTTGATAATGTTATGACGCACCAAAGGTCTGTCCTCTCCGCAAGCCGCACCGTGCCACTGATCGCCTACATAGAATCTTTCGTTTATGCGGTTTTGTTCATATAGTCCCCGTTTGCCTATAGAGGATTTAAACCGCCTTGCTTTTTCATATTCTGAAAATATTTTTTCGGGACTGATATTCAAAAATCTCCCTCCTTTTAAAATTGCCTTTCCCTATGCAAGATTCACAGGGAAAGGCTTGTTGTTTTATTCTACGGTTACGGTAGCAATATCTGTTTTAACGGTATTGTTAAGGTCGGCAGTAACCTTACAGAAATAGTAATGCTCGCCCGCGGTAAGGTCCTCGGGGAGATTGTAGGTGGCTTCGGTAGCATCTGCTATCTTGGCGGCACCCTTTCCTGTCGCGGTTTCGCACTTATACCACTGGTATGTAAGTGCACCGTTGGAAGATGCATTTACAACAAGAGCTTCAGACACAGCTCCCTGAGCGGTAGTAACATCGACAGGCTGGTTAAGAATGGTTACAGGTGCAGAGATCCAAGCCCATACACAGTCAGAGGCAGATGCCTTTACAAATACATCGTAATAAATACGGTAATCGAACTTGTAAGCATCGGCATCAACATTCTGCTCGGGGGTGAAGATACGCATCTTTTCGGTCTTCTTAACAAGGTGAGCTGCAGATTTAGGAAGCACCAGCATAAAGATAGCGCCTGCTTCATCTGCGGGCTTGAAGCCCCCTGCCTCAGAGGTGTTAAAACGGTAAGAGGTCTTCATTCTCTCACTTACTACGGGAATAATGGCTACGCCGTTTATGGATTTGACCTTAAGATTTACCTCTCCCTGCTTAAAATCAGAAACGGTAATCATTCGGGTAAGCTCGTCCGAGGACATAAGAGCTGCATATGCAACCGAGTCCATAAAGCAAACAAGCTCCTCGTCATAGCCTGCAACCGACTGCACCTCGTTAACAAGCTGTATAAAAGCTTCATAAGGAGCAGACATATCGCCCTCTATAAGGTTGCCCTTTGTTTTGGCAAGGGTGCCAAGCTTAGAAAGAACATAGGCATCACACTCGGGAATTACCTTGGTGCGGACATATTCGCCTAAGATTTTTCCTGCAAGGGAGGCAATACCTGTTTCGTCCATATCCTCACGGTCAATCTGTAAGGAACGGGCACGGTCCATAGACATTGTGTAGGAGGTGTTGGAAACGGTAACTGCACCGTTTTTAAAGCCGCCTGCACGGTCATAATTGGTAAGTCCCTCAAACTCAACGTCGGGGATAATTACGGTTTTTGCACCTACAAATCGGGTGCGAAGTGCGTTATCTGCAAAGAATGCGGTCGCACTCTTTGCCTCAAAGACCTTATCCAGCTCGGCTGAATAGATCTCTGCTGATGCAATAGAATTAATAGACATATTTTTCTCCTTTGTAATTTTTTAT
>JAZSQJ010000008.1:0-17172 GCA_045537905.1 Eubacteriales bacterium
TGCGGATTTAGCTCATTTGGTAGAGCGCGACCTTGCCAAGGTCGAGGTGGCGGGTTCGAGCCCCGTAATCCGCTCCAAAAAAGAAGTAACTTTTGTCTACCAAAAGTTACTTCTTTTTTTATCCAAGCCGCAGGCTTGGCATATCATCACGACGCAGTCGTGTATATCATCGCCGTAGGCGCATATCATCAGCCGAAGGCTGCATTGCCTGTGGCATGAAGATAAACAAAACTATGTTTTGATGATATGCAATTCCTTACGGAATTGATGATATACAACGGCAAGCCGTTGATTTATTTCCGCTGGCGGATGCCACACACGCCGTTGCTGTGATTTTCTATCCCTACAAAAGGAGTATACATAAATGAAACTGCATTATATGGGCAAATACAATCTGGACCCCGACAGCTTGCCTCACGGTGAGCATAAGGAGGGTGCCGTTAAGTTTGAGGAGGTTGACACCAGCGAGGAGCTTGCAAAAATATCAAATAAAATTACTACGTTAATAGCAATCGTTTTGGTTGTATTATCCACAGCTATTTTGGTAAGCAAGGACACAAATTTCAAGCTCTGGCACCTTTTTGCAGGAATTTTGTGGATGCTTATTACTATGTTTCCCCACGAGCTGCTTCATGCTATATGCTTTAAGGGGGACGTGTATCTGTATACCAACCTTAAACAGGGTATGCTGTTTGTTATCGCACCCGAGCCTGTAGGAAAGTGGCGTTTTATATTCCTATCTCTCCTTCCTAACCTTGTGTTTGGCTTTTTGCCCTTTGTGCTTGCAATTTTTTTGCCCTGGACGGGATTGCTTTTGATTATGGGGATTATGGGCATTTGTTGCGGTGCAGGTGACTACTACAACGTCTATAACGCCGTAAGACAGGTTCCGAATGGGGCTAAAGTGTATGGCTATAAATTTAATTCCTACTGGTATATCCCTTAAGGGGATGAAAAGCGCAGAGCGAAATAGTAATTATTAATTAAGCAAAAAAGGGGCACTCCACAATCGTTTTGGAGTGCCCCTTTTTAAGTTCTGTTAAGTTGTAAATCAATCCCAAAGCAGCTTATTTATCTGATTGGTCTCTTCCTCGCTCAGCCCCAGCTTTTGCATCAAAAGCGTTGCCTCGCCTCTGCCGACCACGTCGCCCATATAACGGGCTTCTTTTTTGGTGAAGCCGCTGTTTACCAGATCCTCGTATTTGGCGTTGTAGTGATGTATATAGGTGCCGTATGCCCATTTGGCGTACTTACTTGTGGCCATATTTATGTCAAACTGACCGTCATAGCCACGGCTGCACAGCACGTGCATAACCTCTTGGGTATACTCAGGACTAAGTCCCATAGTGCAAACAAGCCTTGCCAAAGCGTGTCTTACACGGCTTTGTGAAAACTCGCCGTAAATGTGGTCCTCCAACAGGTCGCAGGACTCGATGATATTAAGTGCAGTCCTCTCGGGTGAAAGCTCCGGGGTAAGCTCGGTTGCGTTGCCGCCTTCACCCTTGGACTCCCCGTTGCCCTTTTCGTTTTCCTTTACCCTGTTGTTTTCCTTCAACAGCTCCAGCTCGTATTCAGCCATCCACTTGTCCCGGTCTGCCTCCAGCTTTTCCAGGTGGGCAGTTCTGTCCGCACTAAGGGATTCAAGATGCTGTTGCCTGTCCTCGTTCAGGCTTTCCAGGTGGGTCAGCCTGTCGTTAAGGCTTTGCTTGTCCTTCTCTGCGGCAGAAAGTATCCTGTCTGCCTTTTCCTTCTCCAGAGCGCTTAGGTCCTTGTTAAAGCCTGCAACCAGCTCCGACTTGGATTTAAGTGCGGCTCTTGCCAGGTCTGCAAGGGTGTTGTTCAGCGCAAGGGATTGGTTTATGCTAAGCATAGCGCTTTCCCCCGAGCGTGCAAGTCCTCTGGCGGCAAGGTCCTGCTGTAAGGACTTGGTGGCAAGGGCGTTTTCGCCCGTGGCTCTGTTTCTTGCCGCCTTGTATTCGCTGTTTATGGAATTTACACCCTCACGGTAGGAGCTGTCAAGCCTTTCTATCGCCTTGTCGTATATACCTTGATAGTACTCGTCGTCAAAGCTGTAGTTTTGAAGCTTTTTGCTCGTTTCGTCTATCAGTTCCTTGTAATTCATTTTTCGTCCTTTCCTTCTTAGTTAATGCGTATACCGCCCCCAAGCTGTTTTGCAAACAGCTGCAGCTCCGTTATGCTTATTCTGTCAGAGTCGGTGCTGAGTCGGAGCTTACAGCTGAAAAAGCGTTTAAGGTGCAGTCGCTTTCTGACACGTCTTAAGCCCTCCTCCTCCATAGCGCCAAGACTGAAGGTAACTGCCTCCTGCCTCTCGCTTTGGTTACCGCGGGTAAGGGTGACGTCTGCCCTTGCAGGCTCCTTGCCGTAAAAACAAATATTTGCCGCATTCAGAGACTTAAGCTCATAGGGAGCGTTAAAGCTACAGTAGGGCGTTTCCAGCTTGGCGGTAACGGTTTTGTTCCCGTCTTTGACGCTGCTTTCCGCAAAGTGGCAAACCCTGCCGTCCTTCATACCAAGCCACAGCTCGCTGCCGTATTCGCAGATGCTGTATACGTCCGAAAGGTCGTAGATATAAAAGCAATCCAGCAGATAGTTGTAGATAAGGGTGCCAAGGCTGGTGCAAAACCACAGCTCTGACTTTGCTTTTCTGTTAAACAGGTTAAGGTTATGCCCCGACCACAGCACCTCCGTGATAAACTTAAACGCCCTTTCGGAAAAGACCCGGGCACTACGCTCGTCGGCTATGGCGGTGGATACCCACTTGTTAAGACCGTCCCTGCAAAGGGTAACGGGGGTATTATCAAAGGAACAGCCTATACCGCTTATGATACACCCCTTGGAGCTGTGCAGCTCGTAAACGGGAAAGGAGGTAAAGGCGGCGCCTAAAGAGTCTGTCTTAAGCTCTGCGTAGGTAAAGCAGGCGCAGTCTTCAAAGAATATAAGCAGTCTGTTATAGCAGGGAATCAGTGCAGTAACCGATTTTTCAAAGGCGTGATAGCCCGTCTCGGTAAAATACTCGCAGGAGGGGATGCCGTCTGCCAGCTCAGAGCGGTATATTCTGTCGGGGTAATGAGGGTTACCAAACACAAACAGACGGTTTTCAAATACGCAGGCATACTTGCAGTCTGTTATAAGTCTCTTGAAAGCGGTGTTTTTCGCTACCTCGTAGCATACCTCCACGTTATTGATGCCCTCGGGCGGTGCCACTCCGAACTCCACCGCACCGTTTGTAAAGTCGGGACTGTAGCCGTCTTCGTCAAGGGACTCGCCTCCTACGCTGACGCTGACAATCCTTACAAACTCCTTCTCGGGCAGCTTGTAGGTAACGCTAACGCCGTCAGCGTTATAGCGTAGTCTGCGCTTGCTGTTCAAAAGGTTAGGCTGTTCGTAGGCGGTACCCTCTCCTATAGGGGTACAGGCGGTTGCCACCAGGGGTATGTAACCGGTAACGGTTTCCATCCTGTCCTCAAAGCAGCGGTACAGGTCCTCGGATAAACAGTAAACTCTGTCACCAAAGGTGATAAACTCCTTGGGCGTAAGTCCCGTCATACCGATAATCCTGTATTTTTCCTCATCGCTTCTACGGGCAAAAATACCGCCGCCTGATACTGCAAAGCTTACGTCCTTGCCTTCCAGTCTGCCGTACCAAAGGGCGGTAACAGGCGCCCCGCCTCCTATGGTGTCCACTACCCTGTAGCCGTTACGCTTTTTCAAAGCACCCCTTTCGTCAAGGCTGAAGTTGACGATAAAGGGTAGGCTTTTGATACCTGCCGAGCTCCCCGCTCTCTGGTCAAGACCCGAAAAAGCACCGCTGCTTAAAACGATGCTCTTAGCCATGGTAGCTGTAGCAGTCACTTATCTGATGGGTGATAGCGGTAACTGACTCCTTAATGCTTTTAAGATTTATAAGGTAGCGGTCATACAAGCTGCGGGAAAGCTCGTAGTCCTCGTCAGCGATAAGCAGGGAAGCAAGCCCAAAGGGTAACAGCCCGTAGGCGATCAGCTCATGACAGCGTACGGTGTCGCTGAGGGCAAGGATAGGCACCATGCGAGAGCCTCCGTCGCTACGTAGGCTGCGGTCAAGCCTCTGGGTTTCTGCCAGCAGGGTGTTGATAATAGCAGGCGATCGGTTTACAAAGTCGGCACAGTCGGCATTGTCGCTGCCGTTGCTGTTCTTGTAACCGATAATATTTATAGCAATGTCGTAGATGTCTTTACCTGTCATTGTATTCTCTCCTTTCGGTGATGTAAAAAAGCGTAGACCGCAAAAAATACTTTTTTCATATAAAGAAAAAAATTCGGCTTGCACCGAATTTTTCTCAAATTTATATATATTTTGCTATGGACAAACCGAACCGCTTGCAGTACCGGGTACAGCGTAGGGTTCGGTTTGCCCATTCCACATCTTTTTTCCTATCCCCTGATGTCAGTCTTTAATGGTTAATTACGGGGAGAAGCTGTACTGCCGCCAGCTTTACCCCGCAAGCGGTGAGGGCGGTGCCTGCAGGGGGAGTAAGCTTAAGGGAAAGCAGTCCCTCGGCGGTTTTGCAATAGGCGCTGTCTGCAAACAAAACGGCAGTACTGCCCTTGGCTACGGTAACGGGGTCGGTATCAGCGGCACCCACAAAGTCACCCGCTGTAAGGGAAACGGACAGGTCAGCACTGCCGTTTTCGTTGTTGACGATGAAAAAGCTCTTGCCGTCAGCGGCAACGATAGCCGCACCAAAGATTTCAGCCTCACCTGCGGTGCTCTTGGTAGGGGAGGTGTAGCCTTCTATGGAAACAGGCACAGAGCTTTTGTTTACGGTAGTAAGTTTAATAGTAGTTGCCATATTAAAATCTCCTTCTTAATACAAATTAAATGCTGTTGGAGCCGTTGGAAACAGGGCAAGCAACAAGCTCCTCGGGGCGGATAACCTTGGCACCAAAGACGATTCTGCCTCTTACAGCGGTATCAAAGCTGTCCTCAAGACGGTCGATAACCTGAGTTTCCAAAACCTGCTCTGCGTAAGCGATGGCACTGTAGGAGCCTGCAAGCATAACGGTGCTGTCTCCGTCCGTGCTCAGGTGGTTGGAAACGTAAATGTCACAGCCAAGCTCATCGGTAAAGCCTGTGGAGCCCGTGCCGTTTATACCCTCGTTTACGGAGAATTTGATACCTGCCAAAAGAAGCTTGGTCTTGATAAAGGGAGGCACCACGATCCAGATTCTGCCGTCGGGTACGTTCTTTTCTTCCAGCTTCTGCTTCATCTCTGCAATAATCTGGAGGATGTTACCGGGGGTAGCCTCTACACTGTCAAGCTGTACGCCTGCCTCGGGGTAAAGACCGAACACGTAGCTGTCCACCTGCTTTTTAAGGTTGTAGGAGGCTCTCTTGGTCTGGCTGTCCTTAAGACCTACGCTGCTTCTAAGCTCCTCGATGTCCTTTACCTTAAAGGAAAAGGCCTTGTCCTGGTCAATATAAAGGGTGGTAGCGGCGTCGTCGATATCCTCGTAGGTAACGGTGCCTGTGTAGTCGTAAACAGAGGGCTCGGAAAGACCTATAAAGGTAACGCTGTCCCCTGCGTTTTTGATGTCACCTGCAAAATCGGTACAGCAAACGGTGTTTGCCAGCAGGTTGTCCTCGTTGGTGCGGAGTATCTCCGCTGCAATAATTTTTTCAATGCTGTTATAGTTAGCCATAATCTATCCTTTCTCCTTTTTAGTTAAGCTTCCATTTTCCTATGGAGCGAAGTATGCGGCCAAAGTTTTTCTTCACCGCCTTGGGTGACATAGCCTCAACCTCCTCCATGCTTATCTCGCCGTCCTCGCCGCTTTCTCCAACGGGTGGAGGCGCCCCCTTGGTGTTACGGGCGTTAACGCCCTCGGCGTAGTCCTTTTCCTTACCGCCGTTCAGCATAGCAAAAGCGTAGGCGTGGGGCAGGGGAATACCCTTCTCCATATCAGCCCATACGCTTTCGGGTATGTCCTCCGCCGCCACGTCGGGGAAAAGGCTTCTGAACTGCTTTATCTGTTCAGACAGCTCCTTTTCCTTTTCGGCTTTTCTGCGTTCGTTTCTTGCGGTGCTTTTTTCGCCCTTGGCGGCTTTGACGTAGCTTGCCGCCTCCTCGGGCAGTGTGCCCATGCTTTCCTCAAACATAGCGTTGTTTTGCTCCTCAAGAGCCTTTATAAGCTCCTCGGGAGTGCTGCCCGCATCCTCTGCTATGTCGCATATGGCGTTGTAGATTTGTTCCTTTGTCATACTTCTCCTTCCTCCGTTGCCGCCGCGTTCATACTGCTTTTAATTTCTTCAAGCAGCTCTTCCTTCTTGGGTATAAGCTTTTCGGGTATACGCTCCAGATACTGAGCCATGGTGATGTTGCCGGATTGTAAGAGGGTGTTAAGGGTGTTAAGAGTGGCAATCTCCGACCAGTATCCCGCAGTGCCTGCCTCTACACGGCAGTTAAACAGGCAGTGCTTGTAGCGGCTGAGAGGGATAGCCTCAAAGCCCTCCTCCCCTGTTTCCACAAGACGCAGGTCGTCGTAGTAGGCAAAAACAAAGTCCAACCATATAAGCCCAATCTCCTCCGCAAAGGTGTAAAGGGCGCGCCTTGTGTTCTCCAGGGGCAGAGAGGAAGCCTGCTGCAGTGCCATAATTGCGGAGGTGTTTGTAGGGTCAACGTCACCGAGAGCGGTGTCCGTTGCCCCCATAAACTCCTTGGTGTGGCTGATTGCAAGCCCCAAAACCTCCAGCATACCCGATTGCATCTGACCCACGGGCAGCACCTTAGCAACGCTATCCACGCTGCCGTTTACCGCTATTGCCTCGCCTACCTTGTTGGACCAGCTGTCTATGATGGTGGAGTCATAAACAACCTTGGAAAAAGCGGTGTCCATCATATGCTTCATAGCCATGGCAAAGCCCTTGTTGATAAACACCTGGTTTTCGATAAGTCCCGTAGCGGCGGCAACTCCATGCCACGAGTTTTTAACAGGCGTCCAGTTCATAAAGCATACGGGGTACATAGTAAGCCTTGTAACGGTGTCAGGACATATTACGGCATTTTTAACTGACTTGCGGTAGCAGACCTTCCCGTTGTCGTCCTTCCACAGCTTGATAAGGGTGGTACATTTGGTACCCTCCAGCTCCTTGGCGGCAAGGTCGCCGCTTTGCCAAGAGGTTTCATCATCAGGCACGATCTTCTTTATCATCTCCTCGCTGACACCGTTTTTCTTGGCGGCGTCCACCAGGGAAGCAACCGTCTCGCGGGAGGATATGAGGATATAAGGCTGAGACTGAACGTTTTTGCTGTTGGGGTTACCGAAGAACACGTTTGTGTTATCCACCAGCACGGTACGGAAATCCCCCGTAAAGGCCTGACCTGTTTTCACGCCGGGCTCCCAATAGGTATAAGCAATCGCATCGCCGCTAAGGGCGGCATCCATCAGAGCATCGGAAAGCAGGTTGTTAAGTCTGGATTTTTCAGCCTTGGTCTGAATGATTTTATTTAAGCAGTTGGCAATGGCGTCGGCGTCCTCCTTGGAAACTCCGCCCCCATCGCCAAAAGGCGAGGCGTAATAAAAACGCATTGCGGTACGGCTTTGCATTACGTTGCTTATGTAATAGCCTACAATGCGTTTGAAAATATTAAAAACCGGCTTAGGTAAGCCGCCGGACTCTACCCCCTGCCATTGCTCACCGCGGTAAAACCTTTCGTTGCGGTTAACGGTGGCGTACAGGTCGATAGAGCTGTTGTACTCCCTGCCTTTTTCAAACAGGGCCCAGTCCTCTGTGCATTGCATTTTTCGTTTGTTATTCATAAAAACTCCTTTTTATCAGTAATCTATAATATCCTTGTAATCCTTGGGTCTCGGTGCCTTCCCCTCAAAGCTGTACTGGAAAGAGGGTGTCTTGTCTGCCACGGCGGTTATTTTAGGCACTCTGGACATAAGAGCGTACCTTAGAGCTTCGGGAGCGTGGGTTATCTCGTGGGGAGTATCCGCCGCATCCTCTCTCACGTTATCGTCAAAGCGTAGCAGGGGCAAACAGCGGATAAGGTTTTCGCAGTTGTCAAAAATACATATCCCGCTTTTGCCGTCCTCTCCGTCTCTCAGATACTCGCGCATAACACGCCAGCCTGTAATACGGCTGTTGTCCGCCTTCTTAAGCCCACCAAGTCCCGAGGCTATCATGATCTCAGCACCGCTTTTTCCGCTTTCCTGCCTTCGGTTCCAAAGGTCGGGGGAGGCAACGGTGTAGCGGATGCTTTCGTTGGGAGCCGTAAGCTCCCTTATCCGTTTGGCCGCCTCCGAAAGGAGCAGACCGTTTTCGTAAAGCTCTCTGTAAACGTAAATCCGCTTTTCAGGGGTTACGGCCAGCCATAAGCAGGCGGTCATATCCAAGCCGTAGTCAAGGGCACGGAAGCGTTGCCAATGGGGCGGTATATCAAAGGGACGGCAGGTATGCACGTCACGGCAAAACTCGGGGAAGAATGCACCCTCAAAGCTGTCCCAGTCACCGTACAGCATAGCGGCACGTCGTTTTTCGGGCAGAGCCATAAGAGTCTCCACGTATTCGGGGTTATGCTTCATCATATAATCGTTATCAAACACAAGGGACTTGATAAAATCATAGTTTTCTGCCTTCTCGTTGCCGCGGTACCTTTTCTCCACAAACAGCCGCTTAAACCAATCGTGTCCCACCCCGCCGGGGTTTGCGGTAAGGAGCATACGGGGCGGGTAGGGCTTTGCCATATTGCCCGAGGCACGGTTGCACTCGGTAAGGCACTGGTACTGAAAGTAGGTAAAATGGGTAGCCTCCTCCAGACCGATAACCTCGTAGGACTGACCCTGATACTGCAAAACGTCCGATTCCGCATCGCAATACCCCAGCTTAATTCGGCTTCCGTTGGGAAACCTGAACTCCTTTTGCACCTCACGGTAATCCGCAATGTCTCCAAGCAGCTTTTGCAGGGGCAGTATATGGTTTTCTCTCAGCTCACCCAAAGTACGGCGTAGCAGCAGAATGTTGATACCGTCGTGGGAGAGGGCAAGAAGCACCATTTTCATACGCATAGCCCAGCTTTTGCCGCCCCCTCTGGCACCGCCGTAGGCGGTATATCTGGCGGTGGACTCAAAAAACTGCTTTTGCTTGGCGTTGGGTGCTACGATTATTTCAGCCATCAGTTAGACCAATCCTTTGCAATACCCTTTATAATAACGGTGTTGTCCGTGCCCGTCTCCTCCTGCTTGTCCTTGTAGCCGTGGTTGTTCTTAAGGTCAAAGGAAAGAACGGCAGGAGGCAGCTTCCCCCGAAAAGCAAGCTGTTTTTTGATTTTTGCAATACGGTTACGGGCTTTACGCAGCTCAAAGCCAAACCGTGTACCCTTTTCCATAGCAAAAAGCCCCTCCCTGGTGGTGCCCAGATAATCCGCCAGCGACTCCACGTCTGCCACCTCATCCGCCCTCTCTGCAAGATATCGGTCAAAGTACTCCGCTATCCTGCTTCTGCAGTCCTCTGCAGACGAAAAAACCGCCTCCTCAGGCGGCGTGCGTTTTTTCATTGCTTTGGCTCCTTTCCGTGAAATTTTGTTGTTTCTCCTTACACCCTCATTATAGCATCTGCTCTCTTTGTTTGTCGTCCCGCCTTTGTCCCGTTTTTTTCTCCCTTGACGGGCAGAGGGTTTTGATGTATAATACTAAGGTACGGAAGGAGGACGGTAACTTGAACGGACTGAAAAGCCTTATAAAAAAGCTTTGGAACTTTGCGTTTCATACCGAGGCAGGGCTTTACCTTGTTTTCGGCGTGCTTACTACGGTGGTCTCCCTGATAGTCTTTTACGCTGCGGAGCTTATTGGCAGCAATTACTGGGTATCCACCGTTCTTAAGAACGTGGCAGGCATTCTTTTTGCCTACTTTACAAACCGCGGTATGGTCTTTGGCAGCAAGGCGCAGGGGCGTGAAAAGCTGGCAGAGTTTTTTAAGTTTGTTTCCTCCCGCCTGCTGACCTTTGCCCTGGACTTGGGTATGATGTACGTAATGGTAGACCTGCTTGGTATAAACGAGCTGCTTGCAGGTACCCTTTCAACGGTTATTGTTATAATTTTGAACTATATTTTAAGCAAAATCTTTGTGTTCGGCAAAAAGCACTAGGCGTTTTGCACAAAATAAAGATGTGTTTTTTGTGCAATTGACAAAATGTGAAATTAACCCTTTACTGTTAGCTAAAATAGTGCTATAATGTTTACTGCCAATTTATGCACATAAAGGGTGCATCCATCGGAGGTAGAAATGAAAAGAGTACTTTGTTTGTTGCTTGTAGCAATAATGGCTGTAACCAGCCTCGTATCCTGTGGCTCTTCTTTGGAAGAGGGGGAAAAGGGTGCCATCATCAAGATGTGCCTTACCACGTTACCTGATACCTTTGACCCTGCTGCTTATTCTATTGATGCAGACAGTGCAAAGGTTTACAGCCTTATGTATATGGGTCTTACCACTATTAATTCCAAGGGTGAGCTTTCTGAGGGTATAGCTTACGAATGGGGTTATTATTACGACAGCGTTTATAACGAAGATAAAATGTACTTCCAGCTTTACGAAACAGGCTGGAACGATGGCAGACGTGTGTCCTCCAGTGACTTTATCTATGCGTGGAACCGTATCCTTTCTCCCGAAAGCAACAGTCCCTACGCATCTCTCCTTTACCCTATAAAGAACGCTAAGCTCGTTAAGATGGGTGAGCTTACTGAGGACGACCTCGGTCTTGAGCCTGTTGACGATTTGCGTCTTGAGCTGACCTTTGAGGAGGGCTACGTTAAGGATAACGGCAAGCAGGTAGCAGAGGAATTTGCGGCTACCGTTGCCAACATCGCCTTTGCTCCCCTCCGTGAGGATAAGATTGACGAAAATTGGACTCACCAGTTTTCCGTTACCAACGTAATGAGCTGCGGTCCCTACATTCTCCGTGTTTACAACAACACCGAGGATATGCGTAAGCTTGAGCTTGAGAGAAACGCATACTACCGCCGTGATGCAGATGACAAGGACGAGGCTCTTGACCTCCACGTTACTCCTTACAAGATAATCTTTAACTACGATACCGAGGGCAAGGATCTTATCAAGGCGTCGGAGCAGTATGACAGCGGCGACATCTTCTATTTGGGTGAGTTCACTAAGGACACCTATGCAAAGTATGACGTTAAGTCTGCTGACAGCCTTTCCGGCTACGTTTACTACTTCAATACCAATAACGACCTGTTTAAGGACGCTAAGGTTAGAAAAGCGCTCAGCATAGCTATCGACAGAAACGAGATTGCAAACATCGCAGGCTGCGGTGCGGTAGCGGCAGAAGGCTTTGTACCTGTAGGCGTGTTCAATACGGGCAAGGGTACCTCCTTCCGTAAGGAGGGCGGTGCGGTTTATACCACCTCCGTTGAAGACGCAAAGAAGCTTCTTAAGGAAGCAGGCGTTACCAAGGGCTCCTTCGCTATCAGCTACATTGACGAGAGCGAGAGTGACACCAACAAGAAGATTGCTGAGTACGTAAAGGGCGTTTGGGAAGGTCTTGGCTTTAACGTATCCCTTAAGGCGTTGCCTTGGTCTGTAAACAAGGACAGCGGCAGCATCAGAGAGACTATCGCTAATGCCGACGGTAAGAGCTTTGACGTTCTTGCGGTAGACCTTGCAATGGGCGGCACCACCGCTTCCGCACACCTCCTCCAGTTTGCTGAAAACTTCAGCGGTAACACCGTAGTTACCGAGGGCGATAAGATAAGCTCCGTACACTTTACAGGCTTTAACAATAAGGAATATAACGAGCTTGCAGACAAGGTTGTTAAGGAATCTGACGCGGCTGCCCGTGCAACCCTCTTGCACCAGCTTGAGTCTATGCTGGCAGAGCAGTCTCCTGCAACCGCCCTTATCTTCTATAAGAATTCTTACGTAGCATCCTCCAAGCTTTCCGACTATGGCACCTATTACAACGGTGCACCCACCTTCTTCGAGACCGAGCTTGAGGGCTGGCGTGAGATTAATAAGCAGATAGAGGAAGAAGAAGCTGCAGCCGCAGAAAAGGCAGAGAAGGAAGAATAATTCCGTTTTCAATTAACAGAAAAATAAAAGAGCTGTAAAAAACCTCGGTTTTTTACAGCTCTTTTTTGAGTATAAGCGTGCTTAAAGAACAAGAAAAACATATAACGTTAGCACCTTGGGACCATCGTGTCGTCTGTTTCGTTGGAACTTGCACGCCGTAAGGGTCTTGATATGGGGTAAGGGGGTAAAACTGTAGGGCGGTGGCTTGCTGCCGCCGCATTATCAAAATAAATGTAACGTTGCAAATTATTATGAAACGAAACAATATATATAAAAGGGAATGCCGCCTTTGCCTGTTGCAATGGCGGCACGTTTGTTACTGTTGTTTTTATGCCTTATAAAGGTCTTACATATTCCCCGAAAACATAGCCTTCTATGCCGTTACGCCGTATCAGGTACCATTCTCCCTCTCGGGATACAAGGTCAAGGGTGGCGCCGTTAGGTGCCTGGGCGATAACGTTGCTGTCAAGACTGGGTTTGTCACGGATATTAAGCCTGCCGCCTCCCGTGGCAACCTGCCCTTTGCCGTAAACGCCTCCGCTGTTGTCCGGGGCACGGAAGGGTACGTCCAGAAACTGGGCAACGGACATAGCCAAAATCCGTGCAATGCCTTGCAAATTGCTCCTCAGCCACTCCGCATCCTCGGCGTTATCGTGGTAGCCAAGCTCTGCCAGCACTGCAGGTGCCCTCGTAAGTCTCAGCTCCGCCAGGGTTCTGTTAGGCACCGCCCGTACCCTGTCCGGGTCAGGATAAATAGCCTTAAGATTGTTTGCAATAATGTCGGCGGCACGCTTGCCCCTGCTGCTGCCCTCAAAGTAATAAACGTCTATCCCTCGCTGTCCCCCTGCATTGGAGGGTGCAGAGGCGTTTGAGTGTAGAGAAAGGTGCAAATCATAGTTGCCTGCATTAGACTCGGCAATGGCACCGCCCACCCTTTGGCTGGGGTCGTTACGTCCAAAGGCAATACCCGAGGCGGCCAGGTAAGGCTCCATATAATCCGCCAACAAATTCATGTAATATTCCTCGTTACCCTGTCCGTCGTAATAGGGATTATACTCCTGGGTAGAAGGACTTAAAAAAACAGATGCCAAATAAATAACCTCCTTTTGTAACAGTATACGCATCCGATCCCTTAAAGTTCCCCATAAATATAGTTATTATTGACAAAATATAGCTCGTGTGTTATAATATATCGGTAAAAAATACATAGCGGTGTAATACCGCCGAAAGAGGACCTTATGAGAAGAATACTGTGTTTATTGCTTGTATTAGTTATGCTTGTCCTTGCCGCCTGTAGCGGCAGCCAAACCGATTCACCCTCTGCTGAGGCTTCTACCGATAACGCCTCTACTGATAGTGAAAGCAAGGACGTAGCAGCTACTGACGGTATAGTTGTACCCGATATCAGCGGTATGTCTGCCAAGGAGGCAGAGGCAGCCCTTAAAGACGCAGGCTTTACCGTAAAGGTAAAGGAAAAGCCTGATGCTGACGTTCCCGCAGGTCAGGTTATAAGCATAGACCTTACCGTAGGTCAGTCCTACGATAAGGGTAGCAGAATATGGCTGTACGTATCTACGGGTAAGGGTCTGGCAGGGGAGTCTATGACCCCCAAGCCCAGTGCGCTCGTTGCGTCCCGTCCCGTTCTTGAGGTTGGCGCCAACTCTGATTACCAGCCTGTAAACTATGAGTTCATGAAGGCTTGTTGGATATCCCAGTATGACCTTAAGCCTGTTCTTTCCGACGGCAGTCTCCAGCATGAGGAGTCCCAGTTCCGTCAGACCATGGCAAACGTATTCAAGGGTCTTTGGGACAGAGGTATCAACACCGTATTGGTACAGCTTCGTCCCAATGGCGACAGCTTTTATCCCTCTGCCTACTATTGCCCCTCCAAGTACGCAACGGGCTCCTATGCTACCGACTTTAAGTATGACCCCCTTGCTATAATGGTTGAGGAGGCACACAAGGTAGGCCTTAGCTTCCACGGTTGGCTTAACCCCTTCCGTTGTATGGACCCCGGTGACACCAACATCATTAACATCACCTACGGTGTCCGCAAGCTGGTTGAGGAAAAGATGGGCGAGGCTATCGTTAAGAACACCGACGGTCTTTTGTGGCTTAACCCCGGTAGTGAGGATGCACGTAAGCTTATCGTAGACGGTGCTACCGAGATAGTAAGATACTATGACGTAGACGGCATCCACATCGACGACTATTTCTATCCCTACAACATCAAGGAAAACACTAGCTTCGATAAGAAAACCTATGAGAGCCAGGACGAGTATTTTACTCTCAGCTCATACCGTTACAACAATATAAACAAGACCGTTTCCGCACTGTACGCAGGCATAAAGGCAGAAAATCCCAAGGTGCTTTTCGGCATCTCTCCTGCAGGCACCCCCAGCGTTGCGGCTAACGTTTACGTTGACTATAACACCTGGCTCAGCAACGAAAATTATTGCGACTACATTATGCCTCAGATTTATTGGGGTATGCAGCTTAAAAATTCCTACAGCAAGGTATACGACCAGTGGAGAAGCTTTATAAAGGTTCCCACCATCCGTCTTATCCCCGGTATGGATATGAGCAACGTAACGGCAGGCTTCGCAGGGGAATCCACTGCGGAATGGAACAATAATAGAAACGTACTTAAAAACTGCCTGCAGTATTCTATATCCACAGGCGTCTGTGACGGCTTTTCTCTGTTCTCTATGTCGGGCATACTGTCTCCCACCTCTGCGGAGTACACTCCTGCCAGCGATGAGGAGCTGGATAATTTGTTCCAGCTTGCGGATGCAAAGCCCAACAAGCCTTTGAACTAAGAGAGAAAAAGGATAACAAAAATGAAAAAACTATTATCAGTATTATTAGTGCTTTCTATGCTTCTTTCCTTTGCCGCTTGTGCCGAGAAGGAAGACGCCCCCAGCAATGACCCCGTTTCCTCTGAGGAAAGCGTGGACGAAAACCCTGTAAACACCGTAGTCCTGCCCGAGGTAAAGGGTCAGAAGGCTGCCGACGCCCTCAAGATGATGGAGGACGCAGGCTACACCAACGTAAAGACGGTTTTAGCCCATAAGGAGGGCGTCGCCAAGGACGTGGTTATTGCCCAGAGCAAGACCGCAGGCGTGGCATACGGCGTAAAGGACCTTATAGTTTTGCAGGTAAGCAACGGACTCACTGCTGCAGAGAGTGCAAAAACCCCTATAGAGGACGTTCTCCTCGGGGAAAGAGAAAAGCTTGATGCGGGTGCAAACTCCGACTATAAGCCTCTTAACTACGATAATATGAAGGGTATGTGGCTGTCCCAGCTTGACCTTATCCCTGCATACTACGATTACGAAAAGGACATCCAGCGTACCGAGGATGACTTTGCCGCAAGGATAGACCTTATAATGAAAAACCTTAAGGACAGCGGCTTTAACACCGTTGTGGTACAGGTGCATCCCGACTGCGACTCTATGTACCTTTCCGAGTACTATCCCTGGAGCGACTATCTCAACGGCAACAGCAACCGTGACCAAAACCAAAACCTGCTAAGCGAGGACAAGGCTGTCTTTGCCAAGCGTGCCTACGGCAACACCTCTATGTACGACCTTATGCCTATAATGATAGATGCGGCACACAAGTATGAGCTTTCCTTCCAGGCGTGGATCAATCCTATGCGTGCCTGTGCCATCGACGAGATAGAGTTTGTAAACGACAGCTATCCTATAAAGCAGTGGTACAACGACCCCGAAAAGTCAAGCACCTATCTGTTCAAAACCACCCGCCGTATCTACCTTAACCCTGCCTATGAGGAGGTAAGGGACTACATCGTTTCCGTAGCTAAGGAAATCTGCCGCTACTACGACGTGGACGGCGTGCATATGGACGACTATTTCTATCCTGCAGCAGACCCCAGCTATGATAAGACCGCCTTTGAGGCACAAAGCGAGTTTACTAACCTTAAGGAATTCCGCAGAAACAACGTAAACGTTCTTGTAAAGGCAATATACGACGCTGTCAAGGCAGAAAACAAGGATATGCTTTTCGGCATTTCTCCCGGCGGCAATATCGAAACCAATATGAACACCCTGTCTGCAGACGTACAAAAGTGGTGCAGCACGGCAGGCTACGTGGATTATATCTGCCCTCAGATATATTTCGGCTTCGAGCATTCTACCGTTCCCTTCGATAAGCTCTCCCAGCGTTGGATAGATATGAACACCGAGGAAAGCGTAAAGATGGTGCTTGGCATCACCATGCACAAAATAGGCAGAAACGACCAGTATGCAGGTGCAGGCGCCTTCGAGTGGGAGGACAACAGCGATATCCTCAAACGCTCCTTTGAGTGGGTGAAAGAGCATACCGAGACGGTAGACGGCACCTGTATGTTCTCCTATCAGTATATGTTTGACGTCCTCACGGGCGAGCCTGTGGATTACACCAAGGCAGAGGTGGACGGGTATCTTCCCGTGATGAACTCCCTCACCTGGAACTCCTAGGGATTTGTCAATCTTATAGTAACAGTAAATAGGAAATAAGTGCGGAAGGCGATAAACCGTTTCGGTTTATCGCCTTCGTTTTTTTAATGAATTGCATTGATTTTTTGCGGTCTACGCTGTTTAGGAATAGGAAAAAAAGATGTAGAATGTGCAAAAAACGTCCCGCCAGCTGTACTGAGCACAGCAAGGGCGTTATTTGTGCATAGCAAAAAAATAAAAAGATAAAAAAGATTAGTGTGACGCATAAAGCGGCACACTAATCTCAGCTTGATGACAAACCTTGTCATCAAGCTGGCAGAGTGCAGACAAGACGAACCGAGGCGAAAACTGTACTTAGTACTGCGAGCCGAGGTTCGTCTTGAACGAAAAAATAAATAAAATGCAGAAAATTCAGGGAAATTTTCCCTGAATTTTCTACTTTAGAATGAGTATATTTTATTCTTTTTCGTGCTCTGTGCCTTTGTCAGCGGTCTGAGATTAGTGTGACGCATAAAGCGGCACACTAATCTACTTCTTAAACGATAGGGAATTTTTTTGCGGTCTACGCTGTTTAGGAATAGGAAAAAAAGATGTAGAATGTGCAAAGAACGTCCCGCCAGCTGT
>JAZSQJ010000048.1:0-7183 GCA_045537905.1 Eubacteriales bacterium
AGATAGTGATTTCCTTGCCGTCTACGGTGATAGAACCGCCAACAACCTTGCCGTTCTCGTCAAGGGTTTCCTTATAAGAAACCTTGTCTGCCAAAGCGTATCTGCCCTGTGCAGAGTCATACTTAAGAAGGTGAGCGAGCATCTTGGGGCTGGTGAGGTCGTTGATAGCAACAACTTCGTAACCCTCAGCACCGAACATCTGTCTGAAAGCGAGACGGCCTATGCGGCCAAAACCGTTAATAGCAACTTTTACTGCCATGATAAAAATACCTCCATGTATTTAATATTCTTTACATATTCTATATCAAAAAAACAAAAAATACAAGTGTTTTTTGCAAATTAATTCCAGCAAACATTGCTTTTTTACTAAATTGATGATATAATGGCTTGAAAACGCAGGAAAGTTAGATATATGGACGATAAATTTTATATGAAACAGGCACTCAAACGTGCTAAAGCCGCTTATAAGGACCTGGAAACACCGGTCGGGGCAGTTATTGTAAAGGACGGTGTGATAATCGCCAGCGGCAGAAACTTTAGAGAAAAAAAGAAAAACGCCCTTATGCACGCTGAGCTTATTGCTATAGACAGAGCCTGCAAAAAGCTTGGATGTTGGCGTTTGGTAGGCTGTCAGCTTTACGTCACCCTTGAGCCTTGTCCTATGTGTGCCGGTGCAATTATCAACGCCAGGCTTGACCGTGTTGTTTACGGTGCCTCGGACGGAAAGGCAGGGTCTTTCGGCAGCCTTATAAATCTTACGGACTATCCTTACAATCATAAGCCTGAAATCGTATCGGGCGTTATGAAAGAGGAGTGTGCTGAGATGCTCAGCAGCTTTTTCAAGGAGCTAAGAATATTAAAGAAAAAACAGCCTTATAACAAGGAGGATTAAAATATGAAAGAAAAATATTATATTACAACGGCGATAGTTTACACGTCCCAAAAGCCTCATATCGGTAATATGTATGAGATAGTTCTTACCGACTGTCTTGCACGCTACAAACGCCAGAGAGGCTATAACGTTTATTTTCTTACCGGCACCGACGAGCACGGTCAGAAAATACAAAACTATGCGGAAAAAGCAGGTATAAGTCCCAAGGTATACGTTGACCAGGTTACCGAGGGCATTAAGGATATGTATCGCCTTTTTGATATCAGCTATGACGGCTTTATAAGGACAACCGATAAATATCACGAGGAGACCGTACAAAAGATATTCAAAAAGCTTTACGAGCAGGGTGATATTTATAAGGGCGCTTACGAGGGTATGTACTGTACTCCTTGTGAATCTTTCTGGACAAACGCCCAGCTTAAGGACGGTTGCTGTCCCGACTGCGGCGGCAAGGTTTCTCCCGCAAAGGAGGAGGCTTACTTCCTTCGTCTTTCCAAATATCAGGATAAGCTTATCGAATATATCGAAAGCCATGAGGAATTTATTACACCCGTTGCCAGAAAGAACGAGATGCTTAACAACTTCCTTCGTCCCGGTCTGCAGGATTTGTGCGTGTCCCGTACCTCCTTTGACTGGGGTATTCCCGTTTCGTTCGATGATAAGCACGTTATTTACGTATGGGTAGACGCTCTTTCCAATTATATTACTGCGATCGGCTACGACCCCGATAACCCCAGCGAGCAGTATAAAAAGCTGTGGCCCGTTGATGTCCACGTTATAGGTAAGGATATCGTTCGTTTTCATACGATTTATTGGCCTATTATCCTTATGGCTCTTGGTCAGCCTTTGCCTAAGAAGGTGCTTGGCCATCCCTGGCTCCTTTTCGGTGAGGATAAGATGAGCAAGTCCAAGGGCAACGTGCTTTACGGTGATAAGCTTGTTGAGCAGTTTGGTCTGGATGCGATAAGATATTATCTCCTTTCCGAGCTTCCTTTGCTTAACGATGGCAGCATCACTTACGAGACTCTTATCTCCCGTTGCAATACCGACCTTGCAAATATCTACGGTAACCTTGTAAGCAGAACGGCGGCTATGATTACCAAGTACTTTGACGGTGTTGTTCCTGCTGCCGTTGACTCTACAGGTAAAGAGGACGAGCTGTACGGGACTATGCTTGATTGTGTAAAATCCTTCACCGAAAAAATGGATGAATACCGTGTTGCCGATGCGGTTACATCGGTTATTACCATGCTTAAGGCTTGCAACAAGTATATAGACGATACCGCACCTTGGGTGCTTGCCAAGGACGAAGCGGAGCGTGGCAAGCTTGCTACGGTAATGGCAAGTCTTGTTGAGGGTATCAGAAAAGCGTGTATTATGCTTACTCCCTTTATTCCTCAAAGCTCTGCTAAGGTTGCGGCAACCTTCAGCTTTGACGACTCTGCCCTGACCTTTGATTCTCTTACGGTAAACGATGGCTTTGCAAAGGGCAATGCCGTTAATAACAGTGGCGTTCTTTTTGCAAGGATAGACGAAAAGGCGTTTTACGAAAAGCTTGCCACTGAAAAGGCAGCGGAAGAAAAGGCAAAAGCTAAGACAGAGCCTAAGAAAGAGGAAGTAAAGGATATACCCAAAATCGGTATTGAGGATTTTGCCAAGGTAAACCTTGTGGCTTGTAAGGTTTTAGAGTGTGAGCCTGTACCGAAGTCCGATAAGCTTCTTAAGCTGATAGTGGATGACGGCAAGGGCAGCAGACAGGTGGTTTCGGGCATAGCTAAGTTCTATAAACCCGAAGAGCTTGTTGGAAAAACTCTTATTCTTGTGGAAAATCTTAATCCCGCTAAGCTTCGCGGTGTGGAAAGCCACGGTATGATACTTGCTTCGGGTGAAGAAAACGTCCGCGTGGTTGAGCTTGATTCTTCTGTTCCTGCCGGCACAAAAATCAGGTAATGTGTTATGGGTGGCGATTTATTGTTTGAAAGCGGCTTGTTTGATACCCACGCTCATTATGACGACAAAAGGTTTGACGAGGATAGGGAAGAGCTGCTTAAGGAGTTGTTTGATAGCGGCACTGTGTACGGGATTTTGAATTGCGGATGCAGTGTAGCCAGCTCTATTGCAAGCATACGGCTTGCAAGACGTTATAAGAGAATGTATGCGGCTGTTGGGATCCACCCCCACAACGCCGCCAAGACGAGTGAAGAGGACTTGAAGAAGATTGAGGAGCTGTTATCGGAGCCTGAGGTTTGTGCTTTAGGCGAGATAGGCCTTGATTATCACTACGATTTTTCCCCGAGAGACGTACAGAAGGAAGTCTTTTATAAACAGCTTAAAATAGCAGAAAAGACGGGGGTACCTGTGATAATACACGACAGGGAAGCACACGCTGACTGCGTTGAGGCGGTGTTGGCTTTTCCTAAGGTGCGTGGCGTTTTCCATAGCTTTTCCGGTAGTGCGGAAACCGCAAGGATACTCCAAAGGGCAGGCTGGTATCTGTCCTTCTCGGGCCCCGTAACATTTAAGGATGCAAGGAAAACCGTGGAGGCTGTTGCAGCAACAGCCAACGACCGCTTGCTTGTAGAGACGGACAGCCCCTATCTTACGCCTGTGCCTCACAGAGGTAAACGCAACAACAGCAGCTATGTTAAGCATATAATAGAAAAAATTGCAGAAATCCGCGGTGAGAGCTATGAGTTTATAGAAACTCTTACCAGGGAGAATGCAAAGCGATTTTTTGGTATAAAGGACTAGTAAGATGACTATTACGTATGTTGTAAAAAACGGCTTGTACATCAATATGACCAACAGATGCTCCAACTCCTGCGAGTTTTGTATAAGGCAGAACGGTGACGGAGTTTACGGCAGTGACAGTCTTTGGCTTGACAGAGAGCCAAGTGTTGACGAGATTATTGCAGATGTTTCAAAATACGACCTTAAGGCTTTTGACGAGGTTGTATTCTGCGGTTACGGCGAGCCTACCGAGCGTGCAGATGACCTTCTTAAGGTTGCAGCCTTTATCAAGCAAACCGCAGCTATAACTATCAGAATCAACACCAACGGCCACGGCAACCTTATTGCAGGCAGGGATATTACTCCCGAGTTTAAGGGGCTTATTGATATTGTTTCTATCAGTCTTAATTTTGCCAACGCAGAGGATTACAACAGGGTTTGTCATCCCGTATTCGGTTCGGAGGCATACGAAGGACTTATAGATTTTGCCCGCCTGTGCAAGCCTTATGTAAAGGAAGTTGTTTTGTCGGTGGTGGATACTACTCTACCCGATTCGGATATTGAAAAATGCAAGCAGATAGCAAGCAGCATCGGTGTAACTTTGCGTATCCGTCCGTTTGAATAAGCCTGAGTAGTATAAAAAGGTGGCAGCCCTTGTTGACTGTCACTTTTTTGTTTTAGCTATGTATAATAGGGTATTGAAAAGACCGACAAATTATGATAATATATACTAGAAAGTATATAAAAAGCAGGGAGGGTGTTGTGCTATAAAACGTCTGTTTCCGGTTTTGGTATTAGCTTTGTTTTTCTTTGCCTCTTGCACGGATTATGAGGCTTTATATTCTGCCGATACCGAGTATAACTCCCGTGAATATGAATACAGCTATACAGATGCCTATACCGAGGGTCATTACGGCTGGGATGATCAGCCTGCTTACACTGCCCATTTGCCAAAACCCGTTTTCCCGCTTGAAGACGCCTTTGTTGTTAACGAGCTTGGTGTGCGTATACTGACCTTTGTTTCCGCTGATAAGCTGTCTCTGGCTGATTTGACCGATTATTTACAAAAGCTTACAGATCAAGGCTTTACCAACGAAGTAAGTAATACAAATCCGGAGGAGTATAGCGGCACGGTTTATAAAAACGGTACCAGGCTTATGGAATATACGTACAAAAATCAAACTGTGGTATTAGACTTATTCAAGAGCTGATAAGTATAACATAATTATCAATAAAAAGGAATTACTATGAAGAATAAAAACACCCTTATAGGTACGGCTACCCTTATGATTTGCTTGGCGGTTGCTATAGTGCTTGCCGTTTTTGTTATATCTACCCCAAAAAGTGATTTGCAGGACACAAACGAGCCGTCGCCGGACTTTGTTGCGGAGGCCTCTACCGATAGCTCTCGCACCGATATTTCGGCGGAGAATACATTATCTGCTGATGAAACGTCGGAGGGCGTAGAAAGCTCAGAGGCACCCTATAATCCTGAGCTGATTTTGCCCCCTGAAACCGTTTTACATTCAAATATTGCATTGGTTTACAGCTATGCCGACGATGCCGTTATTTTTGAAAGAGACAGCGAGGTTCAAACGGCACCTGCCAGCCTGACCAAGTTGGTTACAGCCTTGGTAGCCTTAGACCATTTGTCTCCCACCCGCAGGATAACCGTTGGAGAGGAAATTAATCTTATAGGTGAAAACTCTTCTATCGCTTTTTTGGCTGTAGGGCAGAAATATACTGTAAAGAGCTTGCTTGACGGTTTGCTTATCCCTTCCGGTAACGATGCGGCGTACGTTCTGGCTGTTAACGCTGCCAGGGTTGCGGCTAACGATATGACTCTTAATATGCAAACGGCAATTACGGATTTTGTAAGGCTTATGAATGAAAAGGTAAGCAGTCTTGGCTGTGTAAGCACCCATTTTATGACGCCTGACGGATACGATGCCGAAGGACAGCTTACCACCGCCTCTGATATGCTTAAAATTTGCAAGGCTGCTATGAATAATTCCAATATTCAGGAAAGCGTAGCAAAGGGTAAAAGCGGCGGCTGGCTTAATTCCAACCTTCTTGTAAGGGAGGACAGCTCCTTGTATAATCCCGACGTTACAGGGCTAAAAACGGGAAGCACATCGGGCGCAGGCTACTGCGTGGCGGTATCTGCCGTTGTTGAGCAAAAGACCTACATTATGGTGTTTATGAACAGTACCAGCTCTGATGGCAGATTCAGAGACGCTAACACGATTATAAAGCTTATTAAAAATGAAATCGGCACCGAAAGCTCTGAGGAGACAGCCGAAGTCAGCGAAGATAGCCTTGCTACACCGTAGTAAAAGCCTTTTGAAAGGGTGTTTTTATGAATTTACACGAAGGACACAGAGAGCGTTTGAGGAACAGATTTGTTTCCGAGGGCGGTAAAAACTTTGCGGCGCATAATCTTATGGAGCTGCTTCTGTTTTACGGTATCCCCAGAAAGGACACAAATGAAATTGCTCATCGCCTGCTTGAGCGTTTTGGTGACATAAAAGGTGTGCTCAGTGCCACCGTTGAGGATCTCTGCCTGGTAAAGGGTGTTACTAAAAGCGCCGCCGTGCTTATAAAGCTTTGCAACGAGCTATGCGGCAGGCTTTACAACGGTGACCTGCGTGATATGAAACGTTTTGATAGCTTTGATGATATCGGCGAGTATCTGGTACATCTGTTTTACGGCTTTACCGAGGAATACGTATATCTTTTACTGCTTGACAGTGAAGGGAATTTGTTAAACACAACGCAATTATGCAGAGGCAGTGTAAATTCTGTTACCTTCGATTCCAGACAAATTATCCTGCAGGCGTATAAATACAACGCTTGCGGTATTATAATAGCTCATAATCATCCCGGTGCCACCGTCTATCCTTCGACTGAGGATTTGTTAAGCACAAAAAGCCTTGCTTCGTTGCTTGAAGTTAACGGCTTGGAGCTGTCTGAGCATTATATCGTATCCGACCATCTGTATTTGCGTGTGCTTGATGAGGCTAAAAAGTTCAGAGAGTATTAAGAAAAAAGAGTGGCGAGCCTGCCACTCTTTACTATTATAAATGAAAAAGTTTTCTTACGGTCCGGCCTTTTTACGTCTTTTAGTGAATAGGAAAAAATGGCTGGAATGGACGAACCCAGGCGAGAGCTGTACTAAGCACTGCGAGCCGACGGTTCGTTCATAGTAAGAAAATATTAAAAAATGAAAAGAGTGGCGAGCCTGCCACTCTTTACTATTGAAAATAAAAAAGTTTTCTTACGGTCCGGCCTTTTTACGCCTTTTAGTGAATAGGAAAAAATGGCTGGAATGGACGAACCTAGGCGAGAGCTGTACTAAGTACTGCGAGCCGACGGTTCGTTCATAGTAAGAAAAATATTAAAAAATGAAAAGAGTGGCGAGCCTGCCACTCTTTACTATTAAATAAAAAAGTTTTCTTACGGTCCGGCCTTTTTACGCCTTTTAGTGAATAGGAAAAAATGGCTGGAATGGACGAACCTAGGCGAGAGCTGTACTAAGTACTGCGAGCCGACGGTTCGTTC
>JAZSQJ010000087.1:0-3214 GCA_045537905.1 Eubacteriales bacterium
GTGTGCGAAAACGGAGAGCCTGTTGTCGGCCATGCATACGACGATTATATGGTTGCCGGAGACTTTGTTTCGCAATCGCTTTGCATGAAATTTACAATCCAATAAAAGATAAAGGAGCTTGATTACAATGAACAAGAAAGACTTAATTACAGCAATCGCCGAGGAAACCGGCATGACAAAAAAGGATGTTGCAACTGTTGTGGATGCAGCCTTCGATAAGATCACCGCAGCTGTGGTGGCGGGTGACAAGGTTCAGCTTATGGGCTTTGGTACATTTGAAGCTCGCGAGCGTGGTGAGCGCACCGGTAAAAATCCACGCACCGGAGAAGAAGTAAAAATTGCCGCTTGCAAGGTTCCTACGTTCAAGGCAAGCAAGGCGCTAAAGGATGCAGTAAATAAGTGAGACGGTATCGACACAAAAAGACGGCGACGGACTTTTTGCTCCGCCACCGTCTTTTATTTGCAAAGCATTAAAAATGTTTTCTGAAAAAGCATCCAACCTTTTAGGCAAAAACAGACACTATAGTATGTAATCGCGATTAAGAAGTGCAAAGGAAAGGGGTGATACCTTGTCAAAGGAGAATAATTACCGCCGTTTTAGTAACGAAGAGCTTGTAAAAGCTATTCTTGAGGGCGACACCGATGCATATACAGAGGTTATGTCCCGTTATAAGAACATGGTGTATAGCGTTATTTTACATATCCTCTCGGGAGACGGCGATGCGGAGGACATAGCGCAAGAAACCTTTATAGACGGTTTTTTCAGACTGGGCTCTCTGCGTGATAACACCGCTCTTGCACCTTGGCTGTACGGAATAGCAAAACGCAAATCCCTTAACCACTATACAAGGCGAAAGCACTATGTAAGCTATGATTCCCTTGAAGAAGGCATCACCGGTTTACCTACGGGCAACTCTCCCGAGGATTACGTTATAAAAAACGAAACCGCCTGTCTTGTAAGAAAGGCTATCTCAGAGCTGTCCGACAAAAACAGAAGCGTTGCCTTGCTGTACTATTTTGAAAATATGCCCGTCTCGGATATCGCAAAAAGGCTGGGAGTATCTGTGGGGACGGTCAAGAGCCGTTTGCACGAGGCGAGGAAGAAGCTAAAAGGAGGACTTGCCTTTATGACAGAAAACAATAACCCAACAAATACACAATCCAAAAGGAACGAAGATTTTGATAAAATGCTGCGTGCCAAGCTTAAACACCTTGAGTATTACTACGCCCTTAACGGAGCCTCCTTTGAAGGCTTTGATGCATTACTTGCCGAAGCGGAAAAGCTTGCCGGTATGCTGCCCGAATCTGCGGAAAAACAAGCGGTGCTGGCAGATGTGTACTTAATGCAGGCTTATCAGGAAAACGAAGACCCGCTTATTATTGAAAAAGCCAAGGATGCGGCTGAAAAAGGAAGCAACGCAAAGGTTATCGCTTCGCTTTTGGTGGATAAAATTCTTGCTACCGATAACGATGATAACGAGGGAAAACTACGCATAATAGACGAGGAGGCTATCCCAAGGCTAAAGGCTTTGGGTGCAAGAAACGAGCAAGGCACTCTTATGTTCTGGCGTGGTGCCGCCAACGTGCGCTTGAAAAAATTGGAAGAAGCAAGGTCGGATTTTGAAGAATGCGTAAGGCTTTGTAATGAGGACGAAGTTTACCGTGCCTGCGCATTGTGCGGTATTAAAAACCTGAAGCTGGCTATAGAAAACACCGATGATTCTATTATGGGAATTAGCGTAGTGTCCGAAACCTGCATAAAGAAGGACGGCAAATTGATATTTGCAAGCCAGCCGGGCTTCAGCACTCCTCCGGTGCTTTATGAAAAGCATAAGTGGGATTCTTTGCATTACTACGTGTCCTTGGCAGGCAGATTGTTTTACGACCTTTCTATGTCAGCAGGACAAAGCTATACCGATGCAAGCGGGACCACTCTGACCCTTGTCGGTATGGATGCGGTTGCAGAAACACCTGCAGGTATATTCAAAAGCTGTATGCACGTAAGATGCACGGCAGAGGACTGCGTTTCCGATGCGTGGTATGAAAAGGATGTTGGACTTGTTAAGGCAACCTTTACCGAGGAGAACGGTGACACGGAATCGTATCTGCTTGATGAATATAACATAGTCGGCGGTGATGGCTATTTCCCATTTGGAAAGAATAACCGTTGGCACTACGTTAATCCCGATCTGCCCGATTACCTTTACCAATGCTTTGAGTATGAGGTGGTCTGGACAGACGGCGAAAAAGCCACATTGTCAACCCTGTCCTACGTCAATTTCCGTAAAAACTATGAACAAAGCTGTGCTTTGGACAGCGACTATTATATAGGTCAGGGAGAACAGCTATGCTGTGACTGGAAGCTTGACGAGGCAGTTGAGGCTTTGAGAAAGGCTGTGCGTGTAAACACTAACCAAACGGCAACCTTCGCCGCCCTTAACGGCATCGAGGCGCTCAGCCGTTTTTCGGAGTATCATAAAAATGGATGGCGTTTCTGTCCTTCGTCTATCAATACGGGCTATATTCGTGCTAAGGAAAACTCCTCCGTATACCATTACGGCGAAAACGCTTTGTATTCCTTCAGCCCATACCGCTTTGGTTCGAGGGGCGAAGAAAACCGTATCTTCGGCGTAAAGCCTTTCCGCTATCTGCAACGAATATTCGGCTGTATGTACGACAACAAATGGGTGATAGGGTATACCGAAACCAAAGACCTTGGCGATAATGTAACGGCAAACGTAAGCGTTACGGAAGGTGGTACGGTTACTACAGCCGCAGGGGTGTTTACGGATACGATAAAGCTTACGGTGGTTTGCGAAAAGGCAGGTATGGACGATGGCTATTATATGAAGCATAGCTATCAATATACCTTTTGCGGTACCAAGGAATATTGGTTTGCCAAAGGTGTAGGCTTGGTCCGTTTCCATTGTATATGGGGCAAAAGTCTTGATTCCACCGCTGAACTTGTAAGCTTCAAGACTCCTGCCGCCGACAGCTCGTATATGCCCATACAGATAGGCAACACTTGGGAGTATGACGAGATAAATCTCTCAAAGGAAGGCTACCTTGCAAAGCGCTTTATGCGCATTGACTGTGGCATAAACGACAACTTTATTATATCGGATAATCAGGAATTCGTTTTCAAGGGCACTGAAGAAGAATACGAAGTCTTTAAGGCATCACTAAAGTAAAATAATTATCACGAAAACTGCCG
>JAZSQJ010000030.1:0-17675 GCA_045537905.1 Eubacteriales bacterium
TAGTATATCATAAAAAATGATGGTAGACACTTTTTTGTGTCTACCATCATTATATCACTTCATGCCTTCCCTGAATTTTCTACTTTAGAATAATTGTATTTTGTTCTTTTTCGTGTTCTGTGCCTTTGTCAGCGGTCTGAGCCGCCCTTGGATTAAATCCAAGGGTGGCTATTTCCTTTTATTTTTTAGGTAAAAACAAAAGTTTTTTTGGCTTTCCCACACTAAAACTGCAAAAAGTGTGGTGACAAAAGATGGTTACTGGTGTAACATATACCCATAAAACGAAGGAGGACAGGTTATGGATTTTATAGGCTTTTGGAAATTTCACAGTATAGGCACAATTGACGAAAATGACCGCTTGGTATATCTTAGTGCAGAAGAGTATATCAACAGTGATATGCCTTACATTGACACCTCTGACCCTGAGGCGGTTGAAGACGAAATGAAGGAACGCAAAGGGGTTGTAGGCGCCAAGCTTAAGTTTACCGAGGACGGCAAGTTTTATACTCTTATGCCTTTGCCTGAGGGTGTTAGCCAGGCAGAGGTTGACGAGGCGGTAAAGGGTGGACTTATCAAGCTGATGGACGGTATGATGTGTGACGACGCCAAAGCTTGGGAGCTAAGAGATGGGGAGCTTTGGTTTGACACAGGCATCGAGGGTGAAGTCTTTGGCGAAAAAACAGACGGCTTTGCAAAGGCTATGGACAACGAGGGGTATATAAGCTTTATGACCACAAGGTTTGTAAAGGAATAGAGGCGTGTTTTGACGGCTGTGCTTTTTATCACAGCCGTCGTTTTACCGTATATCTATTGACAAAAAAACGCAAATAATGTATTCTAAAGGCAACGAGGTGATTGTTATAAAAAAGGTTCTTTCTACACTGGGCAAAGTGATTTTAGAAATATTTTTAATCCCCCTGGTTCTTGTTATGGCGTTAATAGTCCTGATTTTTATCCCCTTTGACTATTTGTTTTACAAAAGAACACGTTTTTGTAAAGATACGGGCAAAAAGTATTTTTTTACCGCTTCCGTTGCCGACCACGTCAGGCTGTATAATAAAATAAAGGCAGAAAACCTTCCTATAGAGTATTACCCCTATGAAGAAAGAAGGGGGCTTGGCTACTTTATCTGTAACAACACCCTACTTATTCCCGACTATCCCTTCTATGACGAAAAGCAGGGAGGGTGGTTTATGACCGACGACGAGTATGGCAAAGACGCCGTACCTCTTTTGACTGCGGTTGAAAAGGAGCTTTCGGAGTGTAATCGGTTCTTTAAGGAAGAAAGATGTACAAAAACCGTGGTTTTCGTTTACGAATTTGAGCTTAAGGACTACCCCGGGGTGGAAACACCTTTGTGTAAGATGATAGCCCAGCCTGCGTGGCGAGGTATGGGTACAGCTTTAAGAAGGGCTGTAGAGGCACAGGGATGAAGATAATATTTTTAGATATAGACGGTGTGTTAAACTCCCTGCAATACGACCTGCATCGAGGTGAAAGGGATGGCAATATCGACGTAACAAGGCTGCCGCTTATCAAATCCCTGGTAGAGCAAACGGGGGCAGTTATTGTTTTAACCAGCACGTGGCGTCGCCATTGGTCAGCCGATGAAACAGAGCGTGACTCTGTGGGCGAGGCTATAAACGCCGCCTTCGAAAAGGCAGGGCTTTCTATCTACGGCAAAACTCCCGACAAAGCTGTAGCTGACACGAGGGCACTGCAAATAAAGACGTGGCTGGCTGAGCATTCTGAAGCTACCGACTTTGTAGTTTTTGACGATGAGTTTTTCGGCTGGGAGGATATAGAGCCCTTCGTGGTAAAAACCAACCCAAGGATAGGCCGCGGCTTGGAGGAAAGGCATATTAGGCAAGCACTGACGATTCTTAACAAATAAATAAAGATGCCGAGGTATTGAAACTCAGTACCTCGGCATTTAGCTTTCTTCCTATATTATATATGGATTAAAACAGCGTTTTTGTAAACTCACCAAAGGCGGCAAGCTTGCTGTCCACGTCCTCCATAGTGTCACCCTTACCAAGAACGTATACCTTAATCTTAGGTTCGGTACCGGAGGGACGGATGATGTACGTGCTGCCGTCAGCCAGCTCGTAATAAAGCACGTCAGAGGAGGGAAGTCCGGTGCTTTCAGTGCTGTTGTCTGCAAGGACGGTAACAACACCTGTTTTGTAATCTCTGATACGGGTAACGGAAATACCTGCAACCTCTGTCATAGCGTTAGCACGCAGGTCGCTCATCTTGGCACGCATAGTAGACATAGGGTCAATGCCCTTAACCACGTTGCTGATACCAAGCTCCTTATAAAAGCCGTACTTTTCGTACATCTTCATAAGCAAGCTGTAAAGGCTTACGCCCTGACGCTTGTAGTAAGCCGCCATCTCCGCAATAAGCAAAGCAGTAGCAACAGCGTCCTTGTCACGGGCATAGGTGCCGGGCAGATAACCGTAGCTCTCCTCGTAACCGAAGATAAAGCCGTATTCACCCGTCTGCTCAAACTCCTTAATCTTCTCGCCGATATACTTAAAGCCTGTAAGCACGCTCATACACTTGATGCCGTTGGTAGCGCAAACGGAGTCAAACAAAGCACTGCTTACTATGCTCTTGATAGCGCAAGGGTTAGCAGGCATAGTACCCTTTTCTCTTCTGCCCTGAATTATGTACTCAATAAGCAAGGCACCAACCTGGTTGCCGGAGAAGGGGATATAATTGCCGTCAAGGTCCTTGGCAACGATACCAACACGGTCGCTATCGGGGTCGGTAGCCAAAAGCAGGTCGCAATCGTTATCAGAAGCCGCCGCCATCAACAAACCGTCCTTAAAGCACTCCTTGCTTTCGGGGTTAGGAGACTTAACGGTAGGGAAGCGTCCGTCAGGCTCAGCCTGGGAGGGAACTATACGCAAATTTGTAACACCTGCACGGCTAAGCACCTCGGGAACCAGCTTGTAGCCTGCGCCGTGGAGGGGAGAGTATATCATATTAAGACTGTCGCCGCACTCCTTTAAGGCATCGGGGCAAACCTGGCAGCCCATAACGGCTTTCAGATAAGCCTCGTCTACCTCTTTGCCGATTATGTTTATAAGACCTGCCTCAACAGCCTTGTCAAAGTCCATACGCTTAACACCGTCAAATATATCGGTGGCAGCAACGGAGGCAGAAACAACGGCGGCGTGGTCAGGAGGCAGCTGAGCGCCGTCCTCCCAATAAACCTTGTAGCCGTTATATTCCATAGCGTTATGAGAAGCGGTAATGTTTATACCGGCAATGCAGTCCAGATGAAGTATAGCAAAGGAAAGCTCCGGCGTGGGACGAAGGCTTTCAAAATAATAAACCTTAATGCCGTTAGCGGCAAGAACCTCGCTGGCAGTGCGGGCAAAGGTAATGGAGTTGATACGGCTGTCGTAAGCAACGGCAACACCACGGTTTTCACCGCCCTTGTCGATAATAAGCTTAGCAAGACCTGCCGTGGTGTGAGCGACGGTATAAACGTTCATCCTGCCGGTGCCTGCGGTCATTATACTGCGCAGACCTGCTGTGCCAAATTCCATAGGCACGCCAAACCTTGCCTTGATTTCGTCCTCGTTGTTGGCGATGGAACGAAGCTCCTCTTTAGTAGCCTCGTCCACGATGGGGGAGTTAAGCCATTTGTTATACATATTAAGCATAGGCAAATCCTTCCTTTTATATAATAATTCTGTATCAAAACGATTATAACATATATAATAGGAAAATAAAAGTATTTTTACCATAAAAACAGCAAAAAGTTTGACAATTTTATTCACGAATTGTTTACAAATTTTTATGCCATATTAACGAAAAAAATCGAAGAAAACTATTGATTTTACCTATGCGTTGTAGTATAATAACAAGGCTTGAGTGCGATGAAGCGGGAAGTTGCTGCCGCCATGCAGGTAATTTCCGTGGAGTATGTCCGACAATCGGGCGATGGGAAAGCATTTTTTAAGGGCGACGGATGAAACGCCCGAGAGAGTGTTAAGACCCTGCCACCAAGTTTATTACAATATATTATATTAGGAGGCACAAAACATGGCAAACAAAGAAAGAATCAGGATTCGTCTTAAATCCTACGACCACACCCTTATCGATCAGTGCGCTGAGAAGATAGTGGAAACCGCAAAGAGAAACGGCGCAGCTGTTTCCGGACCCATTCCTCTTCCTACCGACAAGGAAATCATCACAATACTCCGTGCGGTTCACAAGTATAAGGACAGCCGTGAGCAGTTCGAGCGTAGGACTCACAAGCGTCTTATCGACATCATTAAGCCCTCTCAGAAGGCAGTTGAGGCTCTTATGAGTATCGAAATGCCTGCAGGCGTTGATATCGAAATCAAGCTTTAAGGCGGAAGGGTGCCAAATCGGGCACAGCTTAATTTATGACAATTACGCAAAAAGCGTAAAATAACGGTCATGTTGCAGTGCGAATGACGCTGTAACCAATAACCGTAAGGAGGAAAAATATAATGAAAAAAGGCATCATCGGCAGAAAGATAGGCATGACGCAGATCTTTGATGAAAAGGGCAATGTAATACCTGTAACGGTAGTACAGGCCGGACCGTGCGTAGTGGTTCAGAAGAAGACCACTGAGAAGGACGGTTACGAAGCGGTTCAGCTCGGTTTCGCTGAAATCCCCGAAAAGAAGGTTAGCAAGCCTCTTAAGGGTCATTTCACCAAGGCTGAAGTAGCTTACAAGAGATATCTCAAGGAGTTCAGACTTGAAGATTGCGCAGCACTCAACGTGGGCGACATCGTTAAGGCAGACACCTTTGAGGCAGGCGAAAAGGTAGACGTTACCGGTATGACAAAGGGTCGCGGCTTCTCCGGCGTTATCAAGAGATGGGGCGCACACAGACTCAGAATGTCTCACGGTACAGGTCCTGTTCACCGTCAGGTTGGCTCTATGGGCGCAAACAGCGATCCCTCCAGAGTTATGAAGAACAAGAAGATGGCAGGTCAGTACGGTAACGAAAAGGTTACCACCCTCAATCTTGACGTAGTTAAGGTTGACAAGGAAAAGAACCTGTTGGCTATAAAGGGTGCCGTTCCCGGTTCCCGCGGCGGTATAGTTTATATCCGCAATACAGTAAAGTAAGGAGGAAAAGACATGGCTAAACTTAACGTACTCAATATGCAAGGCGCAAGCTGTGGCGAAATCGAACTTTCCGATGCAGTTTTCGGCGCAGAAGTTAATGTTCCCGTGCTTCACTCTGTTGTAAGAGCATACCTCCTTAACCAGAGACAGGGCACACAGTCCACACTTACCAGAAGCGAAGTTTCCGGCGGCGGCAGAAAGCCCTGGAGACAGAAGGGCACCGGCAGAGCAAGACAGGGCAGCACCCGTTCTCCTCAGTGGACCCACGGCGGTATCGCTCTTGGTCCTAAGCCCAGACTTTATAAGGTAAGCATCAATAAAAAGGTAAAGAAAATTGCGATGAGAAGCGCACTTTCTTCCAAGGTTGCTGACAGTGAACTGATTGTTATTGACAATATCGCACTTGACGAATATAAGACCAAGAAGATAGCTGAGTTCCTTAGCGCAGTAGGTGCAAACGGTAAGACACTTATCGTTACCGCTGAAGCAGACCAGAAGGTTTATCGCTCCGCGGCTAATATTCCCGGCGTAAAGGCAAGCCCTGTAAACGCACTTAATGTTTACGATATACTTAACTGTAACAAGCTCGTTATAGCTAAGGACGCCGTTGCCAGGTTAGAGGAGGTTTATGCCTAATGAAAACTTGCTACGACATCATAATCAAGCCCGTTATATCCGAGGCTTCCATTGCAGATATGCAGGACAAGAAGTACACCTTCAAGGTTGCAGTTGACGCTAACAAGCAGGAAATCAAGGCAGCTGTTGAAGAAATCTTTGGCGTTCAGGTAGAAAAGGTTACCACCATCAACGTTAAGGCTAAGGCTAAGAGACTTGGCTACCACTACGGTAAGACCGCTGCCTGGAAAAAGGCATTTGTTAAACTTACTGCTGATTCAAAGACTATTGAGTTCTTTGACAGCTTGATGTAATCGAAAGGAGTTAATAGATAATGGCAACAAAGACATATAAACCTACAACTCCCTCGAGAAGAAATATGGCTACTCCTTCTTTCGAGGAGATAACCAAAAAGTCTCCTGAGAAGAGTCTTGTAACTGTTCTCAAGAAGCATTCCGGCCGTAACAACACCGGTAGAATCACCGTTCGTCACCGTGGCGGCGGCAACAAGAAGAAGTACAGAATTATCGACTTCAAGCGTCAGAGCGACCTCGCTAATACTGTTACCGCTATCGAGTACGACCCTAACCGTACCGCATATATAGCACTTCTTGCAGACACCAATGGCAAAAAGAGCTACATCATAGCTCCTAACGGCGTTAAGGTAGGCGATGTTCTTTACAGCGGCGCTGATGCAGACATCAAGCCCGGTAACACCCTTCCTATCTCCTCCATCCCCGTTGGTACCTTCATCCATAATATCGAGCTCTACCCCGGTAGAGGCGCACAGCTTGTAAGAAGTGCAGGCAGCGCAGCTCAGCTTATGGCTAAGGAAAACGGTATGGCACAGGTAAGGCTTCCCTCTGGTGAAGTAAGATTTATCCGTCTTAACTGCGTTGCAACAGTTGGTCAGGTTGGCAATCTTGAGCATGAAAATGTTAAGCTTGGTAAAGCCGGTAAGACTCGCCACCTCGGTTTCAGACCTACAGTTCGCGGTTCCGTAATGAACCCCTGCGATCACCCTCATGGCGGTGGTGAAGGCCGTTCTCCTATCGGTAGACCTTCTCCTGTTACTCCTTGGGGTAAGCCTGCTCTCGGTTATAAGACCAGAAGCAAGAAGGCTCGCACTAACAAGTTCATAGTTAAGCGCAGAAACGACAAGTAAGGAGGAACGATTATGAGCAGAAGTGTTAAAAAAGGACCATTTGTCGAAGCTAAGCTTTACAGCAGAGTTTGCGACATGAATAAGAAGGGCGAAAAGCGTGTATTAAAGACATGGTCTCGTTCTTCCACAATCTTCCCCGAATTTGTTGGCCATACAATAGCAGTTCACAACGGTAAGACTCATGTGCCTGTATACGTAGTAGAGGACATGGTAGGTCATAAACTCGGCGAATTTGCACCCACCCGTACGTTTAGAGGCCACGCAGGCTCCAAGACCTCTAACAACGGTAAGTAAAGCATACGAAAGGAGATATAAAAATGGAACAGAAAATAGCAAAAGCGCATCTCAGACAGCTGCGCATGTCTCCCCGTAAGGTGCAGATAGTTCTCGACCTTATAAGAGGTAAGGACGCCGGCAAGGCAATGGCAATCATTAAGACTACCAACAAGATCGCATGCGAGCCTATTGGTAAGCTTCTTAAGTCTGCTATCGCAAACGCTGAAAACAATCACGAGATGGATGTAGAAAAGCTTTACGTAGCTGAATGTTTTGTAACTCCCGGTATGCTCAAGGGTATGAAGAGAGTAATGCCCAGAGCACGCGGCGGCGCAGCAAGAATAATCAAGCGTACTTCTCACATCACCATCGCACTTAAGGAAAAGGAATAGGAGGCAACAGAGTATGGGACAAAAAGTTAACCCCCACGGTCTGCGTGTAGGCGTCATCAAAGATTGGGACTCTCGTTGGTTTGTAAAGGACGAGGAGCTTGGCGATACTATCGTTGCCGACTACAATCTCAGAAAGTGGCTTAAAGAAAAGATAAAGCAAGCAGGCGTTCCTAAGATAGAGATCGAACGTGCAGGTTCCAGACTTCGCGTTATAATCTACTGTGCAAAGCCCGGTATCATCATCGGTAAGGGCGGCGCTGAGCTTGAAAAGCTTAAGGCAGAAATCAAGACCTTTACCGGTCAAAAGCAGGTTGCTATCAGCGTTGTTGAAGTTAAGCAGGTTGATACCAACTCTCAGCTCGTTGCTGAAAACATTGCAGCGCAGCTCGAAAAGAGAATTTCTTTCCGTCGTGCAATGAAGCAGAGCATAGGCAAGGCAATGAGAGCCGGTGCAAAGGGTATAAAGATAATGGTTAGCGGCCGTCTTGGCGGTGCCGAGATAGCCAGAAGTGAACACTACCACGAGGGTACAATTCCGCTTCAGACTCTTAGAGCCGACATTGACTACGGCTTCTATGAAGCAAACACCACCTACGGTAAGATCGGTATCAAGGTATGGATCTACAAGGGTGAGGTTCTTCCCGAAGTTAAGCGTACCACTTCTGAAGGAGGTAAGTAAGCTATGTTAATGCCTAAGAGAGTTAAATTTAGAAGAGTACAAAGAGGTAGACTCACCGGTAAGGCAATGCGCGGTAACAAGATTACCAACGGTGATTTCGGTCTCGTTGCAACTGAGCCTGCATGGATCAAGAGCAACCAGATAGAGGCTGCCCGTATTGCAATGACCCGTTACATTAAAAGAGGCGGTCGTGTTTGGATAAAGATATTCCCCGACAAGCCTGTAACTGAGAAGCCCGCAGAAACCCGAATGGGTTCCGGTAAGGGTTCTCCCGAGTACTGGGTAGCAGTAGTTAAGCCCGGTAGAGTGCTGTTCGAGATGGACGGCGTTTCCGAAGAAGTAGCTCGCGAAGCTATGCGTCTTGCGTCCCACAAGCTTCCTATCAAGTGTAAGTTTGCGACCAAGAAAGATCTTGAAGCATAAGGAGGATAACAAACATGAAAATAGCTGAACTCAGAGAAATGTCTGCCTCCGAGCTTGAAAAGGCATTGCGTGAGCAGAAAGAAGTGTTTTTCAATCTTCGTTTTCAACACTCCATCAACCAGCTTGATAACCCTATGAAGATAGTTGAAACCAAAAAGACTATTGCTCGTATCAACACCATCCTTCGTGAGAAGGAACTGGCTGACAGAGCATAAGCGGGAGGGTATGAATAATGGAAAGATCACTTAGAAAAACAAGAGTTGGCAAGGTAGTAAGCGATAAGATGGATAAGACCATCGTCGTTTCCATCGTTGACAACGTAAAGCATCCGCTTTACAACAAAATAGTTAAGCGTACCGTCCGTTTTAAGGCACACGATGAAAACAATGAGTGCGGCATCGGTGATACCGTAGAGATCATGGAGACCCGCCCTCTGTCCAAGGACAAGTATTTCAGAGTTGTGAGAATAATCGAGAAGGCAAAATAAGCCGCACAGTGAAAGGAGGACACATAAATGGTACAGCAACAATCCTATTTGAAGGTTGCCGATAATACCGGCGCCAAAGAAATAATGTGCATCCGAGTTCTGGGCGGCACAGGCAGACGCTATGCCGGTGTTGGCGACGTTATAGTAGCTTCCGTTAAAAAGGCAGCTCCCGGTGGCGTTGTTAAGAAGGGCGAAGTTGTCAGAGCAGTTGTAGTTAGAACAGTTAAGGGTGTACGCCGTGCAGACGGTTCTTATGTAAAGTTTGACGACAATGCTGCCGTTATAATAAAAGAAGACAAAAACCCCAAGGGTACTCGTATTTTTGGGCCGGTTGCAAGAGAGCTTCGTGAAAAGGATTATATGAAGATCCTCTCTCTCGCTCCCGAAGTTGTTTAAGGAGGTAGCGGCATAATGAGCAAAATGCATATAAAGAAGGATGACAAGGTTATTGTTATCTCCGGCAAATATGCCAATATGAAGGAGCCCTCCATCGGTAAGGTAATTGCAGTTTCCCCTAAGGAAGGCAAGGTTATCGTTGAAGGCGTTCACATGGTATCCAAGCACGTTAAGCCCAAGAGACAGGGCGAAGCAGGCGGTATCATCAAGACCGAAGGCGCAATCTATGCAAGCAAGGTTATGCTTTACTGCGATAAGTGTAAGGCAGGCCGTAGAGTTCGTCACCAGAAGAACGAAAACGGCGAGCGTATCCGTGTTTGCGTTAAGTGCGGCGAGAACTTATAATTAAGGAGGAAAAGACATGTCAAGACTTTGTGAATTTTATAAAAGCGACGTCGCTCCTGCTTTGATGAGTAAGTTCAATTACAAAACACCTATGCAGATTCCTAAGCTTGCAAAGGTTGTTTTGAATGTCGGCGACGGCGAATGTAAGGATAACCCCAAGGTTCTGGAAGCTATAATTTCCGACCTTACCACTATAACAGGCCAGAAGGCAGTTCCCACCACCGCTAAGAAGTCCGTAGCTAACTTTAAGCTCCGTGCAGGCGTTAAGATTGGTGCAAAGGTTACTCTCCGTGGCGAAATGATGTACGAGTTTGTTGATAAGTTCTTCAACCTCGCACTCCCCAGAGTACGTGACTTTAAGGGCATCAACCCCAATAGCTTTGACGGCAGAGGCAACTATTCCTGCGGTATCAAGGAACAGCTCATATTCCCTGAAATTGAGTACGATAAGGTTGACCAGATCAGGGGTATGGACATAGTATTCGTTACTACAGCTAATACAGACGAAGAGGCCAGAGAACTTCTTACACTTCTCGGCGCTCCGTTTGCAAAGTAAGGAGGGTAAAGTAAAATGGCAAAGACAGCAATGAAATTAAAGCAGCAGAAAGAGCCTAAGTTCTCTACCCGCGGTTACAATAGATGCAAGATATGCGGCAGACCCCATGCATATCTCCGCAAGTACGGTGTATGCCGTATCTGCTTCAGAAATCTGGCTTACAGCGGTCAGATTCCTGGTGTCAAGAAAGCAAGCTGGTAATTAAGGCAGGAGGTAAATGTAAATGCAAATCACAGACGTTGTAGCAGATATGCTCACAAGAATCAGAAACGCAAACAGCGAAAAACATGAAACAGTTGATATCCCTGCCTCCAATCTTAAGAAAGCTATAGCTCAGATACTTCTTGACGAAGGCTTTATTAAGGATTACAAGGTTACAGACGATAACAAGCAGGGTATTATTACCGTTACTCTTAAGTATGGCGAAGGCAAAACCCGTATCATCGAGGGTCTTCGCAGAGTTTCCAAGCCCGGTCTTAAGATTTATGCATCTTGCAAGGATCTTCCCAAGGTAAGAAACGGTCTCGGCATCGCAATTCTTTCCACCAGCAAGGGTATAATGACTGACAAGCAGGCTAGAAAAGAAAACATCGGCGGCGAAGTACTCGCCTTCGTATGGTAAGGAGGATAATGTAATGTCTAGAATAGGTAAAAAGCCCATTATCGTTCCCGCCGGTGTGGACGTTACCTTTGAAGAAGGTAATGTAATGAAGGTTAAGGGTCCTAAGGGTGAAATGGTTCAGCAGTTCCCCGCATGTATGACTCTTAAGCTCGAGGCTGGTGTTCTCACCGTAGAGCGTCCCTCCGACAGCAAGGAACACAAAACCCTTCACGGTCTTTCCCGTTCTCTCGCAGCTAATATGGTAAACGGTTGCCACGAGAGCTTCAAGAAAGAGCTTGAAATCAACGGCGTTGGTTACAAGGCAGCTAAGGAAGGCAAGAAATTAGTTCTTAACATAGGTTATTCCCACCCTGTATACTTTGATGAACCCGCAGGCATCACCATCGACGTTCCTACACCTAACAAGGTAATCGTTTCCGGTGCTGACAAGCAGGTTGTTGGACAGCTCGCAGCAGAAATCCGCTCCAAGCGTCCTCCCGAACCCTATCTTGGTAAGGGCATCAAGTACTCTGATGAAACCATCAGACGCAAGGCCGGTAAGGCTGGTAAATAAGAAAGGAGTGTGAATAAGTATGGTAACTCATCCCGATAAGAATAAAAAGCGTCTTCGCAGACATAGAAGAGTAAGGGGTAAGATTTTCGGTACCGCTTCCACACCCCGTCTTTGCGTTTACCGTTCTCTCAAGAACATAAGCGCACAGATTATTGATGACGAAACCGGTAGAACTCTCGTTGCTGCAGCTACTAACGAAAAGGGCTTTGAAGGCAACGGCGGTAATAAAGACGGTGCTAAGCAGTTAGGTCTCCTTATAGGCAAGAGAGCGCTTGAGAACGGCATTGAAAATGTTGTTTTTGACAGAGGCGGCTACGTATATCACGGTAGAGTGAAAGAGCTTGCTGACGGCGCGCGTGAAGCCGGCTTGAAGTTTTAAGGGAGGAAAATACGAATGGCACAAAAAGTTGATTACACACAGCTTGGTGAACTCAAGGAAATCCTTGTTAACACCAAGAGCGTATCTAAGACTGTTAAAGGCGGTCGTATAAGAAGATTCTCCGCACTGATCGTAGTTGGCGACGGCAACGGTCATGTAGGCGTAGGCAGCGGCAAGAGCGCAGAAGTTCCCGATGCAATCAGAAAGGCAATCGAGGCAGCTAAGCGCAATATGGTTAAGGTTTCCGTTCTCGGCACCACAATACCTCACGAAATCATCGGCGAGTATTGTGCAGGCAGAGTACTTCTTAAGCCTGCCGCACCCGGTACCGGTATAATCGCAGGCGGCACCATGCGTGCAGTTCTCGAAGCAGCAGGTATCAGAGATATTCGTGCAAAATCGCTTCGTTCCAACAATCCTTGCAATGTAACCAAGGCTACCTTCGAGGCACTCAAGGCTTTGACTACCGTTGAAGAAGTTGCTCTTAAGCGTGGCAAGAGCGTAAGCGAAATTAAGGGCTAAGGGGGATTTAATGATGGCAAAGGTTAAAATTACTTTGAAAAAGAGTTTGATAGGCCGTAAGGAAAATCAAATCCTCACCTGCAAATCTCTCGCATTAACAAAGATCGGTGACAGCAAGGTTATCGAAGTAAACGATGCTGTACAGGGTAAGATCAATGTTATTAGTCACCTTGTAAGCGTTGAAAACGCTGATTAATTGTAGAAGGAGGAAAAGTTATGAAGCTTCACGAGCTTTCTCCTGCTGTTGGTTCCACTGCCCCCCGTTTCAGAAAGGGTAGAGGTCCCGGTAGTGGTAACGGCAAAACTGCCGGTAAGGGTCACAAGGGTCAAAACGCTCGCTCCGGCGGCGGTGTTCGTCCCGGCTTTGAGGGCGGTCAGCTCCCTATATACAGAAGACTCCCTAAGAGAGGTTTTAACAATCACTTCTCCAAGCAGTATGCTATTATCAATATAAGCAAGCTTAACGACTTTGATGACGGTAGCGTTATCAACGTTCAGAGCTTGATCGACTGCGGTGTTCTTAATAAAGCGCTTGACGGTCTTAAGGTTCTCGGTGACGGTGAACTCACCAAGAAGCTTACTGTAGAGGCTGCTGTATTCTCTGCAAGCGCAAAGGCTAAGATCGAAGCAGCCGGTGGTACTGTAGTTGAGTTAAACAAAGCAGACCAGAAGGCGTAGGTGATATAGATGTTTCAAACTATTAAAAATGCTTGGCACATTGAAGACACCAGACGCAAATTAATCTATACCGCATTTATAGTTATTCTTTATCGTATCGGTTGTATCATCCCTGTTCCCTATGTAGATAGTGCAGCATGGGCAGCAACCTTCGATGCAGAAACCACAGGTACCATCTTCGGTTACCTTAACATTCTGTCCGGTGCTAGCTTTTCACAGGGTACCTTGTTTGCTCTGTCCATAACACCGTACATTACCGCTTCCATCGTTATGCAGCTCCTTACTATTGCTATTCCTCCCCTTGAGAGAATGGCAAAGGAGCCCGACGGTCAGAAGAAGATAACACAGATAACAAGATACGTTACTGTTGTTCTCGCAATTGTTACCGCTCTCGGTTACTACCTCACCATGCGTAACCAGAACACCCTTTCCGACAAGGGCTTCTTCGCAGGCTTGGTTATAGTAACCTCTTACGTAGCAGGTGCTTCCCTCATCATGTGGCTTGGTGAGAAGATTAATGATAAGGGTGTTGGCAACGGCATCTCCATCATACTTTTCTTCAACATCATCTCCCGTTTCGGCAGCATCATCAGCGTAGCATACAGCGTAGCAAAGACAAGCATGGGCTGGCTCTTCGTAATACTTGCAATCGTTATTATGCTTGCAGTTATTACCTTCATCGTTTGGATGAACGACGCCGAAAGAAGACTTCCTGTTCAGTATGCAAAGCGTACTGTTGGCAGAAAGATGTACGGCGGTATGAACACCCATCTTCCTATCAAGCTTAATATGTCCGGCGTTATGCCTATCATATTTGCACAGTCCATCGTATCTCTCCCTGCAACTCTGGGTTTGATCTTTGGCTGGGATCAGAACGGCGGCATCTTGCGCTTCTTCTCTATGACAAGCGCATTCGGCATTGCTCTGAACTTTATTCTCATCATCGCTTTTGCATACTTCTATCTTACAATCAGCTTTAACCCTGTAGAAGTTGCAAACAACCTTAAGAAGAACGGTGGCACCATCCTCGGTTACCGTCCCGGTGCTCCCACCGCGGCTTACATCCGTAAGGTTCTTAACAGAATCACCTTAATCGGTGCTCTGTGCCTTGGTGTTTTAGCTGTATTCCCTCAGCTTATCGCTCTTCTCTGGCCTACTTCCAACCTCGGTTACTTGGTATTCGGCGGCTCCTCCATAATCATTATTATCGGTGTAGTTCTTGAAACCATTAAGGAACTTGAGAGTGAAGTGACCATGCGTCACTACAAGGGCTTCCTTGAATAATAAGAGGTAAGATTATGAATATAATTTTATTTGGCCCTCCCGGTGCCGGCAAAGGCACACAGGCAGAAATCATCAGCAAGACAATGAACATCCCTACAATATCTACTGGTGCTATAATCAGAGCGGCAGTTAAGGACGGTACCCCTATGGGTCTTTCCGCAAAGGCATTTATGGATGCAGGTGCTCTTGTTCCTGATGAAGTTGTTATCGGCATCATCAAAGAAAGACTTGCTATGGACGACTGTAAGGAAGGCTTCATCCTTGACGGCTTCCCCCGCACGGTTCCCCAGGCAATCGCCCTTGATAATATGGGTATAAAGATTGATGTTGTAGCATCCCTTGAGGTATCGGACGATACTATTGTTGAAAGAATGAGCGGCAGAAGGGTTTGCCCTGCCTGCGGTGCTACTTTCCACACAATATACAATCCTTCTGCAACCGGCGACAAGTGCGATGTTTGCGGTGTAGAGCTTCTTATCCGCAACGACGACAAGCCCGAGGTTGTACTGAACCGTCTTGACACCTATCATAAGGAAACTGAACCTCTTAAGGATTACTACGGTAACAAGGGTATTCTTAAGTCTATTAACGGTCAGGAAAAGGTAGAGGATACCACAGCCCTTATGAAGGCAGCTTTAGGTATATAATGATTATACTTAAAAACAAGCATGATCTCACGCTTATGCGTGATTCCGGTAAGATAGCGGCCTTAGCCAGAGCGACCGGTGGCGAAATGGCAGTGGCAGGTGTTACCACCGCTGCCATCAACGCCAAGATAAAGCAGGTTATCCTGTCTCACGGCGCTGTTCCATCGTTCCTTGGCTACGGCGGCTTTCCCGGAGCCGCTTGTGTAAGCGTTAATGACGAGGTTATCCACGGTATTCCTTCCGACAAGGTTCTTAAGGAAGGGGATATCGTTAAGATTGATGTAGGAGCTTTTTACAAAGGCTTTCACAGTGACTGTGCCGCAACCTTTGCCGTTGGTTCGGTAAGCGAGCAGGCAAAGCAGCTTATCTCTGTTACAGAGCAAAGCTTTTACAAGGGTATGGAGGCAGCAGTGACGGGCAACCGTCTGGGCGATATATCCGCTGCAGTACAGGCTTGTGTAGAGGCCGGCGGCTTCTCCGTAGTCCGTGACTTTGTAGGACACGGCGTAGGCAGAGAGCTGCACGAGGATCCCAGCTTGCCTAACTACGGTAAAGCAGGTCGGGGGGTGCGTTTGCAGTCCGGTATGACCCTTGCTATAGAGCCTATGGTTAACGTGGGCGGCTATGGGGTAAAGGTTCTTTCTGACGAGTGGACGGTAGTTACCAAGGACGGTAGCCTGTCAGCTCATTACGAGAACACCATTGCTATTACGGATAACGGCCCCGTTATCCTGACTGCCCTCTGATATGGACTTAATCGGTAGAGTGGTAGTATCCCTAGCAGGGCACGATAAGGGCTCGGCGTTTTGTGTGCTGGCTCAGGATGGGGAATACCTCTACCTGGCAGACGGCAGACAGCGTAAGGTTCAGAAGCCTAAGCGGAAAAAGCTAAAACACGTAAAGCTCATCAATTCAGCCGCATACAGCGGTTCGGTAAGCAACAAGGCGGTCCATTCATATATAAGAAGCGTGACGGCTATTGTTGAAACAGCTAATGATTAACGGAGGGATTAATTCTGGCTAAAGACGATGTTATTGAATTTGAAGGCGTGGTAACGGAAGTTCTTCCCAATACTACGTTCAAGGTAAAGCTTTCCAACGGTCACATAATAACAGCTCATATATCGGGTAAGATGCGTATGCACTATATCAAGATATTACAGGGCGACGCAGTTACCGTTGAGGTATCTGTTTACGACCTGACCCAAGGAAGGATAACATTCAGGCACAAATAAGCCTATGGAGGTAATGATATGAAAGTAAGGCCTTCTGTAAAAAAGATTTGCGAGAAGTGCAAGATTATCAAAAGAAAAGGCAAAATAATGGTTATTTGCGAAAACCCTAAGCATAAGCAAAAACAAGGTTAAAGAGAGGTGTAATAATGGCTCGTATTTCCGGTGTAGATATACCTAATGCAAAACGTGTAGAGATCGGCCTCACCTATATTTACGGTATAGGCAGAGCACGCTCCAACGAAATACTCGAAAAGACCGGTATCAACCCCGATATCAGAGTTAAGGACCTTACCGAAGACGATGTAGCAAAGCTTCGTGAAGTTATCGAGGGCGATTACATGGTAGAAGGCGACCTCAGAAGAGAAGTAGCACTCAACATCAAGCGTATGGTTGAAATCGACTGCTACCGCGGCAGAAGACACAGAAAAGGTCTTCCCGTAAGAGGTCAGAGATCCAAGACCAATGCAAGAACTCGCAAGGGTCCCAAGAAGACCATTGCAAACAAGAAGAAGTAATAGGAGGGAAAGGTAAATCATGGCAAAAGCAACAAAAAAAGTTGTATCCAAGAAGCGTCGTGAGCGTAAGAATATTGAGCGCGGTGCTGCTCATATCCGTTCCAGCTTTAACAACACAATAGTTACCATTTCCGATACCAACGGCAATGCAATAAGCTGGGCTTCCGCAGGTGAGCTCGGTTACAGAGGCTCCCGTAAGTCCACTCCTTTCGCAGCACAGATGGCAGCAGAAACAGCAGCTAAGGCAGCAATGGAACACGGTCTTAAGGATGTTGAAGTATATGTAAAGGGCCCCGGTCAAGGTAGAGAAGCGGCAATCCGTGCACTTACCGTTGCAGGTCTTAACGTAGTTTCCATCAAGGATGTGACCCCCATACCTCACAACGGTTGTCGTCCACCCAAGAGAAGACGCGTTTAGTCTGAAAATAATAGGAGGATATACTAATGGCAAGATATACAGGCCCTGCGTGCAGACTCTGCCGCAGAGAGAATACAAAGCTGTTTCTTAAAGGCGAAAAGTGTACATCTGACAAGTGCCCTCTCGTAAGAAGAGCAAAGGCTCCTGGTCAGCACGGTGCAAACGCCGGCAGAAAGAGAGTTAAAGAGTACGGTCTTCAGCTTCGTGAGAAACAGAAGGCTAGAAGGTACTACGGTATTTTAGAGAAGCAGTTTAACAATTATTTTGAGAAGGCTGATAAGAAGCCCGGTCAGACCGGTGAAAACCTTCTTACTATGATTGAAACCAGACTTGACAACGTTGTTTACCGTATGGGTATGGCA
>JAZSQJ010000066.1:0-28357 GCA_045537905.1 Eubacteriales bacterium
TTGCCTTCACTACCACGGCAGTTTATATTCAGGCTGCGAATGAGGGGCTGATTTCCGCGCTGATGGATGGTGGAGCTATCGTGATGAATCAGGTAGCGGTCTGAGGGGCTGTGTCAAGCAAAAGCTTGATACAGCCCCTGAATCTAAACGTATGTTTTTATTCGCTCTCTGCAACCTCGTCATCATCTGCAGTCACTACGCTGCGAACCGCCCACTTCTGCACGTCTATGGAGTTATTGCCCGTGAAGATAGTGATGGTTTCCTTACGGATGCTTTCTATCTCGCCGGTGATGCCGCCGATGGTGATAACGGTGTCGCCCACACGCATAGCGTCACGCTGCTCCTCCGCTTCCTTCTTCCTCTTCTTTTCGGGACGGAGGATAAGGAAATAAAACACCAAGCCGAAAATGGCTATCATAATCAGGGGAGACATTGCAGAAAGCCAGCTGGGGTTGGTAGCGTTGGCTGCCGTACCTGCGTCGGCGCTTGCCTCTGCGCCGGAGGCTGCTGCCTGTAAAAATTTTAATACAGAAAAACTCATATCAATTCCTTTCTCGTCACACCTTATGGACGTAACGGATACGCTTGATGTCCTTGACGAAGCCCGTGCTGTCCTCTACGGTATAAAGGGCACCGCAGATGGCAACGTCGCCCTCCGCCTTTTCAAAGCGGTTGTGTATCTTGGTGGTGTAGTCGCTTATAACACACTCTGCCTTAACACCAAGGACCCCGTTCATAACACCGCACATACCAAGGTCGCTGATATAGGCGCTGCCCTTGGGCAGTAGCTGCTCGTCAGCGGTTTGCACGTGGGTGTGGGTACCGAACATCACGTTGATGCGACCGTCAAAGTGGTAGAAGAACGCCGCTTTTTCGCTGGTTGCTTCGGCGTGGAAATCTGCAACTGCAATATCGTATCTGCCCTTAAGCCTTGTAAGCAGCTCCTCAGCGGCGCTGAAGGGCGAGTCCGCAGGGTTCATAAACACCTGACCCACCAGGGACATAACCAGCACGCTCTTGCCGTTTGCAAGCTGTACCAGGGTATAGCCCTTGCCCGGAGCACCCTTGGGATAGTTAAGGGGACGGAGAACAAAATCGTTCTCGTCATAATACGAAAAGCTGTCGTGTATACGCAGGCTGTGGTTGCCGCCTGTAAGCACGTCGGCGCCTGCGTCAAACAGCGCCTCGGCGCTGCGGACGTCCAAGCCGTTGCTGATATAGGCGTTTTCGGCGTTAACGATAACCAAATCCGCACCCTCCGCCATCTTGATACGGCGAAGCTCGGCGGACAAGGCCTTCACCCCATTGGGGCCTACCACGTCGCCCAAGGCAAGTATCTTCATAAACCCACCTTATTTAGCGTAGTCGTGTACACGGGTCTCACGAACCATGTTGATCTTAATCTGACCGGGATACTCAAGCTCTGCCTCGATCTTCTGGGCGATGTCTCTGGCGATAAATACCATATCGTCATCGCTGACAGCCTCGGGCTTAACCATAATACGTATCTCTCTGCCTGCCTGTATTGCAAAGGACTTTTCAACGCCGTTAAAGGAGTTTGCAATTTCCTCAAGCCTTTGCAAACGCTTGATGTAGTTTTCAAGATTTTCACGTCTTGCGCCGGGGCGTGCCGCAGAAATAGCGTCTGCCGCCTGAACGATAACCGCAATATAAGTCTTGGGGTCAACGTCGCCGTGGTGAGCCTCGATAGCGTGGATAACCTCCTTGCTTTCCTTATACTTCTTGGCAAGGTCTACGCCTATCTGTACGTGGCTGCCGTCAATCTCGTGGTTCATCGCCTTACCGATATCGTGAAGGAGACCTGCACGCTTGGCAAGGTTTGCGTCGATACCAAGCTCGTAAGCTATCATGCCGCTGATGTGTGCCACCTCGATAGAATGCTTAAGCACGTTCTGACCGTAGCTGGTTCTGTATCTCAAGCGGCCCAGTATCTTGATAAGCTCGGGGTTGATACCGTGGATACCCGTCTCAAAGGTAGCCTGCTCACCCTCACGCTTAACGTCTGCATCCACCTCTTTACGCATCTTTTCAACCATTTCCTCAATCTTGGAGGGATGGATACGGCCGTCCTCGATAAGCTTCTTAAGGGTACGCCTTGCAACCTCACGTCTGATGGGGTCGAAGGAGCTTACCGTAATAGCCTCCGGCGTGTCGTCGATAATAAGGTCAACGCCCGTAAGAGTTTCAATAGTGCGGATGTTTCTGCCCTCGCGTCCGATGATCCTACCCTTCATTTCGTCGTTGGGCAGGTCAACCACGGACACGGTTGCCTCGGAAACGCTGTCGGATGCACAGCGCTGTATAGAAAGGGAGATAATGTTCTTTGCTATCTCCTCGGACCTTTCCTTATACTCCTGCTCTATCTCGGAAAGACGCATTGCCATCTCGTGACGGGTTTCGCTTTCAACACGGTCAAGCAAAATCTGCCTTGCTTCCTCCATAGTTATGCCGGAAATCTTCTGTAAAAGCTCCGTTTGCTCCTGCTTAACACGCTCTATATCTGCGGTTAAGTCAGTGTTCTCTTTGATTTTTGCGTTAAGCACTTCTTCCTTTTTGTCAAGATTATTACTGCGCTTGTCCAGATTTTCCTCTTTTTGGGTCAATCTGTTCTCAATACGGGTAATCTCTTTTCTACGTTCCTTTGCTTCACGCTCTGCCTCACTTTTAATCTTGTGAGCTTCGTCCTTGGCTTCAATAGCCGCTTCTTTTCTGACGGTCTCGGCACCTTTTTTTGCTTCGTCCAGTATGCGCTGTGCTTCGATTTCCGCCGACTTGATGGTTTTTTCTGCGATAAGTTTGCGTATTAGAAAACCGATGAAGATGCCAAGTATTATACCGGCAACGGCTGCTAAAACAATCCACAGTTCCTCCATTCGCAAAACCTCCTTAAATATATTTAATCACCCATTTTGGGTTATCGGTTTATTATACTTCAAAAATCATTAAAAGTAAAGACTTTTTTGCGGTTTTTTGCCTCAAATGTTTGACTTTTTTAAGGAAAGCAAGTATAATGGTCTGCGAGGTGTTTTTTATGGCAGTTTATTTTGATAACGCCGCTACCACCGCCCCCTCCGAGGCGGCTGTAAAGGCGTTTACCGATACGCTTAATATATACGGCAACCCCTCCTCCCTGCACGCCGCAGGTATGGAGGCAAAAGCCGCTTTGGAAAAGGCAAGGACAGCCCTGGCAGGTCTTGCAGGCTGTAAGAGCGAGGAGCTTTATTTTACCGCCTCAGGCACGGAGGCTAACAACACGGCCGTCTTCGGCCTTATGGCAAGGGCAAAGAGCTGCCGCCGCGTGGTGCTTACGGATAGCGAGCATCCCTCGGTTTTGGAATGCGTGCGGATGCTGGAACGGAACGGGGTGGAGGCAGTGCTTATCCCTACCCGTGGCGGCGTTTTGGATACAGAGACTTTGGAGACCGCCCTTAAGCAGAAAACCGCCCTGGTTTGCGTTATGGCGGTAAATAACGAGACGGGCGCCGTGTACGACCTTAAGGCGGTACGCAGTATTATAGACAAAAGCGGCAGCGGTGCGGTGCTTCACTGTGACGCAGTGCAGGGCTTTATGAAGCAAAAGGGCATAAAAAAGCTCCTCCGCTATGCGGATACCCTCTCCTTTTCCGCCCATAAGCTCCACGCTCCCAGAGGTGTTGGTGCCCTTGCCCTTAAAAACGGCGTAAGACTGTCCCCCTACCTTTACGGCGGCGGTCAGGAAAGAGGGCTTCGCTCCGGCACGGAGAACGTGGCGGGTGCGGTAGCCTTTGCGGCAGCGGCGTCGGAATACAGCGAGGAAAAGCTGGAAAGGGTTTCTGCCGTCCGCAGTAGGATTATACAAAATCTGGAAAAAGCAGGAAACGTGGGCTTTAATATACCGCCGGAGCATATCGACGGTATACTGAGCATCAGCCTTTACGGCATCAAAAGCGAAACCGCCCTTAACTGTCTGTCGGCTGAGGGGATATATATTTCCGCCTCCTCGGCTTGCTCCTCCAAGAAGGGTGTAAGCAGCGTGCTGGAGGCTTACGGACTGGAAAGGGCAGGGCTGGACTCTGCGCTGAGGATAGGCATTTCCCCTATGAATACCGTGGAGGAGGCCGATATTTTATGCAATGCACTTGTCAAGGCAAGGGAAAGGTATGGCAGAATATGAGAAGTGATATACTGATACTTAAATACGGCGAGGTGGTTATGAAGGGTCTTAACCGCAGCTACTTTGACAGCCTTATCATAAGGCGTGTAAAGCAGCTTCTTGCCGACTGCGAGGGTGAATTCAAGCTGGACTACAGCCAGTCTACCCTGTGCGTTTACGGCGACGAGGACGCCGATATGGAGGACGCCGCCCGAAGGATGAAGCGTGTTTTCGGTGTGGCGGCGGTTTGCCACGCCTGGTGCTGTGAAAAGGACGTGGAGGCTATCCGCAAAACCGTTGCGGAGCATATAGACGAGCTTATCGGGGACGCCAAAACCTTTAAGTGCGACGGCAGAAGAAGTGACAAAAAGTTTCCCCTTACCTCTCCGGAGCTTTCTGCGGAGATAGGCGGCACGGTCTTGTCTCTTAAGCCTTACCTGACCGTAGACGTAAAGAACCCCGACGTGGTAGTAAAGCTGGAGGTGCGTGATAAGTATGCGGCAGTACACGGCGGCGGCGAAAAGGGTGCAGGCGGTATGCCTCTGGGCAGTGCAGGCCACGGAATGCTGTTGCTGTCAGGCGGTATCGACAGTCCCGTTGCAGGCTTTCTTATGGCAAAGAGGGGGCTTACTCTGGACGCTTTGTATTTTGACAGCCCACCCTACACGGGTCAGGCGGCGGCAGAAAAGGTAGAGGCTCTGGCAAGAAAGCTTTGTGCCTACTGCGGCAGAATTTTCTTGCATACCATTAGCCTTACGGAGATACAGGAGACCCTTATGTCCACCTGTGACGAAAGACTGTTTACGGTTCTGCTTCGCCGTTTTATGATGAGGCTGGCAGAGATGCAGGCGCTGGACGTAGGTGCGGCGGCGCTTATTACGGGGGAGAGCCTTGGTCAGGTGGCAAGCCAGACCCTGTCTGCCCTGAGTATAACCAACTCCGTTCCCTCGGTGTTGCCCGTATTCCGTCCCTGTATCGCTATGGACAAGGACGAGATAGTGCAGATTTCCAGATATATCGACACCTTTGAGACCTCTATACTTCCTTATGAGGATTGTTGTACCGTATTCGTTCCACGCCATCCCAATACCAGACCCACTATGGAGCAGATACTTAAGGAAGAGGAAAAGTTGGATATACAGGGGCTTTGTATGCGTGCCTTCGCTACGAGACGGCACAAGAAGATAATGGAGTAATGCTATGAACGGCACGGCAGAAAAGCTTGTAGGCTTACTTAAGGAAAAGGGCTTGCGCATCACCTGTGCGGAATCCTGTACGGGAGGACTGCTGTCGGCGGCAATAACCTCCGTGGCAGGGAGCAGCGCAGTCTTTGACGGAGCTTTATGCTCCTACGCAAACCGCATAAAAAACGATATGCTGGGCGTATCCTCGGAGGTTTTGAACACCAAGGGTGCCGTCAGCGCCGAAAGCGCACGCCAGATGGCGGCAGGGGCCTTAAGCCTGTTTGGGGCAGACCTTGCCCTGGCTGTAACGGGCGTTGCGGGTCCCGACGGCGGCACGGCGGAAAAGCCCGTTGGTACGGTGTTTATCTGCCTTACCCATATAAACGGCACGGTTATAACCAAGCGTTGCCGTTTTACGGGGGACCGTGATACGGTACGGGCAAAATCCGTGGAAACCGCCTTGACCGTGGCAATAGAAATGCTCGGCAATATAGAATAAAAACGTAGAAACAGGGGGTGTCTCAAATGAAAATTTGAGACACCCCCTCGTTGTTTGTTTTACAAATATAACGGAAGGATTAATAACCGCACCGCAAATTATGATGAGGCGTGACGGTTTATCACGGACGTCACCGCAAATTATAATGAAGCGTGACGGTTATTTTGTAGGGACCGGCGTCCTCGACGGTCCTAAACGTAACGGTTAAATACCACTCACCGCATTTAACAAAACTGCCTTACGAAATGTTTCATAACAAATTTATACGGTACGTTTTATTGTTTTGAGTTACGCCTCCCATATATGCCACGCCTAGGACCGTCGAGGACGCCGGTCCCTACACGGTGCTACCCCTTACGCACAATCAAAACCCTGGTGTCGAGGCAACAAAAACGAACGGCACCGCAAATTGTGGTGATACGAGACGGGTTAATTGTAGGGACCGGCGTCCTCGACGGTCCTAAACGTAACGGTTAAATTACATGCTCCACATTTAACAAAACCGCCTTACGAAATGTTTCATAACAAATTTATACGGTACGCTTTATTGTTTTGAGTTACGCCTCCCATATATGCCACGCCTAGGACCGTCGAGAGACGGTTTGTCCCTACAAGGTGCTACCCCTCACGCCCAATCAAAACCCCTACGGTGTGCGAAGCGTTACTAAACGGTTAAAAAACGTCACCGCAAATTATGATGAGGCGTGACGGTGTGTCCCTACAAAGTGCTGCCCTTCATATAAAAACTCCGGCGTGGCATAAACGTGCCGCGCCGGAGTTCTTCTTAAACCTTTTATAATTGTTTTTTGCGGTCTACGCTTTTTGGGGCGTATCAGTCTTCGTAGTCGTCTTCAAAATCCTCGTCGTCCTCGTCGCTCTGACGCCACTTAACCACGAACACGATACCGCCTGCTACCATAGCGATAACAATAACCGCTATCAGAATGATAACGTCCCAAGGGGTTTTGCCCTCGGAGGTTTTGGAGGATTGCTCCTTGCTCTGGGTGGTTTTTACGGTGATAACGCCGCCCTTGCTTACGCTTGCCACCTTAATCTCGGCGGTGCCTTTTTCGCCCTTAATCGCCTCCGGGCCAAGCTCTACACCGTAAACGCTTACGCTCATATCGCCGTATTCGGGGGAGCTGATGCTCTCCAGCATAAAGCCGTCCTTAACGGTAACACCAAGCACCAGGTCAATCCCCTTTTGCCAAGGTATAACGGAGGTGTTCTGCCCCTTTTCGTCGGTAGTAAGCGCACCCTTTACAGAAAGGTCGCACATATTGCCGTCCCACTTAACGGTGGCGGAAATATACTCGCCCTTATAGGCAACCAGCACGCCGTAAAGCTGAGGTGCAGGCATATCCACGGTAACCCAGCCGTCTCTTGCTACCAAAGCAAGGGCGCCCTCGGTGTACACGGGGCTCATATTGCCGTTGATCTCGTACTTATACCAGCCGTACGCCTGGCCGTAGGTACCAAGGGAAAGCTCCAGCCTTGTGCCCTCGGGCAGTCTGGCGGCGGAAAAACGCTCTACGGTAACGTTGTTCTGCAAATCAAACAAGCTGCCGTCAAGCTTTTCCGTAAGTGCCTTTTTGATGTTGGCGGATGCGGCGCCCTTGTCCACGTTGACGCCAAAGTTTATGCCGTCCTCAGCCAAGGCGGAGGTGTCAAAGGAGGCATTCTTGGGAAGCACCCACTGATAGCTGCCGGAAACACCAAGGCTTATGCTGATACCGGGGGTCTTTGCCAGCTCGTTAATATAAGCAAGGCCGTCCTTGCCTATCTTGGTTTTGTCTGCAAGGCTGATAAACACAGAGCTTCCTACCTTGCTTGCTTCTATCTCTGCGCGGGTAATATAGTCTGCGTTACCGGGAAGTTCGGGAGCTACGGAGCTGTCGTCCTCGGGAGCGCTTTCCACAGAGCTGTCGTCTCCGTCCTCCTTGCCGAAGGTAACGGTAACGGTGCCGTCCTCGTACACGCCCTTTACGGTGTAGCTGTCCCCACGGACCGTCTTGGTGGTGCCGCGGTCGGTAACGCTCTTTATTATGTAGCCCTTGTCGGGAGTGATGTCAAGAACCAGGTCCTCGCCCTTTTCCACCTGTACCACGCCGGAGGGCTCTACCGTACCCTTGCCCTCAACTCTTACGGTGATATTAAAGGACTCCACGTCGGTGTTGCCCGTCTCACGGAAGGCTAAAACTATATAATGCTGTTCGCTGATTTCCTTGATCGTGTAGGTGTAGCTTAGTTTTTTAACGTTGGTACCGTTGTCGGAAATAGAAGCCAGCGCCTGGTTAGCGTTAGCTCTTATGCGTATAACCACGTCACTGCCCACGATAACGTCAAAGTTACTGCCGTCCTTTGCGTCGTCTCTGCCCTCAACGGTAAAGCTGCCGCCGTCTTCGCAGTCGATAAGCACAGCCACGGTAGGAGCAAACTCAACTATAATATGCATATCCGCGCTGTCAAGAGCTATCTCCACCACGCCGCCCGAAACGGGAACCTCCTCCAGTTCCACCTCGTTAACGGTGATGGAGGCGATACCCTTTTTGTAATAGGGACTTATTTCCAGCCTGAGGGTCTGACCTACACGGTAAGACTCGTTACGGTTATAGCCGCTGACGTTACCCATACTGCCGTCGTATATAAGCTCGATAGAGCAAGGCTCACCCACAGGCTCCCCACTTACGTCAGGCTCAGAGCTCTCTGAAGGGTCGGTGCTTACTGAAGGGTCAGTGCTTACCGTGGGGTCCGTGCTTATAGAAGGGTCAGTGCTTTCCACGGGGGGGAGGCTCACGTCAGGCTCCTCACTTACGTCGGGCACCACAGGGTCGGTAGAAAGGGTGGTGTCGGTACCGTCCCCGGAGCTTTCCTCAGCGGCGGCGGTAAAGGCAAAGGTGCCGCCGATAATACAAAGTGTAAGAAGTAAACAAATTAGTTTTTTCATTAAAATCCTCCGTATAATTGTTTTTTACTGCCGTCTGGGCTTAAAACAGTTGACAGCAAGGTAAAAAAATGATATACTTCCAATACATTATACATAACTTTGCTTCAAAATACAATAGATATAAGCAATTTTTTATTTGCAGTAACAGGAGAGTGGATTTTATGGCAGAAAAAAAGAAGGTTGAGGCGATAACCTCCAGGGACGAGGATTTTGCCAAGTGGTATACCGACATAGTTAAAAAGGCGGAGCTTATTGAGTACACCAGCGTTAAGGGCTGTATGGTTATCCGTCCCTACGGCTATGCTATCTGGGAAAATATACAGCGTATACTTGACGGTATGTTCAAGGCAACGGGCCACGAAAACGTTTGTATGCCTATGTTTATACCCGAGAGCCTTTTGCAAAAGGAAAAGGACCACGTTGAGGGCTTTGCTCCCGAGGTTGCCTGGGTAACCATGGGCGGCAGTGAGGTGCTTGAGGACAGGCTTTGCGTGCGTCCCACCTCCGAGACCTTGTTTTGTGAGCATTACGCTAATATCGTTCATTCCTACCGTGACCTGCCCAAGCTGTATAACCAGTGGGTTAGCGTTGTAAGATGGGAAAGGACTACCCGCCCCTTCCTCAGAAGCAGAGAGTTTTTGTGGCAGGAGGGTCACACCATCCACGCTACCGCCGCTGAGGCTATTGCAGAGACCGAGCAGATGCTGGGCGTTTACGCAGAGTTTTGCGAAAAGTATCTTGCTATGCCCGTGGTTAAGGGCAAGAAGACCGAAAGCGATAAGTTTGCAGGTGCGGAGTCTACCTACTGTATAGAGGCTCTTATGCACGACGGTAAGGCGCTGCAGGCAGGCACAAGCCACTATTTCGGCGACGGCTTTGCCAAGGCCTTTGATATACTTTATACGGATAAGGAGAACAAAAAGGTTCATCCCTTCCAGACCAGCTGGGGCGTTACTACCCGTCTTATCGGTGCCATCATTATGACCCACGGCGACGATAACGGTCTTGTTCTTCCCCCTGCCGTTGCTCCTACACAGGTTGTTATTATTCCTATCGCCCAGCATAAGGAGGGCGTGCTTGAGGAATGCGCTAAGCTTAAGGAAAAGCTTTCCTCTCGCTTCCGCGTTAAGCTGGACGACAGCGACAACTCTGCCGGCTGGAAGTTTGCCGAGTATGAGATGAAGGGCGTGCCCGTAAGGTTGGAGCTTGGCCCCAGAGATATCGAAAACGGTCAGTGCGTGGTTTGTCTCCGTTGCAACGGTGAGAAGCTTACCCTGCCTCTTGAGGGTATCGAGGACGCTATTGCCGAACAGCTTGAGCGTGCTAACGAGATTATGTTTAACAAGGCGCTGGAAAACAGAGAGGCTAAGACCTACGCCTGCCACAGCATGGACGAGATAAACGCCGTTATCAACGAAAAGGGCGACGGGTTTGTTAAGGCTATGTGGTGCGGAGACGAGGCTTGCGAGGACGCCGTTAAGGAAAAGACCGGCGTTTGCAGCCGTTGCATCCCCTTCGAGCAGGAGGAGCTGGACGCTAAGTGCGTTTGCTGCGGCAAGGAAGCTAAGCATCTTCTGTACTGGGGCAAGGCTTATTAATTCACCTTGCTGTTAATTAAGTTAAGAGAGAATAAGTGGGAGGGCAATAAACCGTTTTGGTTTATTGCCCTTCGTTTTTTGTATTTATTTTATAGATAAAGAAAATGCCGCCGTTTGTGATAAAACGGAGCGGTTTATTGCATACATCGCCGCAAATTATAATGATGCGAAGGGGTTTAATTGTAGGGACCGGCGTCCCCGACGGTCCTAAACAAAACGGGTAAATTACGCCCGCCACGGTTAACGAAAAACGCCCTACGAAATGTTTTATAACAAATTTATACGGTACGCTTTATTGTTTTGGGTTACGCCTCCCATATATGCCACCTTTAATATAAAACAACAACGAAGGCAATAAACCGCAATGGGTTTATTGCCTTCCTTACTTTTCCCTATTACTTATAGCCTTATGACGTGGTTATCAGAGGTTTTCCAGGTTGTGCCATACGTTTTGTATGTCCTCGTTGTCCTCCATCACGTCCAGCATTTTGCGGAACTTGGTAAGCTGTTCCTCGTCAGTAAGCTCCACGTAGTTCTGGGGAACCTTTTCTGCCTCCGCAGAAAGGTAGCGGTAGCCAAGCTTTTCCAGCGCTTCTGCAACGGCACCTACCTCGGTAGGATTGGTGTATACCTCAAACACCTCACCCTCGTTGGAGAGGTCCTCTGCGCCGCATTCCAGCACGTCCTCAAAGAGCTTATCCTCGTCGATATCCTCTGCCTCGATAACGATAACGCCCTTGGTGTCGAACATAAAGGACACGCATCCGCTGGTGCCCATATTCCCGCCGTACTTATCAAAGTAGTGGCGTACGTCCGCACTGGTACGGTTACGGTTGTCGGTAAGAGTTTCAACGATAACGGCAACACCGCCTATACCGTAGCCCTCGTAAACTATCTCATCGTAGTTTGCACCGTCGCCGCCTGCTGCCTTTTTAATAATACGTTCTATATTATCGTTAGGCACGTTGTTAGCCTTTGCCTTGATGATAAGGTCACGAAGCTTGCTGTTGCTGGTAGGCTCGGGACCGCCCTCCTTAACTGCAACGGCAATCTCCTTGCCTATCTTGGTAAACACCTTTGCTCTTTGAGCGTCGGTTTTTTCTTTTTTATGCTTTATATTGTTCCATTTGGAATGTCCGGACATTAAAGTTAGCCTCCTTTATATTTCTTCGGTACGCTTCATACCCAAAAGGTCAAGACACTTGCCAAGCACGTCCTTTGCCGCCTGACACAATGCAAGACGGAACGCCTTTGCCTCGCCCTCGGCCTTAAGGATAACACGGTTGTGATAAAAGGTGTTGAACGCCGCACAAACGTCCAGCACAAAGCGGGCGATAACACAGGGCTCGTAATCCGCCAGGGCAGACAGCACCTTTGCAGGGAAGAGGGCAAGGGTAGAAACCAAAGCCGCCTCGTCCTTCTCGGGCAGGTAGCCTTCAAAGCCGCTGACGTTCTCATCAGCCTTACGCAAAATGCTTGCGGTACGGGCGTAGGTATACTGAACGTAGGGGCCTGTGTTGCCCTCAAAGCTCAGCGCCTCCTCCCATACGAAGTTAGAGTCCTTTATACGGTTGTTGGAAAGGGCGTTGAACACTATAGCGCCTACGCCGACAGCCTCGGCAACGGCACGCCTGTTTTCGACCGTGCTGTTCTTTTCCTCCATTATCTTTTCAACCTTGGAGATAGCCTCGGCAAACAAATCGTCCAGCAAGATAACGTTGCCTGTACGGGAAGCCAGCTTCTCGCCGTTTACGCTCATAGTGCCGTAGGGGATATGCACCGCATCCTTTGCCCAATCGTAGCCCATAAGCTCCAGCACCTTAAACCACTGGGCAAAGTGCAGGGACTGGCCTGCGGAGGTAACGTAAAGACACTTATAAAAATCGTAGGTCTTTTTACGCCACAGCGCCGCCGCAATGTCACGGGTGGCATAGAGGGTAGAGCCGTCCTTTTTAAGAATAATGGCGGGGGGCATATTATAGTCGTCAAGACGGACTATGCTTGCACCGTCGTCTATAACAAGCAGACCCTTCTCACGAAGCTCCTCCACAACGGCGTCCATCTTATCGTTATAAAAGCTCTCACCGTTGTAGCTGTCAAAGCTAACGCCAAGCAGCTCGTAGGTCTTCATATACTCTCTGAGGCTTATTTCCTTAAAGCCGCGCCAGATAGCCAGATACTCCTCGTTGCCCTGCTCCATCTCGGTAAAGGCTGCCCTTGCCTCGTCGTTAAGGGTGGGGTCCTTTTCCGCCTCGGCAGAGAAACGGACGTAGATATCAACAAGCTCGCTTATGCCACGCTCCTCTACGCGCTCAGGGCTGCTCCACTTCTTAAAAGCAACGATAAGCTTGCCGAACTGGGTGCCCCAGTCACCAAGGTGGTTGATGCCCACGGTGGTATAACCGCAGAAATCGTGAAGGTTTTTAAGAAAGCCGCCGATAGCGGTGGTGCCAAGGTGGCCTACGTGGAAGCGTTTTGCAATGTTAGGCGAGGAAAAGTCCAGACAAACGGTTTTGCCCTTGCCTATGTCAGAGCCGCCAAAGTTTTCCGTAGCAAGGATGCGGCGGAGCACGTCCACGTAATAGGTGGGGGATAAGAAAAAGTTAAGGTAGCCGCCAACGGCTACAATCTGACTTATACCGTCAAAGCCTTCCGCAAAAAGCTCCTTAAGCTCAGCCGCTATAAGGGGGGGCGCCTTGCGGAGCGCCTTGCTGAAACGGAAGCAGGGCATAGCAAGGTCGCCGTTTTTGGAATCGACGGGCACTTCAAAGACCGCCAAAACCTCCTCCACGCTGACTGCGCCCTGAAGGGCGGTGCTGACAGCGGTGGCTATTTTGTTTTTCAAACTGTCCATAGATACCTCTCAACAAAACACAAAGGGTGCGGCGGCAGCCCTTGTAGCTTGCCACCGCACCGCAAAAAATACGGAATAATAAATTGTTAACGCTTGCTGAACTGAGAAGCTCTTCTTGCAGCCTTGAGACCGTACTTCTTTCTTTCCTTCATTCTGGGGTCACGGGTGAGGAAGCCTGCCTTCTTAAGAAGGGGCTTATACTCCTCGCTTGCCTGAAGAAGCGCACGGGAAACACCGTGTCTGATAGCGCCTGCCTGGCCGGAAACACCGCCGCCGCAAACGGAAACGATCATATCAAACTTGCCTTCGGTACCGGTTACGCCAAAGGGCTGACGAACAACGAGCTTAAGGGTATCAAGACCAAAGTAGTCATCTATATCTCTCTTATTGATGGTGATAACACCGCTGCCGGGAATAAGACGAACACGGGCAACAGAAGACTTTCTTCTGCCGGTGCCGTAAAAATAAGGTTTCTTAGGTGTGTACATATCTTGCTACCTCCTATTACTTAACCTCAACAGCGATGGGCTGTTGAGCCTGCTGCTTATGCTCACCGTTCCTGTAAACAAGAAGACGGGTAAGGCTTGCGTTGCCTATCTTGTTCTTGGGAAGCATACCCTTAACTGCAAGGGAAACAGCCATTTCAGGCTTGGTCTGCATAAGAGTGCTGTACTTGGTAGCCTTAAGGCCGCCAACGTAACCGCTGTGACGGTAGTAAACCTTCTGCTCAAGCTTCTTACCGGTGAGAACTACCTGGGATGCGTTGATGATAACAACACAGTCACCGCAGTCTACATGGGGAGTATATTCAGGCTTGTGCTTGCCGTTGAGAATAGTAGCTGCGAGAACCGCAACCTTACCAAGAGTCTTACCAGCCGCATCAATAATATACCACTGACGCTTGATATCCTCTTTCTTTGCCATAAATGTGGACATAAGAGTTTTCCTCCATTACAAAAAATATTAATTTAGTTTCCTTGCCAATTATAGCAGAAAAAAGTGATTTGTCAAGGGGTAAATTGAATTTTTTTCAAAATTCTCGCATTTCGTAAGATTTCCTTTGATTTTCTTGCAAAACGGCACTTTCCATTTTATTTTTTTGTTTACTGTTTTAGGTCTTGAAAAACGGAAGGAAAAGGGGTATAATTAGTTGTAATATGTTATTAGGGAGCGTGTGGCGTTGAAAAGCTATAAGGATATACAAAGTCTTTTAAGCTACGTCCGCCGTGCTGTTGACGACTTTGATATGATCAGAGAAGGGGAAACGGTGGCGGTTGGCGTCAGCGGCGGTAAGGACAGCCTTACCCTGCTGTGTACCCTGGTTGCCCTCTCCCGCTTTCATCCTAAAAACTTTACCGTCAAGGCGGTGTGCATCGACGCAGGCTTTGAGGGTGCGGACTTTACCCCTATCACAAGGCTTTGCGAGGAGCTTTGTGTGCCCCTTACCATAGTTAAAACCGAGATAAAGCAGATAGTTTTTGATTTGCGTAAGGAAAAATGCCCCTGCTCCCTCTGTGCCCGTATGCGGCGCGGCGCTATCCATACGGCGGCAAAGGAGCTGGGCTGTACCACCGTTGCCCTGGGTCACCATTTTGACGACGCTATCGAGACCTTTTTTATGAACCTTATCAACGAGGGCCGCATAGGCTGCTTTAAGGCAAAGACCTTTCTTGACAGGCAGGGTGTTACGGTTATCCGTCCTCTTATATATCTGCCCGAAAAGCTGGTAACGGGCTTTATCCGCAGGGAGGGTATTGAGGTTTGCGGCAAGGTTTGCCCCGAGGACGGCAACACGGAGAGAGAGCGCATCAAAACCCTTATTGCCTCCCTGTCCGAAAACGATAAGGGGCTTAAGGACAGGCTTTTCGGTGCCATACAGAGGGCAGGTCTTTTGTAAAGGAAAAGAGGCGACGACTTATAAAAACTTTAAGGTTTGTTAAGTTTATAAGATGTATATTATACTTTGGGGTGATTGGTCTGCTGGGTCAGCTTATAGGTATGAGCCTGCCCAGAAGGTGGTTTAACCACAAGGCCTTTCCCTACCGTGCCTACGCCTGGGAAAAGAACGGCAAAATATACGAGGTGCTTAATATCAAAAGGTGGAAAACCAAGCTGCCCGACGTAAGCCGTGTTATAAAGAGGATGACTCCCAAGGCGATAAGGACCCGACCCACCAAGGAGCAGGTAGAGGCGCTGCTGGCAGAGACCTGCGTGGCAGAGCTTATCCACGGACTGCTTATGCTTTTCGGTTGGGGTGCGGCGTTTATATGGCAGGGCTTTGGCGGCGTAGCCGTAAGCTTTGCATATATGATAGGAAACGTTCCATTTATTTTAATACAACGCTATAACCGTCCCAGACAGGCAACCCTTCTGGCTTCCTTTGAAAGGGCGGAAAGTGTAAGTAATAACGGAGGTAGCTATGAATCTGCCAAATAAGCTGACTGTACTTAGAATATGTATGATACCCTTTTTTATAGGGTGCTTTTATCTCCCCTGTGAGTGCAACGTGTATATTGCCGCCGCAGTGTTTGCCCTGGCTTACGCCACCGACGCCCTGGACGGCTATCTTGCCCGTAAGAACAAGCAGGTAACGGACTTTGGCAAGCTGATGGACCCTATTGCAGACAAGCTGCTTTCCGCCTCTGCCCTGATAATGCTTACGGCTATGGGGATGATGCATCCCGTGGCGGTTATCGTTATACTCTCCCGTGAGTTTTTGATAAGCGGGCTCCGCCTGGTATGCGCCGACAAGGGCGTGGTGGTTGCCGCCAGCGTTTGGGGCAAGCTTAAGACCGTATCCCAGGCCCTTTGTATAATGGCAGTGCTGCTGTTTTATCCCTTGGGTATCTCCTCCCTGATTCTGCTTGCAGACGTGCTGGTGTGGATATCCGTTGCCCTGGCTTTGGTTTCCGGGGTGGACTACGTTGTTAAAAACCGTTCCTGCATATCCTCAAGGTAACTACATAATACATTAGAAAAGCGGTGTTTTTCGTTGACAAAGAAGCAGTTGAAAAAAGAAATATTTACTATCCCAAATATACTAAGTATGGTTCGTATAGCCTTTATCCCCGTGTACGCCTATATGTACCTTACCGCAGAGACCACGGCAGACCTCTATATCTGCACCGCCCTTATGGGCGTGTCTATGGTGACTGACCTGTTTGACGGTATGATCGCCCGCAAATACAATATGATAACCACCCTGGGCAAGATACTGGACCCCATTGCAGACAAGCTGACCCAGGTGGTTGTTCTGGTGTGTCTTGCCACCCGCTTCAACCCCCTGTTCTGGGTGCTGGGCGTGTTCCTTGCCAAGGAAGGCTTTATGACCATAATGGGGCTTATCAACCTCCGCAAGGGGCGTATGCTGGATGGCGCTTTGATGGCAGGCAAGGTGTGTACGGCGGTGCTGTTTATGAGCATGGGGCTTCTTATGCTGGTGCCCAATATGCCCAACGAGGGCGCTATTATCATCGCAGTTATCGACATACTGGCTATGTTTATTTCCTTTTGGTTTTATCTGTCCACCTATATGGGCGGCAAGCACGGTATTGACATCGTTTCTGTCAGAAAGGACAAAAAGTAATGAAGGTGCTTATCCTCTCCTGCAACACGGGTGAAGGGCACAACACCGCCGCCAAGGCGATAGAATCGGCACTTACCGCCCGTGGCGACCGTTGCAAGATAGACGACGCCCTCGCCTACCTTTCCGAGGGGATGTCGGAGTTTATCTGTAACTGGCACGTGCGTATCTACAGACGGGCACCCGTGCTGTTTAACACAGGCTACAAGGTAGTGGAAAAAACTCAAAACGGCAGTGACAAAAAGACCCTTACGTCCCGCTTCTTTTTAAGAGGAGCAGGCAGGCTGGCAGCGGCAGTAAAAGAGGGCGGATACGACCTTGTTATCTGCACCCACCCCTTTTCGGCGTATATGTATACCCTTACGGAAAGGGAGCGCGGACTTACGCCCAAAACCGCCTTCGTAGCCACGGATTATACCTGCAGTCCTACGGTGGACAAGAGCAAGCTGGACACGTATTTTATCCCTCACGAAAGCCTTAAAAGCTATTTCGTAGGCTGTTTTATACCCGAGCACAAGCTGGTTGCAACGGGTATGCCCGTAAGGGCAGAGTTTTATAAAAGGGTAGATAAGGACTTAGCAAAGCGTGGTCTTGGTCTGCCCGTAGACAAGCGGAACGTTCTGCTTGCCTGTGGCAGTATGGGCTGCGGCCCTCTTAAGGAGCTGGCTGTGGAGCTGTCCCAAAAGCTCCCCCACGACGTGTGTCTTACCGTGGTTTGCGGCAGTAACAGCAAGCTTAAGCAGAAGCTGGACAGACTTAAGCTGCCACAGAACGTACGGATACTTGGCTTTACCAACAATATCTCTCTTTATATGGACAGCGCCGAGTTTATTATTACCAAGGCAGGGGGGCTTACCTGCTCCGAGGCTTTGGCAAAAAGACTGCCTCTGCTGTTTATCAACGCCGTTGGCGGCTGTGAGAACTATAACAGACGCTTTTTCGTGGACAACGGTATGGCGGTGGAGACGAAGGGCAGTATTGCAGAGCTGGCGCTAGAGCTGTTGGATAAGCCCGAAAGGCTTGCGGAAATGGTGAGGGCAATGGATAAGATTTACACAGGCAATGCGGCGGAAAATATATGCCGCTATCTGCATAGGGAGGACAACTGATGTACAGCTATAAAGAACTTCGTCCCTCTAATATATGCTCTCCCCGGTTCAGACACCTGCTGCTTCTTTTGTATTGGCCTCTCTACGGCATAGTGTTTTATTCGGTAGAACGGCTTATCGTCTTTGACAGCTACCACTCTATGTATCATCCCCTTGACGACGCGGTTCCCTTTTGCGAGTGGTTTTTGTTCCCCTACCTGTTCTGGTTTGCATTTTTGGTGGGGATGCTGGTGTACACCCTGTTCTGGGACGTGCAAAGCTTCAAAAAGTATATGTGGTTTATTATACTTACCTACAGCGTAACCATAGTTATATATCTGCTGTTCCCCAATATGCAGGAGCTTCGTATAACCGACGTGGGCAGAAACAACGTGCTTATCGACTTTATGCACTGGTACTACGATTTTGATACGAACACAAACGTCTGCCCCTCTCTCCACGTTATCGGCTCCTTTGCGGTGCTGTACGCCTCCTGGAACAGCAAGCATTTCAGCTCGTGGGGCTGGAGGACGGCGTTCCTTGTAACGACGGTACTTATCAGTATATCCACCGTGTTCTTAAAACAGCATTCGGTTTTGGATATACCGCCCGCAGTGCTTATATCCCTGCTGGCAATGCCCCTTTGCACCTATATTTGCAAAAAGCTTTAACGGTTTAGCGTGGTTTTCGCCACGCTAAATTTTTTGTCGGGATCCCCACGAAGTTGTCAGACTTCGTGGGGTGATTGTTTACCGTATTACGCCAACGTTGCAAATTATTATTAAACGATGCGGTTTATTGCCTTGTTTACTTATATAAGAAAACACCGCAGTTTTTGATAAAACGAAACGGGCGATAGGGGGTCGTCCGCAACCTGGCAATTAAAGAAACGCCGAAGTTTGTGATAAAACGGAACGGGTATTTTGTAGGGACCGGCGTCCTCGACGGTCCAAAGCGTGGCGGCTAAGGTTTACCCATTACCATAACGGTGAAGCCTTATGGAGTGTTTTCATACCAATTTTGATGATATGTATTTTTGTTTTGGGTTACGCCGAATATATTTGTTATGTTTTGGACCGTCGAGGACGCCGGTCCCTACAAGGTGCTAACCCTCACGCACAATCAAAACCCTACGGTGTGCAAAACGTTACGAAGCGGTTATATGGTTCATAACAAAATACGATAAAACGAGACGGTTTATTGCATACGTCGCCGCAAATTATGATAAAACAGAACGGGTATTTTGTAGGGACAAACCGTCTCTCGACGGTCCTAAACGTAACAGATAAATTATACCCACCGCTTTTAACGAAAACGCCTTACGTAACGTTTTCACAACAAAATTTACGGTACGTATTCCCGTTTCGGGTTACGCCTCACGTATATGCCACGTCAAGGACCGTCGAGGACGCCGGTCCCTACGAGGCGCTAACCCTCACGCACAATCAAAACCCTACGGTGTGCAAAACGTTACGAAGCGGTTATACGGCTAATAACAAAACACGATAAAAAGAACGGGGTTGTCTCAAATGAAAATTTGAGACAACCCCTGATTTTTGCAATTACTCAGCCGATGCTTCCTCTGAGCTTTCGGTGGACTCCTCGCTGTTTTCGGAGGCTTCCTCCGAGCTTTCGGCGGACTCCTCAGGCTTCTCCACGAAAACCGCCTTGTCCAGCACGTGGGTCATAACCCTGTCCCAGAGCACGTTGGTTTTAATCTGCTCCACCGTAAACTCCTCCAAAAGCTCGTCGGTGGTAACGCCCTGGCTCTTGGCAAAGTCCTGCAGCGCCTTATCGTATTCCTCGGCGCTGATGGCGTCCTTGCCCATATCCTTTGCTATGGCAAACATAAACAGCTCCTCCTTGAGATAGCCGTCTGCGTTCTCCTTGCCCTTTTCGGTAAGCTCTGCAAACAGCTCCTTCTCGGTTTTGCCGGTCAGCTCCTCCAGCTCCACCCCGTACTGGGCGGCAGAGTTCTTGTAATACGCCATATAATACTCAACAAAATCCTTTACAGACTGGTCGTAAAGCTCCTTGGGGTACTCCTTAAGCGTGCAGTTTGCCACTGCCGCCTTCCAGGCGGCGTCAAGGTTTTTGGTATTCGCTTCGTTCTCTGCGCTCTTCTTTATAGCCTCGTTAAGCTTTTCTGCGCTGTCAAAGTTCAGCTTCTTCGCAAGCTCGTCCGTAATCTCGGGGTAAACCACCAGGCTTACCTTCTTAAGAGTAATGCTGAAGCGTGCAGCCACGCCACGCAGCTCCTCGTTAACGTAGTTCTGAGGGAAGGTAACAAATATGTCAAACTTTTCCCCTGCACGGTGGCCTACTATGCCCTCCTCAAAGCCGGGGATAAAGCTGCCGCTACCCAAAACAAAGCTGGAGTCCGTATCGTAGCCGCCCGCAAACTTCTCGCCGCTTTCCTTATTAAAGCCCTCGTAGTCGATAACAACGGTATCGCCGTTCTGGGCAGGACGGTCTGCGTCCACGTACTCCTTAACCTTATCCAAAACCTTTTTGCGGTGCTCCTCTATAAACTCCTCGTCTGCAACGGTCTCGCTTATCTCAACACCCTCGTACTTACCCACCGTAACGTACTTGCTCACGTCGGCAATGTCGATAACGTAGTAGCGTATCTCCTCCTCCTGACTCCGGTCGGTAACCGGCTTGTCGGTGCCGTCCTCGTCCTCCTCGTCACCGCCGTAAACGTAAAACACGCCGATAACGAGACAAGCCACCATCAAAAGGGCAAGTATCAGTACGTAATATTTCTTAAAAAAAACGCCTATCTTTTCGCCAAAGCTCATTTTGTGTATTCTCCTTATACGTGCTATCCTTTATTATCTCATATTTTTCCACGCTTGTCAATCGTTTTTACGGCAACACCTCTGCCGATAATAGCACAGATAAGGGGTAACACCGCACTGACGCTTCCAAGGGCTCCCTTCACCTGGCTCCCGATAAAGCCAAAGGCAGGATTGAATATAACGTAGGAAAAGGCCCCCAGTCCGTCCCCCGAGGAAAAGTACCGCCACAGCAAAAAAAGGCAATACCCCAAGGGGAACAGCAGTGAAGCTCCGGCGTCAGATAAGGCGCCGTACCGCCATACCCCAAAGTAGGCAAGCACCGTAAAGGGGATAAACGCCACCCCAAGACGGGAGAGGCTGAGAGTAATGCCGTTTTTCAAAAACAGCACGTAGCACAAAACAAAAGCAAGCCCCAAAAGCCCCTGCAAGCACAAAAACCTAAGTCCGTCCCCTGCAAAAACCAAAAAAGGCGCCTTTGTTTTCGTCCCCAAAAAGCAAAGGAGAGCAAAAAGCATCAGCAAAGCCAAAAAGCAAAGGGCAAATACCGCCCCCAAGTTTATATCCACAAGCAACACCTCGGTTTAATTATATCGGCACAGGGCGATTAATATAACGTTTTTGCCGCAAGTCGGGTGTAAGGGGTAGCATTTTGTAGGGGCAAACCGTCTCGTTTCATCAACAACCATTATGTCGGTTTAATGTGATATGTGACGGACAAGCCGTGTGGGTCAGTGTGCCGTAGGGTTTTTGATTGGGCGTTACAGGTAGTACCGTGTAGGGACAAACCGTCTCTCGACGGTCCTAAGCGTTACATATATGTGAAACATAACCCAAAACGGGAATATGTACCGTATAAATTTGTTATGTATATGTTCCGTAAGGCGGTTTTGTTAAATGCGGTGGGTATAATTTGAACGTTACGTTTAGGACCGTCGGGGACGGTTTGTCCCTACAAATAAACCCCTTCGCATCATCATAATTTGTGGCGATGTATGCAATAAACCGTCACGCAGCATCATAATTTGCCGTGTTTTCTTTGATTGTTATAACGGCGGGAGCAAGCCGCCCGCCCTACGGTTCTACACGTAACGCCCTCATAAACCCCCAAGGACCTGCGAGACAATACCAAATGCAAAAAGCGAGGGCAATAAACCGTTTCGGTTTATTGCCCTCCGTACTTATTCACTATCACTTATAACTTAAGCAACGGGGTATTTTCTCGGGGTCCCCGTTGCGAATGCAAAGAGCAACGGGGTATCTTCTCGGGGTCCCCGTTGCGAATGCAAAGAGCAACGGGGTATTTTCTTGGGGCCCCCGTTGCGAATGCAAAGAGCAACGGGGTATCCTCACGCTGCCGCTTTGTTTTTAAGCCTGAGGCTGTCTGCTATCATAGCTATAAACTCAGAGTTGGTGGGCTTCCCACGGGAGTTTTGCACGGTGTAGCCGAAAAATCCGTTAAGCACGTCCACGTCTCCCCTGTCCCAAGCCACCTCTATGGCGTGTCTTATGGCACGCTCCACTCGGCTGGAGGTAGTCTTGTAGGTCTTTGCCACCGTGGGATACAGCACCTTCGTTACGGCGTTGATTACCCCTGCGTCCTCTACCGCCATCAGTATGGCTGTACGCAAATACTGATACCCCTTTATATGGGCAGGCACGCCGATTTGGTGGATTATCTTCGTTACCTGGGACTCCATATCCCCCGTCTCGCCGCCACGCCTTTTGTCCTGCCCACGCTGGACGGCTCGCTTTATACGCTCTGCCAGGAGGGAAGGCTCCACGGGCTTCTGCATACAATAAAAAGCACCCTCCTCCAGACACTCCCCAAAAAGGGCGTCGTTGCTGATTCCCGACAGCACCACAAAGGCGGGAAATCCGTCGCTTAGTCTGTTTTTGCACTCGGAAACCAATTGCAAAGCGTCCATTCTGGGCAGAAACAGGTCACACACCACCGCCGCAGGACGGTACCTTGCTATTTTAAGATAGGCCTCCTTTCCGTCGGCAGCCTCTGCCACCACGTCGATCCCGTTTTTTCTTAGTCCCGCTACAGTAGCCGAGCGGGTCTCGGCACAAGCATCTGCCACAATTGCCTTTGGTTTTACCCCTGTTTTATCCATTTTGCTCTCCTTTGTCACCATTTTACGCCCACAGCTTGCCTGCGGCTTGTTGTTTTACCAAATTTTACCATATTTGGAAAGAAAAGGCAATAGCAAATTGCCAATTTTTGGCATAGAGTTGCCCTGTTTCGTTCGACACCCTTCGACAACGGACGGAAAGAATAAGCAGCCGCACCCCGAAAGGGCGTGGGTTTTGTATGGACGTGAGGGAGTAACTCTCCCGCCGTTATAACGGTTTAGAACAGCGTTACGGTTTTGATGGGGCGTGGAGGGTAGCACCTTGTAGGGACCGGCGTCCTCGACGGTCCAAAACATAACAAATACAGGCGGCGTGACCCAAAACAAAAAAACATACCGTATAAATTTGTTATGTATATGTTCCGTAAGGCGGTTTTGTTAAACGTGGTGGGCGTAATTTAACCGTTACGTTTAGGACCGTCGGGGACGCCGCTCCCTACGATTTAACCGCCTCGTTTCATCATAATTTGTGGCGATGTATGCAATAAACCGTCCCGTTTAATCATAATTTGCGGTGTTTTATTTATTCGTTGCCACGGCGGCAGCAAGACAGACGCCCTACGGTTCTACCCGTAACGCCCGTATCAAAAACATACCGTTTCTGCACCCCGATTAGCACCCACTCCAAGGGATAGGAAAAAAAGATGTAGAATGCGACAACTGAACCGAAGCTGTACTTAGTACTGCGAGGTGAAGTTGGTGCATAGCAAAAAATATATAATATAAAAGGTCTGACGTGGTACGTTTGTGCCACGCCAGACTTCTTCTTAAACAATTTATAATTATTTTTTGCGGTCTACGCTTTTTTTACATCCCTCGAGGTTTATTTAAGCTTGGATTTTTCCTTCATACGGGTAGCATTGTCCAGTATACGCTTACGCAGACGGATAGACTTTGGCGTTACCTCGATAAGCTCGTCGTCGGCGATAAACTCGATAGCCTCCTCCAGGCTCATCTTCTTGGGGGTTACCAGACGGAGTGCCTCGTCCGCACCTGCGCTTCTGATGGCGGTAAGGTGCTTCTTCTTGCACACGTTAACAACTATATCGTCACCCTTGGGGGAAAGACCTACTATCATACCCGTATAGACCTTGGTGGCAGGGTCGATAAACATAGTGCCTCTGTCCTGAGCGTGGAACAGACCGTAGGAGGTAGCCTCGCCGTCCTCGTAGGCGATAAGACTGCCTGTAAAGCGTTTTTGTATCTCACCCTTCTGAGGCTCGTACTTCTCGAAGATGGTGTTAAGCACGCCCTCGCCACGGGTGTCGGTCAAAAACTCCGTCTTATAACCGAACAGACCGCGGGTAGGTATAAGAAACTCCAGATGCATACGGCTGCCCTTGGGGTTCATCTCCACCAGCTCGCCCTTGCGGTAGCCCATCTTTTCCATAACCGAGCTTACGTAGTCCTGAGGCACGTCCATAACCGCACGGTCAATAGGCTCGCAAAGCTCACCGTCTATCTCCTTATAGATGATACGGGGAGTGCTTACCATAAACTCATAGCCTGCACGACGCATATTCTCCATAAGGATAGAAAGATGCATCTCACCTCTGCCTGCTACGTTGTAGCTGTCGGCGCTGTCGGTCTCGCTTACACGGAGGGACATATCCTTCATAGCTTCCTTAAACAGGTAGTCTCTGATATGACGGGTGGTAACGTACTTACCCTCTCTCCCTGCGAAGGGACCCGTGTTTACGGAGAAGGTCATCTCGATAGTGGGGTCGCCTATCTTGACGAAGGGCAGGGGGTCTGCACCCTCGGTGGAACAGATGGTGTTACCTATATTAATATCGGCTATACCCGAAACGCAGATAATATCGCCAACCATAGCGGTCGTTGCAGGAGTCCTGCCCAAGCCCTCTATCTGGAACATAGCGCTTATCTTGCTCTTATAAGGCTCGATACCGCCGTGGTAGTCGCAAACCAGCACGTCCTGCTTAAGGTTGATAGAGCCACGCTCAATTCTGCCTATTGCCATCTTGCCCACAAAATCGTTGTAGTCTACGGCAGAAACCAGCATCTGCGCCTCGCCCTCTGCATCACCCTCGGGAGCGGGGATATGCTCCAGAATAGTGTCAAACAAAGGAGCAAGGTCAACGCCTGCCTCGTCTGCACTGTAGCTGGCGGTGGCTTGTCGGGCAGAGCAGTAAAGGAAGGGACTTTCAAGCTGCTCGTCGCTGGCGTCAAGGTCAAGAAGCAGCTCCAAAACCTCGTCCTCTATCTCCCCAAGTCTTGCGTCGGGACGGTCTATCTTGTTTACAACAACTATAATACGGTGTCCCAGCTCGATAGCCTTCTGAAGCACGAAGCGGGTCTGGGGCATAGGGCCCTCTGCGGCGTCAACCAAAAGCAAAACGCCGTTTACCATCTTTAGTATACGCTCTACCTCACCGCCAAAGTCGGCGTGGCCGGGAGTGTCTACTATGTTTACCTTAACGTCCTTGTAGGTGGCGGAGGTGTTTTTTGCCAGAATGGTTATGCCACGCTCCCTCTCCAGGTCGTTGTTATCCATAACACGTTCAGCAACCTCCTGGTTTTCCCTAAAGGTGCCTGCATACCTAAGCATACCGTCAACAAGAGTGGTCTTACCGTGGTCAACGTGGGCTATAATTGCTACATTTCTTAAATCGTTACGAACCAAAATATATTACCTGCTTTTCCTTAAATTTTTACTGTTTTCTTTGTGTAAGCACCGCTTCCACCGCCGCAAGGTCCTCTGCCGTGTTTACACCCAGCACCTCGTTTTCGTCCTCCAGCATATAAACTGCGGTTTTACCGCCTGCCTCTGCTATAGCCGCAGGCACGTCCGTTATATAGTATTCCCCACTTACGGGGCTGGGCTTTATCCTTCCGAGAGCGTCAAACAAAACACGGCTTTTGAACACGTAAAGCCCTGCGTTAAGCTCCCTTATAAGCCTTTGCTCCTCAGTGGCGTCCTTATGCTCCACTATCTGCTTGACAAAGCCCTCTCCGTCACGGATTACGTGACCGAAGGGAGGTATCTCACCCTTGGCGTAAAAGGCTGTCAGAGTGCATTCCACGCCCTTTTCCCTGTGTTGCTTTATTATATCCTCCAGGGTTTTTCTGCTGAACAGAGGCATATCTCCGTTGATAACCATAACGTCCCCGTCGTAGTCCTTAAACACCTCCGCCGCACACATAACGGCGTGACCTGTGCCAAGCCTTTCCGTCTGCTCCACGTAGTTAAGACCGGGATACGCCGCCAGCACAATCTCCTTACGGAAGCCTAAAACCGCCCAGACGTCCTCCTCGGGGATAAACCCTGCCGCCTCCAGCACGTACTGCAAAAGAGGCTTATCAAGAGCAAGTCTCATAACCTTGGGTATCTGCGTTTCCTCACAGCCAAGCCGTTTGCCCTGCCCTGCCGCTAAAATAAGTAGCTTCATTCACGTTTCTCCTGTCAAATACGCAAAATAACGCATAATCTAATATTACATTATACTCTAATGCTTGGTCTGTGTCAATAAGAAAAAAGCATTTTTACTTACGGAAGGGGGATTTGTCTGCAATAGCAGACGGTTTTATGCTTAAAATGGATACTTGCTTCGGTGGTGGCAACACCGAGGACGGCTTTGTAAACTATTTTCCCGAGATTACCAAAGGAACGGATAGGCTGTATATATTAAAGGGCGGCTGTGGCTGCGGTAAAAACAGCCTTATGCGGAAGGTAGCGGCGGCGGCAGAGAAAAAGGGGCTTTTGGTGGAACGGATATACTGTGCCTCTGACCCGGACAGTCTTGACGGCGTGCTTATACCCGAAAGGAATACGGGGGTGCTGGACGGTACTCCTCCCCACGAAAGGTCTCCGCGGCTGGTGGGTGCTATGGACAGACTGGTTGACCTGGGTGAGTATCTGAGGGGAGCCGACCTGAGAGAGCGGGTTGCCCGGATAAAGACCCTTAGCGAGGAGAAGGCAGCCGCCTACCGCAGAGCCTACGGCCTGCTGGGTGCTATGGGAGCTTTGTTAAGAGAAAGGCAGGGCCTTATAAGGGAGGGACTGCTGACCCACAAGCTGGAGGCGGCGGCAGGCAGATACGCCGACAAGCTGAAGGGCGACGGGGTCTTTGAAGCAAGGCTTTGCCCCAGGTTTGCCCTTTGCAGCAAGGGCGAGGTGAAGCTTGGCACCGATGCAGAGTGCTGGTGCGTTGAGGACAGCTACGGCATAGGCTACCTGTTCCTTTCCGCTATGGCAGGCGCCCTTAAGGAGCGTGGCGTGCCCTTTGCCTATTCACCGGCGGCTACGAGCAAAGCCCGTATAGCCGCCCTGTACCTTAAGGGCGGCAGACTGCTTATAGGCGGGGGCGGCGTATCGCCAAAACGGCTTATCAATATGGAACGCTTTGTGGACAGGTCTGCTCTTGCCGCCCACAGGGGGCAGAGGCGGTTTTTGACCAAAACGGCGGAGGCTGTTAAGGAAAACGCAGTCCGCGCTCTTGCCGAAGCCAGAGAAAAGCACTGCCTGCTGGAGGAGATTTACACCCCCTGTATGGACTTTGGACGGGTAGAGCAACGGACGGCACAGCTTATTTCTGAAACGTTGGCATAAAATCGGAAAAGAGCGCATACACATTTAACAAGAGGTGTATGTAAATGACAAAAACAAAAAGCAAGGGCATACTTATAAAAGAAAGCCTTATATGTGCCGTAACGGGGGTAGGGGTAAGCTTTGGGGCAAGCCTGTTTACCGCCTGGATAGCTATGCAAACCAAGGACCCCGTATCCCTGGCAGGAACAATGGGGGCAGTGTGCGCCCTGTGCGGCGCCCTTACTGCGGCTTTGTTTGGCAGTATCAAGACCAAGGACGCCCTTGGCGGAGCCTGTGCCTGCGGATTATACACGGTGATATGCATCCTTATGTCCCTGTGCCTGCCCGAAACAACGGGCAGTCCCCTTATACAGATAGGCGTGTCGTTACTTGGGGGCTTGGGCGGCGTTGCCTTTACCCGAGGAAGCCGCAAAAAATCGGTACGGAAATACACAAAAAAGAGGTTGTAATAATAAAAAACAACGCCTCGGTTGTTGATTGAAACAACGAGGCGTTTTTTACGAACGGCACCGCAAATTACGGTGATGCGTGACGGTTTGTTTGTAGGGACCGGCGTCCTCGACGGTCCTAAACGTAACGGTTAAATTACGCCCACCACGTTTAACAAAACCGCCTTACGGAACATATACATAACAAATTTATACGGTACATATTCCCGTTTTGGGTGACGCCTCACACATATGCAACGCCTAGGACCGTCGGGGACGGTTTGTCCCTACAAGGTGCTACCCTTTACGCTCCATCAAAAACCGTAACGCCGTCCTTATCCGTAATCCGAGGTGTTGATTAAAACGAACAGGCTGTCTCAGACCGCTGACAAAGGCACAGAACACGAAAAAGAACAAAATACAATTATTCTAAAGTAGAAAATTCAGGGAAGGCATGAAGTGATATAATGATGGTAGACACAAAAAAGTGTCTACCATCATTTTTTATGATATACTA
>JAZSQJ010000026.1:0-18256 GCA_045537905.1 Eubacteriales bacterium
CTGCGGGAGCGTTTTCAAACAGAAGCTTAACGTCCGCCAGGGTAGCACCGCCCTTGCTGAAGCCTGTGGAGGTTTTTATATAGTCAGCCCCTGCTCTGTGGCAGATGCGGCACATCAGGCGTTTTTCCTCATCGGTAAGCAGGCACGCCTCTATTATAACCTTAAGCATCTTATCACCGCAGACCTGTTTTACCGCCCTTATCTCCTCTTCAAGCTCCTCTGCCCTGCCCGCCTTAAGCAGACCTACGTTTATAACCATATCTATCTCCTCCGCACCCTCGGAAAGAGCAACACCCGCCTCGTACACCTTTACAGCACTGCTGTTGTAGCCGTTAGGGAAGCCGATAACCGTGCATATCTTTACCCTGCCCGATGCATACTCTGCCGCCTGCTTTACGTAACAGGGCGGAATGCAAACGCTGGCAGTGCCGTAACCTATCCCCTCGTCGCATAGCTTTTTTATATCCTCCCAAGTGCTGTCAACGCCCAGCAAAGTGTGATCCACGTGGGAGAGTAATTCTTTTATATCCACAATAAGCATCCCCCTTTCCTTTCCATATACATTATAACATTTTTTGCATAGATACTCAAGGCTTTTGAGGAATAAATTAACTTATCGCCGTGTCGGTTTTATTGCCAAAAGCTTTTCGGTCACCCATAGCAAAAAATATAATATAAACAAGAAAAACGGCTTTTCAGCCGTTTTTCTTCCTCTTAATCTAAATGCTTTTTCTGTGCTCGGGACTGTTTCGGGGTCCCCGTCACAAACAAAGTGAGTGATGGGGTGAATTTACATCCCAGGGGATAGGAAAAATTGTTCCGAATGGGCGAACAGAACCCGACGCTGTACTCAGTACTGCAAGCGGTTCTGTTCGTCCATAGCAAAAATTATATAATACAAAAAAGTTTAGGGTAACACATTTTTGTGTTGCCCTAAACTTCTTCTAATAATAATTATGTTAAATTTTTGCGGTCGGGACTATTTCGGGGTCCCCGTCACGAACAAAGTGAGTGATGGGGTGAATTTCCATCCCTACGCTGCTGCTATTGCAAGCTTGATTGCTATATAGTCAGAGGAGGATATAGCACCGCTGTCGTCGTAGTCGCCTGCCATATCAAAGGCACCTTCCAGAACGAGGGTGTTGTTCAGAACGCCCTTAACGGAGATGTAGTCGGTTGCGGAAACGAGACCGTCGCTGGTTACGTCGCCCTTTATTACTATGGTATAGCTCTTTTTAACCGCACCGTCTACTACGAGGTTTACAGTGTAGCCCGTGCCTACGACGGTATCTGTAACCTCGGCACCGCCAAGGTCTCTGATAGAGATATACTTAGCTTCCTCGTTAAACATAGCCTTTACGTCGTTGCCCTTAACGCCCGTGCCTACACCGGTGATGTATTTATTATCATCGGTCTTGTTTATATCGGGAACCTTAATCGTGATGTCGCCGGGTGCCAGAGAGATACCGCCGTTAACCTTTGCGTAGGCTTTGCTGTTTACGGTGTTGTTAGCAGAAAGGTATACGCCGCAGAACTCGATGGTATCGCCAACCTTAAGAGCGTTTGCATAAGCGGAGTTAGCATAGCCGCTGTGGGTTGCAAGAAGCAGATTGTTACCGCTTACGGTAACGGACTTGGATGCGCCGTTTTCGTACTTTTCGATAACGGTATACGTACCGTCCTTATTGGGAGAGCATACTGCAGCTGCCCAGTACACGGAGCTGAAGGTAGAGCCCTTAGAGGAGGTCCAAATCATAGAGGTGCTGTTAAGCACGCTGCCGTTGATCTCTACTACGGGGATATACTGAATATCGGTAGGATAATCGTTAGCGGGATTAAGCATAACGGTCTTGGTTGCAGAAGCCTCACTGTTGGAGCCTACTGCGGTAATCTTAACGTCGAGGTACTTACCCATAGTCTGAGCAGGGATAGAAATGCTGGTAGAGGTGGTGGTACCGCTGTAAACAACTGCGGTGTCGGTAATGTTCTTTTCACCCATCCATCTGGTTACTTCGTACTTATAGGAGGTAGCGTCTGCTACTGCTGCCCAGCTTGCGCTGAGGGTGGAGCCGTACGCTACGGAAGCGTTAACGGTAACGGAAGGAGCGGAAACGCCGGCACTGCCTGCGATAGCAGTCATATTGTTGCGGAGGTAAGGAATAATAACGCTAAGGTCCATATCATAACCTGCGTCGTTGGGGTGAACGGTATCCATAAGGTAGCTGGTGGTAGTGGAGGATACCTTCTGCCATGCAGAGTCAACGTCGATGCAGAAGCCGCTGGTTTCAGCCGCTACGTCTCTTATTGCCTGCTGGAAGGTCTTAAGATATGCGTCCAGACCGCCGAAGTTGGTGTAACGGGAGGAGTCAAGAGAGTTGTTACAGTCGTTGGTGGTCATAAACACTACTGTTGCGCCAAGAGCTTTACACTTATTGTAAAGGCTCTTGAGGTTTGCCTTAAAGGTAGGCAGTGTATTGGAGGTAACGGTGTACTGGATACAGTCGTTAAGTGCGTACTTAATGAAAACTATATCGGGGTTATGAACAGCAACAAGGCTATCAAAACGCTTAAGACCCTCGTCAGTACGGTCACCGGGGGTTGCCACGTTGATAACGTTACAGTTAAACTCGGTAGAGATAGCCTCGGTCCAGCCGCCGCCTGCGGTAACGCTGTCACCAAGAGCAACTATCTTCTTGTTGGAGTAAGCTGTGTTCTTGGAGGTGTCACGGTAAGTAGTAAGGCTTGCGTAGGAATTAGAGGTAAAGTTTGAGCCCCAGGTACCGCTGGTAGAGATGGTCTTGTTGGTAAGGTCCACGTTATGAAGCTTAATAACGTCGCCTACCTGTGCCTGCTGGAATACAAGATAGTTCTTACGGCAGAAGTCTGCACCGAGGTTAGAGTCTGCAGGCTGGTTACTGATAGCAATACCTATTTCGTTTGTTCCTATAGCCTGAGAGTAGCTACGGTGGGTAGCAACCTTCTTCTTAACTACGTAGCCGCCCTTAGAGCTGTCGTATACAGCGTAAAGCTTATCGTAGTACAAACCGTTAAGGGTCTGACCGGGGGTAACTATAAAGCACTGGTTGTTTGCGGGAGTGGTGTTCCAGAGGTTGTTTATCTGGGAGAAGTAAATGTTGCCTGCCTCTGTGGTAACGATGCCGCCAGTCTGAGTGTTGTCATTACCGCCGCTTACGCCGCAAATATCGTTCATATTAGCGGTGAGGTAGGTAGTAAGAAGCTCAACGTTAGCGTCGTAGCCAACACCGTTGGGATGGGTGGTGTCTATAAGGTTGGTAGGAGCAAGTCCCTTGTCCTTCCACATCTGGTAAATATTGATAAAGTGGCTGCCTGTTTCTGCTGCTACGTCTGCCATACCCTGAAGGAAAGCGTCTATGTACGCCTGAAGGCTGCCGTAGGAGGATGAGGTGTGGATAGCCTTTTCAAGAGAAGCAACCTTAATATTGTTGGGGGTTACGAATACGGTCTTTGCGCCGATGTTTTTGTTTGCGTTATAAATGTTTCTAAGGGTGTTTTTGTAGGTGGTTATGGCACCGGGCATAGCCGCCGTGGTGGAAACGCTTAGCAGGTCGTTAATACCGAACTCAACGAATACTATGTCGGGGTTGTGGGAAGCAACGTAGGTCTGGTAACGGTAGTTGTAGTAGTTGGTAGAGGTATCGCCGCCGAAGCCTGCGTTGATAAAGTTTGCATTAAAGGTGTCGCTAAGGTCCTCTGTCCAGCCGCCGCCTGCGGTAACGCTGTCGCCCATACAAACGATGGTCTTGTCGGAATAAGCGGTTTTAGGCTTGGAGTTATCACGCACGGTGGTAACGCTTACCTTTGCGTTGGAAACAAAGTCGCTTGTTGCCCAGGTACCGCTGGTGGAAACGGTCTTGTTAGTAACGTCAATGCCGCTGAGCTTAAGCTTGTCACCAACACGGATCTTTTGCCATACGGGCCAGTTGTCCTTAGCGAAGGTGTTGGAATAGCTGTTGCCGGAAATGGGTGCGTAGTTGAACGCCAGACCGATACCGTTAGAAGGAACGGTAGAGGTGCTGGAGCGGTGGGTAGCAACCTTTTCGGTAACTATGTAGGAGCCTGATGCACTGTCATAAACGGCGATAAGCCTCGTGTAATACAATGCGTTGATACTCTGACCGGGGGTAAGGAGTATCATTACGTTGGTGGTAGGCTCCACCCAAAGGTTGTTAACCTTGGAAACCTTAAGGTCACCAATATAGGTTTCAACGTTTGCCGCGGAAACATTGGTGCTTGTTCCTTGGAAAAGAACGGGAGTAAACACCATTGTCAAAGCAAGAAGAATAGCTGTCAGTCTTTTCATGCCGTTAAAGTTCCTTTCGCAAAAATATTTTCTACAAACCGCCCTTGTTGGTCTTGCACAAAGAGCCATAATAGCTTTTGTGCAATGCCGCCAAAACAAAGGCGAAATGTTTATACTTATTTTAAGTATAGCACAAAAAAATCATTTTAACAATAGTTTTTTGGTCTTTTTAGTAAAAAAGTGTTGCGAAACGGACGATGGGTGGTCGCCCGCAACCTGGCAATTAAAGAAAACGTCTCGGCACACGATAAAAGAAAACAATCAATTTGTAGGGGATAGGTCTTCCATCACGCCGCATTGAAGTTCGTACAAAGCAGAAAAATAAACAAAAAAAGTTAAGCGTGGCACGAAGAGCCACGCTTAACTACAATTAAAACACTAATCAATCGTATTATCTGCGGACACGCGCCGCAGATAATACACCTTAGTTTCCGCAAGTGCCAACTTGTTGGCGCGCAGGTGCGAACGAACGGAAATGGTGGAATATCTTGTCGGGGTCCCCGTTACGAACGAAGTGAGTAATGGGGAGTATTTTCTGCGGTCTGTGCCTTTTTTAGAAGCCGTTGATAATGCCTGCGTCGTACTTGAGAATCTCGGTAGCGTCAAGGTTATTAACCTTACCGTCCTTGTTTACGTCTGCCGCATCGGAGATAAGGTTGTTGATGCCTGCGTCGTACTTGAGAACCTCGGTAGCGTCAAGGTTGTTTACCTTGCCGTCGCCGTTAGCGTCACCGAGGATAACCTCGTTTTCAAGCTCGCCCTTGTCATAAGCTTCCCAGTCAAACTCGCCCTCGTAGCCCGTAAGAGCGTTAGCGTTTTCTCTGAAGGCGGGGATAATAAGCTCAAGGTTAGCGTCATAGCCTACCTCGGTAGGATGGGTGGAGTCTACCAGGTTCGTAGGAGCAAGCTCCTTTTCCTTCCACATAGAGTAGAGGTCGATAAAGAGGCAGTCGTATTCCTCGGCAATCGCCTTCATAGTACCGATAACGGTGTCTATCCAGCCCTGAAGTCCGCCGTACGCCTGATAGCTAACGCCGTCCTCAAAGGTGGCTATCTTAATGTTGTTTGCAGACTGGAATACGGTCTTTGCGCCCATAGCGGTGTTTCTTGCATAGATATCTCTGAGTGCCTTTTCGTACTGAGCAAGGGCTGCGGGAAGATTAGGCTTTGCAAGAGAGGAAACTGCGTCGTTGATACCGAAGGAAACGATAACGATGTCGGGGTTGTGAGCAGCAACGTGAGTGTCGTAGCGTGCAGCAAGAGAAGCGTGAGCGGTGTCGCCGCCGAAGCCGCTGTTTATAACGTCGGTGCCGAGAGCGTCGGAAAGGTCATAGGTCCAGCCGCCGCCAACGGTAATACTGTCGCCCATAGCAACGATAGTCTTGTCGGAATAGGGGGTCTTTACAGCGTTGGGGTCTCTTCTTGCGGTAACCTTAACCTTTGCGTTGGAAACGAAGTCTGCAGTAGTCCAGGTGCCTGTGGTGTCGATGGTCTTCTTAAGGAAGTTTACACCCGTAATAGTAAAGGTGTCGCCAACCTTGATGCGGTCCCAAACCTTCCAGTTTTCTATAGCGAACTTGTTAGTCGTGCTATTTGCGGAAAGGGGTGCGTACATAATCATAAGAGCGATGCAACCGTTTTCAACGGTCTTGTTGTACGCACGGTGGCAGCCTATCTTTTCTTCAACGACGAATGCACCCAGGGTAGAGTCCATTCTTGCGTAAATCTTGGTCCAATATCTGCCGTTGAGGGAGTTGCCGGGGCCAAACACAGCCAGCATATTGTTGGAATTTTCAGGGAAAAGACCGGGGTTTAAGTGGGAAAGGGTCATTTCACCAAGGTCGTAGGTTACTTCTGCCGCAGATACGCCTGTAGCTACGAAGGACATACAGGAAAGGGTCATAATCACGGTCAGTATAAGCGCCAATGTCTTTTTCATACGGGTTCTCCTTTTTTGTTTTTTTATATTTATAAAATACTTACTCAAGGTTCCAGCTGCTTAGGTATTTTTCCTGCTCGGGGGTGAGGGCGTCTATCTCGATGCCCCAGGCGGCAAGCTTCATAGCAGCAACACGCTTGTCGATATCCTCGGGTACGTCTACCGTACCTGCCTTAAGGCTATCCTTGTTTTCTGCTATATACCTGGCACTGAGCGCCTGTATAGCAAAGCTCATATCCATAATCTCTGCAGGGTGTCCGTCCCCTGCGGCAAGGTTTACAAGCCTGCCCTCGGCAATAACGTTAAGGGTGTTGCCGTTTTCCAGGGTGTAGCCGTTGATGTTTGCACGGCGTTCCTTGACGGAAACAGCCATCTCCTCCAGACAAGCCATATCAACCTCTACGTTAAAGTGGCCTGCGTTGCAGAGGATAACGCCATCCTTCATATTAAGGAAGTCTTCCTTGCTGATTACGCCGCTGCAGCCTGTAACGGTAACGAAAAAGTCACCAAGCTTAGCCGCATCACGCATTTTCATAACCTTGTAGCCGTCCATAACAGCCTCGATTGCCTTAACGGGGTCTATCTCGGTTACGATAACGGAGGCGCCAAGACCCTCGGCACGCTTTGCAACGCCCTTGCCGCACCAGCCGTAGCCTGCTACGACAACGTTTTTGCCTGCAACTATAAGGTTGGTGGTGCGGTTGATACCGTCCCACACGGATTGACCCGTGCCGTAGCGGTTGTCAAACAGATGCTTGCAGTCCGCATTGTTTACCAACACCATAGGGAACTTCAAGGAGCCGTCCCTTGCCATAGACTTAAGACGGATTATACCCGTAGTGGTCTCCTCACAGCCGCCGAGAACCTTACCGAGAAGCTGGGGATACTCGTTGTGGATAAGGCTTACCAGGTCGCCGCCGTCGTCGATGATGATATTGGGGCCAATCTCAACAACACGGCTGATATGTCTTTTATATTCCTCGTCGGTAGCGCCGTACCAGGCGTAAACGTTAAGCCCGCCCTTAACCAGTGCCGCCGCCACGTCGTCCTGAGTGGAGAGGGGGTTGCTGCCCGTTATATACATCTCGGCACCGCCTGCCGCCAGTACACGGCAAAGGTAGGCGGTTTTTGCCTCCAGGTGGATGGAAAGGGCAACCTTAAGACCCGTAAAGGGCTTGTCTCTTAAAAACTCCTCCTCTATGGAGCGAAGGATAGGCATATTGCTTTTTACCCAGCCTATCTTTTTTTCGCCGCTTTCCCAAAGGTTTATATCACGAATCTCACTCATCGTTTTTCTTGTCCTCCGCATCCTTTTTTGCAAACCAGTCTGCAAACTGAGGCAGATACTTGCGGTGTGCCATAAGTAGCTCCTCAAGTACGGGCACGCCGTACTTCTGGCTGGAAACGAGGGGATTTATCATCATTGCCAAAAGGGTCTTGTTATAGTCGCCGCTTACCGCAGCCTCTACGGATGCAACCTCAAAGGACTTGATCTGCTGGATAAGACCGTTGGTGGACTTGGGAAGAGCGCCTATCTTAACGGGTACGGGACCGTCCTTGGTGATGCGGCAGCTTACCTCAACAACCTCGTCCTCCTCAAAATTGGAGACAGCCTTGCCCTTGTTAAGGGTGTTTACTACCTGAATGTCGCCCTTATCGGAATAGATGGAGGCGATAAGATTACATGCAGCATCGCTGTAATACGCACCGCCACGCTCGGAAAGAAGCTTAGGCTTCTCTGCAAGCTCGGGGTTCTTGTACACCTCAAACAGCTCAGTCTCTACCTTCTTAACGGTTTCTGCGCGGGTGCCGTTTTTTTCAAATTTTTCTATAGCTTCTTCAAGATATTCCTTTGCCATATAGAAATATCTGTGGTAGGGGCAGGGGATAACGCCAAGAGCGTCAACAAAGCCCTTGTGCCAGCTTATGCCCTTGATGTTATTCATACTCATAGTGCCCCACTTGTCAAGAACCTCTGCAGTCTTGTCCTCGCCGTCTACCAAAACCTTGGTAGCGTAAACCATATGGTTAAGACCGCCAAAGTGTACCTCAACCTCCTCGGTGGGTCTGCCAACTATATCCGCAATGCTCATATGCATATTGATAGGCACGTTGCAAAGACCTATTGCCTTCTTGTGGGCACCGTAACGGTAAACCGCTTCGGTAACCATACCTGCAGGATTGGTAAAATTGATAAGCCATGCGTTAGGGCAAAGCTCGTGTATGTCCTTGCATATATCAAGGATAACGGGGATGGTACGCAACCCCTTGAACAGGCCGCCTGCACCGTTTGTTTCCTGACCCAGGATGCCGTGGCTTAAAGGAATACGCTCGTCCTTTATACGGGCATCAAGGAGACCCACACGCATCTGCGTGGTAACAAAGTCTGCACCGGGAAGTGCCTCTCTTCTGTCAAGAGTGGTGTAAAGCTTGATGGGAAGACCTGCCTTCTCAATCTGTCTGCGGGCAAGAGCAGATACTATCTCAAGCTTTTCCTTGCCCTCGTCTATGTCTACAAGCCAAAGCTCGTCAACAGGTAAGCGGTCGTAACGCTTAATAAAGCCCTCTACCAATTCAGGTGTGTAGGAGGAGCCGCCGCCGATAGTTACAATTTTAACGCCCATAACGTTTTTCCTTTCTTATATGTAAAAATTTTTAATTACTTACCGTAGTTTTCAAAAAACATAAGAAGCGCGCCAACCTTGCCTGCGTTGTTACCCATAGAGCAAGCCTCTATTCTGGTATAGTCCTCCAGCTTTTCAAAGCCGGCGTATACCATCTCCTTAAGGTCGTCCATAAAACGCTTCTGGGTGCTTACCGCACCGCCCACAAGAAACATCTCGGGGTCAAGAGCTACGCATACGTTACCGATGCAAACGGCTATATCTGCAAGCCATGCGGTGTATATGTCCTTGATTCTTCCGTCTGTATCAAGGTTTTCAAACACGTAAATGCCGTCAACCTCCTTACCGAGGGCATCGGAGCAACGCTTAACAAGCTGGCTGGTTGCTTTGGCGTAGTGGGGTACAAGCTTACCCTCCTCAAGGGTGTAGCTCGTCAGTGCAAAGCCGTACTCCCCCGCCTTAAAGCTTTTACCGCGGAACAGCTTGCCGTCCACTATAACGGCGCCGCCTATGCCCGTACCAACGGTCATAGCCGCAACGGTGCTGCAGCCCTTTGCCGCCCCGAAAGCCACCTCTGCCAATGCGGCACAGTTGCTGTCGTTTTCTATAGAAATGCGGTAGCCTGTAAGCTCTGCAGCTTTTCACGCAGGTTGTACTTGGTGAAACGCTCACTGCAGCCGTAGTCGGTATTCTCACCCGTTACGGGGTTGATAAAGCCCGCCATAGAAATAGCAACGCCGCCCAAGCCCTCTCCGTGGCTTTTGATAACCTCAACAAGCTGAGCCAAAAACTCCTCCGGCTCATACTTGGTGGGCACCTTGCCTACCTCAGTCTCCACAAAGTTTTCATCCATAACTGCGTGCTTTATAAAGGTGCCGCCGATATCCATAACGATATACTTCATAATCTATTACCTCGTTCAATATTATTTTAGCTTGCTTATTTCCTGCTCCAGCTCAGCCACACGCTCCTCAAGAGCCTTTATCATCTGGCTTACGGGGTCTGGTATATGTATCTGGTCAAGACTGCCTGCACTGTCCTTGGATTTGTTTACCGGCTTTGCGGGGATGCCTACCGCCGTGGTATCCTCGGGCACCTTGCATAGCACCACCGCACCTGAGGCAATCTTTGCCCCGTCACCCACCGTAAAGGGACCGAGCACCTTGGCACCTGCACCCACCATTACGTTGTTGCCCAGGGTAGGGTGACGCTTGCCCGTATCCTTACCCGTACCGCCAAGGGTTACGCCCTGGTAGATGGTACAGTAGTCGCCTATCTCGGCAGTCTCACCTATCACTACCCCCATACCGTGGTCTATAAACAGGCACTTGCCTATCTTGGCGGCAGGGTGTATCTCGATACCCGTAAAGAAGCGGGACAGCTGGGACACCGCCCTGGCGGCAAACACATACCCCTTTTTGTAAAGGGCGTGGGCCACCCTATGTGCCGCTACGGCGTGGACGCCTGAGTACAAAAGCATTATCTGGGCGTTGCTTACCGCCGCAGGGTCACGCTTTTTGACGCTGTCCATATAAGTATTAAAGTCATTGTAAAGGCGTTTTGCCAGGGCACTGTATTTTTTTACCGTGCTGCCTGCACCCTTTATCTCAAAGCTTATTTTCATTACGCTATGCCTGCCTTTTCCGCAGCCGCAAGAAGCGCCTTACTAAGCTGGTCTGCACAGGAGGTGGGACGGAAGCCGCAGGTGTTACCCTCCAGGCGTTTTACTATCTCCTTATAATGCCAGCCCTCTACCAAGCGGCCTATCGCCTTAAGGTTGCCGTTACAGCCGCCTGTAAATTTAACGCCGCTTACGGTGCCGTCTGCCTCCATATCAAAGCCTATCTCCGAGGAGCAAACGCCCTTTGTTTTATAGGTATATCTCATAGACACAATTCTCCATATATAACATCAAGCTACATTATATCACCAATATTAACAAATTACAAGAGGTACAGCTAAAAGAGGGAGAGAAAAAGCGTAGTTTTTTAGGTCAAAAATTATACAAAAAAGCCTAGAGCAACACGTTTTGTTACCCTAAGCCTTTTTTATTCAGAAAGTTTTCCCGCCGCCCCCTGTGAGCGGAAACGGCTTTACGCTATGCCTGCGTCTATCTTAAGTATAGCCGTAGCGTCAAGGTTGTTTATCCCACCGTCACCGTTGATGTCGCCCCTGGTCTTCTGCTCTGCCGTCAGGTCGCTAATGCCTGCGTCGTACTTGAGAGCGAAGGAGGCGTCAAGGTTATCCACCCTGCCGTCGTTATTAAGGTCGCCGTAAAGCATATCAAAGGCGATTACGTCCACGCTGAGATCTGCCGCCGTGCCTCTTACCTCGGTACACATACCGTCTGCCGCCGTACCGGATATCACCTCAAACACACCGTCTCCGTTAATAGTAACGGTGGTCTTGCCAAGGGTAGCATTTTTCTTTGCCTTAAGGGTAAGCTTAAAGCCCAGGGCACCGTCACGGCTACAGCCGTTTTCGTTAAATACGCCGTCGTCGTTAAGAGAGCGTAACCACAAAAGCCCGTTTTTAGGAGAAGTATAGCTGAAATCAGCAGGCACTGCCCACTCGGAAGGATATATGGGGGTTTTGCCTATAAGCTCAAAAACGCCCGTGTCAAACCTGAAGGGAACGTCCAGGGAAATAAGACCGCCCTCTACGCTGATATCCTTGGCAAGGATAGTAAAGGTAACGGTGTTGCCGCAGCTTACGCTTTCCTTATCTGCCGTTATTTCCAGCACAAAATCCCCGTCCGCCGCAAAGGCGCCCGTAAAAGGTAAGGCAAGGCTGAACGTCAGCACCGCCATTAACGCCGCAACAAATCTTTTTATATTCATCATAACACATACCCTGCCTTTCTTTTTTTCGACATTATTATTGTAACAGATTACAAAACCGCTGTCAACGGAAATATCAGGTTTTTATCCTTAGCTTTTGGTGTTTTTCTTTTCGCCGCAGCGGGGACAGCTTACCGTAATCCTGCCCTTGCCTCGGGGAACACGCAGAATAGCACTGCATTTCGGGCACTTAAGATACTTATGCTCCTTGTCCTGCCAGCGGCGTTTTATATGGCGGAAATATTTGGATATACCGCCTGTAAGGCTACGGAATTTACCAAGCTCTCTTTGCCTTGCGGCGTAATTGGTGGAAAAAAACCTGCACATATACCAGACGTACAAAAGCGCCCACAAAAGCCAAAGCACAAAAAGGTCAAGGAATATATTTGCAAGCATAAACACAAAGCTTAATACAATAATAAAGGTGCCCAGAGCGTCGTTCCCGTAGGAACGCATAAGCCTTTGCTTAAAAGCGTACCAAAGTCCTCTCACTGTCCGTCCTCCTTAAAGGTGCCCTTTCTCAGCTTGTCCATACGCCCATCCAGTAGTGCGCTTTCTCTTGCGCAGTCCGATAGCTCCTTTTCCATCTCGGGGGTAAAGCTTACGGCTTTTTTGTAGCGGAGCTGATGCTCCAGACTTGCCCAGAAGTCCATAGCGATCGTGCGAAGCTGTACCTCTACCTTCATTTCCCTTTTTTCGTGGGCAAGGAATATGGGGATGGAAACTATAAGATGCAGGCTTCTGTAGCCGTTGGGCTTGGGGTTTTGTATGTAGTCCTTACGGGCGATAAGGGTTATATCGTCCTGCTTTAGCAAAGCGTCCGCCAGGGTGTACACGTCCGTTATAAAGGAGCATATCACACGGACGCCTGCCACGTCGTTAAGATTTTCCTCTACGGAAGCCACGCTTTGCTCCACCCCCATACGGGACAGCTTGCCAAGGATGCTGGGCACCCTTTTAAGCCTTGTTTTTATGCCGTTTATGGGGTTGCGGTCGTGCTCCAGAGAAAACTCCTCGTTAAGCACGTTAAACTTGGTTTCTATCTCCATCATAGCGCAGCGGTAGTAGCTCATCAGCGTGACAAAGGGCTTGGATTTTTCCTCCAGCCATTCTATAGAGCCGTTGTTTACGTCAATCGTGTTCATAGTATTACCTCTTGCTTTGTTTTGGTGTTTTTTATATTGTAGCACAAAAACATAAATTATGTTTTAATTTTTTATAGTTTTTATTTTTGGGTAGATTAATAAGGCGGACGATTATAAACCGCCCGCCCTTTTTATACTCAGGTGCTTAGGTGAAAATTTGTACCCAAGTATTAGCCGTAGAGTTATACCCCACGCCAAGCTTTGTGAATTTGCCGTTTAATATATTGGCACGGTGACCCTCGCTATTCATCCAGCCCGTCATTACGCTTGACGCATCTCTGTAGCCCTTGGCGATGTTCTCACCCATATAGCGGTAGCTTACTCCAAAGCTTTTTAGCATATCGGAAGGACTGCCGTAGGTAGGACTTTGGTGGGAGAAATAGCCCTTTGCCGCCATATCGTCTGCCTTTGCCCGGGCTACACGGCAAAGCTCCCAGTCCAGCTTCAAGGCACCAAGCCCCTGCTTTGCTCTGTAGTTGTTGGAAAGCCTTAGTACCTCATCCTCTACGCTGTTACCGTGGGGGATATACAGCTTGTCATTGGGATAGATAAGAGAAGGGTTTTTAATATGAGGGTTTGCCTCGATTAAGTCCTCCAAGGACACCCCGTAGGAGCGTGCTATCTTCCACATCGTATCGCCCCTTACCACCATATGCTCGGTAGCGGCGGCACCTACTGCTGTAGCGGACAGCGCCAGTGCCAACAGGCTTATTATAATTATGGTTGGTTTTATTATTTTCAAAATTTATTCCTGCCTTTTTTGTTAATTTGCAAAGCCTTTTTTGCCTTGCCGCTTGTAGTTTGTGTATCCCTTGTTTGCTGATACCAACAAAAAATTGCTACCTTCACTTTGTAAAGTAAAACAGCCACTTGTAAAAAACTTTCACCCTTTTTGATATTGTAAATCAGGGCCTTTTATGATAAAATACCCCCGAGGTGGTTGATTTTGGAAGCAAACAATAAAAAAGTGCGGATTTGGGAGCTGGACGCCTTCCGTGGAATATGTATACTGGGCGTTATTATCGTACACGCCGTTTACGATATGACCGTCATCTTCAAGGCGGACTTTTACGTGCCCCGGTTTTACTATTTTGTTAAAGATTACGGCTCTGTTTTGTTTATACTTTTGTCGGGCATTTGCGTTACCCTTGGCAGTAAAAGCCTTAAAAGGGGTACGGTTGTTTTAGGCTGTGGAATGGTTATCACCCTTGTTATGGCGGTGCTTACCTACCTTGACCCCTACAGCTTTGGCAACGTGTATTTTGGCATTTTGCATCTGCTGGGTGTGTGTATGCTCCTTTTCCCTTTGTTTAAGAGACTGCCCGTCCTTGCCCTTTTTGCTTTTGCGGCAGGTTTTGTTTTCCTTGGCTTTTATTTTGATACCCTCCGTACGGAAAGCCTTACGCCCCTTGTAATTTTTGGTATTAAAAGCCACGGCTTTTTTAGCGTGGACTACTTCCCTCTTTTCCCTAACCTTGGCTATTTTCTGCTGGGTGCGGTGATGGGGCGTACACTTTACAAAAAGAAGGAAAGCCTGCTGCCCTGCTTCCCCTACGGCAATCCCCTGTGCCGGTTTTTTATGTTTTGCGGCAGACACAGCCTGTGGATTTATCTGCTGCACCAGCCTATAGTATACGGCGTGTTATGGGTAGCAATGGGGATGTAAAAATAGCGTAGAGCGCAAGAAAAAACCTTTTGAACAAAAAGAAGTTAAGCGTGGCTTGGTGCCACGCTTAACCTTTTATTTTATATTTTCTTGCTATGCACCAAAACCACCCTTGCAGTACTCAGTACAGCTATCGGGCAGTTTTGTCGCATTCTACACCATTTTTCCTATCCCCAGATGTCGATGGAGATGTAAAAATAGCGTAGTTCCCAAGAAAAAACCTTTTGAATAAAAAAGAAGTTATGCGTGGCTCGGTGCCACGCTTAACCTTTTATATTTTATTTTCAATCAAATTTATCTGCCGTCCAGGTATGCACAGGCTGCCAGTGCCGCCGAGGCTCCGTCCGCTACTGCGGTGGTTATCTGCCTTACGCTCTTGCTGCGGCAATCTCCTGCCGCATACAAGCCTGCCGTGCCTGTTTTACAAGACTCGTCACAGGCAATATAGCCTCTGTCAAGCTCTGTAAACTCCGCAAAGATGCCGTTTTCGGGCACAAGACCTATGGCAACGAACATACCGTCAACGGTGAGAGTGGTCTGTTCACCGCTTTCGGTGTTTTCTACAAGTATAGCGCTAAGCTCACCCTCTCCGTGGAGGGACTTTACTACGGTGCTTGTTATTATCTCTACGTTGCTTTTTTCGTAAAGCTGGGAGCTAAGACTTTCCTCGCCCGTAAGGGTGGCAAGGTTTTGCACCACGTAAACCTTACGGCAAAGCTCGGAGAGCATAAGCGCCTCCTGCAAAGCACTGTTACCGCCGCCTATTACCGCAACGGTACCGCCCTCGTAAAAGGCACCGTCGCAAACTGCGCAAAAGCTGATGCCTTTGCCGATATAGTCCGTTTCGCCCTCAAGGCCCAGCAGACGGTGGCGTACGCCTACGGCTACTATTACCGCCCCCGACTCGTACACGTTGTCCTCGGTTTTTACCTTGAAGCCCGTGTCGGTTTTTTCAAGACCCGTTACGGTTTCCATCTCAATATCTGCGCCCTGCGCCAAGGCTTGCTCTACCATTTTGTCGGCAAGCTCCGCACCGCTGATGGAAACGTAGGCAGGAAAGTTTTCTATCTTAGGGGAATAGGTAACCTGTCCGCCAAAGGTGGAGCGTTCTATAACAAGAACGCTCTTACCTGCACGGCGTGCATATACTGCCGCCGTAAGTCCTGCAGGACCTGCACCTATTATAATTATATCGTACATACTTATACCCTCTTAGCAGGAGTAAGCCTTGATAAAGTCCTTAACAGCGGGAAGGTCAGCGTAAATCCGGGTGTTTTCCCCTGTTACAATCAGCGTGGGAGCCTGCTTGAGCCCGTAGCTCTGTGCCAGTTCTCTGTTTTCCTCAACAAGAAGCTTTTCGTAAGGGATACCCTTTTTGTCAAGCTCTGCCTGGGCTATTTTGCACTTGGGGCAGGTTTTGGTAGCAAAAAGCAGTATCTTGGCATCTGCACTGCTTTCTACGGAAAGCTCTGCCTTTTCCTCGGCTTTAACGGTAGAAGCTACGCCTTTTTTGATAACGGAGTTTTCGATATCGTAAACAACTCTGTCCTTGTACTCCTGGGTCTTACCGTCGTTCCAGTTCTGAACGGGGCGGTAGTAGCCTGTGATACGGCTGTAAACCTCGGTCATAGCACCGCACTCGGGGCAGGTCTTCTGCTCGCCTGCAAGGTAGCCGTGGTTTGCACATACGGAGTAGGTGGGAGAAAGGGTGTAGTAGGGCAGCTTGTAGTTTTCCGCAATGGTGCGTACAAGGGTTGCCGCCGCTTTCCAGTCGGGCAATTTCTCGCCGAGGAAGGCGTGGAATACGGTGCCGCTGGTGTAAAGAGTCTGCAGCTCGTCCTGTATATCAAGGGCGTCGAAAATATCAGAGGTGTAGCCAACGGGAAGGTGGCTGGAGTTGGTGTAATAGGGAGTTTCGCCTGCCTTAGCCGCAGTCTTTATGCCGGGGTAACGCTTAACGTCGTGCTTTGCAAGACGGTAAGAGGTAGACTCCGCAGGGGTAGCCTCAAGGTTGTAGAGGTCGCCGTACTTTTCCTGGTAGTCGGAAAGACGCTCTCTCATATGGTTAAGCACGTCCTTAGTAAACTCCTGGGTTGCACTGTCGGTCATATCCTTGCCAAGCCACTTGGCGTTAAGACCAACCTCGTTCATACCAACGAGACCGATGGTGGAGAAATGGTTATCAAAGCTGCCCAGATAACGCTGGGTGTAGGGATAAAGCCCCTCCTCCATAAGCTTAGAGATAACGGTACGCTTAACCTTAAGGCTACGTGCCGCAATGTCCATAAGACGGTCAAGTCTTGCATAGAAGTCTGCCTTGCTGGTAGCAAGATAGGCTATACGGGGCATATTGATGGTAACAACGCCAACGGAACCGGTGCTTTCACCGCTGCCGAAGAAGCCGCCGCTCTTCTTCCTGAGCTCTCTCAGGTCAAGGCGGAGACGGCAGCACATACTTCTTACGTCAGAAGGCTCCATATCGCTGTTGATATAGTTGGAGAAGTAGGGGGTGCCGTACTTGGAGGTCATCTCAAACAGGAGACGGTTGTTTTCGGTATCGGACCAGTCGAAGTCGGCGGTGATGGAATAGGTGGGGATAGGATACTGGAAGCCTCTGCCGTTAGCGTCACCCTCTATCATAGTTTCGATAAAGGCACGGTTTATCATATCCATTTCCTTTTTACAGTCGCCGTAGGTAAAGTCCATTTCCTTGCCGCCAACTATCGCAGGAGAGTCTGCCAGGTCAGCAGGAACAGTCCAGTCCAGAGTGATGTTGGAGAAGGGTGCCTGGGTGCCCCAACGTCTGGGAGTGTTAACGCCGAAAACAAAGCTTTCTATACACTTTTTGGTCTGGTCGTAGCTAAGCTTGTCAACCTTAACGAAGGGAGCCAGATAGGTGTCGAAGGAGGAGAAGGCCTGGGCGCCTGCCCACTCGTTTTGCATAATGCCAAGGAAGTTTACCATCTGGTTACAAAGGGTAGCAAGATGGCTGGCAGGAGCAGAGGTGATCTTGCCTCTTACGCCGCCAAGACCTTCCTTAATAAGCTGACGGAGAGACCAGCCTGCGCAATACCCGGTAAGCATAGAAAGGTCGTGCAGGTGAATGTCCGCATTGCGGTGAGCGTCTGCAATTTCGTCGTCATATATCTCGGAAAGCCAGTAGTTTGCGGTAATTGCACCGCTGTTGCTGAGGATAAGACCGCCTACGGAATAGGTAACGGTACTGTTTTCCTTAACGCGCCAGTCGTTTATCTTAAGGTAGTTGTCTACAACCATCTTATAGTCGAGAACGGTGCTGTCGATATTACGAAGCTTTTCATGCTGACGGCGGTACAGAATGTACGCCTTTGCAACCTCGGCATAGCCTGCCTGAACAAGCACGCTTTCAACACTGTCCTGGATATCCTCAACGGCAATCTCGCCATCCTTTATTTTGCTTTGGAAGTCGGCGGTAACCTTAAGTGCCAAAAAGTCGATAGTGTCTCTGTTATAATTAACACCCTTTGCATCGAATGCAAGAGTTATTGCGTTAGCTATCTTGCTAAGCTCAAAATCCACGGTCTTACCGTTGCGTTTAAGTACCTTATACATACCGTTCTCTCCTTTATCTAAGTATCTTAATTTGTTTTTTAAAACCATATATAGCGGCAAGGCCGCCGCCCCTATAGAATAACATACCCTATATGGGTTTGTCAATAGG
>JAZSQJ010000013.1:0-31304 GCA_045537905.1 Eubacteriales bacterium
TATAAAAGCTCAAGCCGGGTGTCGGGGTCGTTCACGGTTATAGGCAGGTTACGGGCGATGTTGTGGCAAAACGTTGCAACAGCACTGTTATAGGTAGGTCTGCACCACTTGCCAAACAAATTCGGAAAACGGTAAACTAAAACGCTTGCGCCTGTTTCTTTTGAATAGTTGAACAAAAGCTCCTCGCCCATAAGCTTCGATTTGCCATATTCAGACTGCGCATATCTGCCCTCAAGCGTTGCCTGAACTGAAGAAGCAAACATTACGGGGCAGGTGTTGCCGTGTTTTTTAAGGCTTGCTAAAAGCTCGGAGAAAAAGCCGCAATTGCCTGCCATAAACTCCTCACTGTGTTGGGGACGGTTTACACCCGCCAGGTTAAAAACAAAGTCCGCCTCACGGCAATAGCTGTCAAGCGCACTTGCCTCCGTGCCTATATCGTACTCAAATATACGGCTTATTTGTATATCCCTCGTCCTGTCCTTGCCCTGCATTATGTCTTTAAGGCTTTGTACAAGGTTTTTACCAACAAAGCCTGCCGAGCCTGTTATTAGTATTTTCATAAGACACCCTTTTTACTGCTTTGCCAGCTCTTCCTTTATATACTCCAGGGCGGCAATCTTTGCCTTGGTCTCCTCAACCGTAAGGAGCCTTGTATTGCCCGAATTAAACTCGGTGAGAGGGTTACGCTCAACGTCTCCCTTGCTGAAGTATTTATCGTAGTTAAGCCCACGCTTGTCACAGGGGACACGGTAAAAGTTGCCCATATCGACAGCGCTCGCACACTCCTCGTTGGTAAGGAGGGTTTCGTACATTTTTTCACCGTGGCGGATGCCTATAATCTTTATGTCCTCAGGCTTGCCGCCAAACAGCTCACACACCGCTTTAGCCTGTACGCCTATCGTGCAGGCGGGAGCCTTTTGTACCAGGATGTCCCCTGCCTCGCTATGCTCGAAGGCAAATAGTACAAGGTCGATAGCCTCCTCAAGGGACATTATAAACCTTGTCATATCGGGGTTGGTTACGGTGATAGGAGAGCCTGTACGGATTTGCTCTATCCACAAGGGGATAACGGAGCCACGGCTACACATTACGTTGCCGTAACGGGTAAGGCAGATTTTTGTGTTTTTGGAGTTGCGTGCCTTGGCAACTACCACCTTCTCCATCATAGCCTTGGAGGTGCCCATAGCGTTTACAGGATACGCCGCCTTATCGGTGGAAAGGCAAACCACTGTCTGTACACCTGCCTCTATAGCAGCGTTAAGCACGTTTTCCGTACCGAAAACGTTGGTTTTTACTGCCTCCATAGGGAAGAACTCGCAGGAAGGCACCTGCTTAAGGGCGGCGGCGTGGAATACGTAGTCCACCCCCGACATAGCGTTTTTTACCGAAGCAAGGTCACGGACGTCGCCTATATAAAACCTTAGCTTCTCGGAAAAGGCAGGGTGTTTTACCTGGAAGCTGTGACGCATATCGTCCTGCTTCTTTTCATCACGGGAGAAGATGCGTATCTCCCCTATATCACTGTTGATAAAACGGTTTAGCACCGCACTGCCGAAGGAACCTGTTCCCCCCGTTATAAGTAGGGTTTTGTTTGTAAATAAGCTCATGGTTAGTCCTCTATTCTAATTTTGTTCAAGTAGGTGCTGCCGTAGCTGCCCTTTGTTTCTTCCTTTACCGTTTCTGCGCTCCAGTCTCCGTCCTTAAGCAGGCGGAGGCTGTTTTTGCCAAGCCCTTGCCTTATAGCCTTGCGTAGCTTCCTTACCCTTCTACTGAGTGCCCATAGCTGTAAAGGGTTAAGGTATGGCTTAAGCTTGGCTTTAAGTCCTTTTATATCCAGCGCTTGTAAAGCCTTTACCGTTCCGTCGCTGAGATAGGGGCGGTTTATTTGCCCTTTTACAATCAGCGGGCTGCAGCCTGCAAGGGAGTGGCTTACAAAGGGTGTAGGTAAAAAGGTATAGGGGTTATCGTTATCGAAGGCACAGACAAAATGTTCCCCGCCCTCATCGTACACGTTGTAGTTGTTTATGCCGTGGTCAGTCTGGAAGCAGACTGTGTCAAGGAGATGCAGGTTTGAAAGCTCTCTTTGCAGGGAGGGTGTTTTACCTGCCTTGGCGTCCTGCATACGCACGCCCCTTGCCCTCTCCGATATTACCCCCTTCAGGGTGGTACCGTCTATACTGAGGAAAGCGGGTTTTGCCTCCGTTACCGTACTGCCAAGTCCAAGCTCTATAGCCACGATACCCGTGGCTATGGATTTTACTGCCGAGAAGTAGGAGGTGCCTTTACTGCGGACCGCCATCGCACTACGCTGTGCCGTGGCAACGCCACGCATATACCACAGGAACAAAACCGCAATATCACGGCAAGCATCGGGTAGCTGTTCCATACCGAAGGCGGTGAAAAATGCAGCGTCATAGCTTTGACCTCCCCAAATGAAAAAGCCTTTTTCTACAGCGGTTTTATCTGCCCCTGCCAGCCTTTTTATAAACACGGTTGCCTTGCAACGCTCCTTTATATACGCCTTAAAGCTTTCTGTTTCTTCCCTGTCAAACTTAAGCCTTATGGGGATAGGCTGGGCAAAGAAGGGAAAGCCTTTTTGCATAGGACCAAGCAGCAGAAAAAATCTTTCCACCGCAGGAAGTACAAAGCGGTTTCCTTTATACAGCCCGGGACACTCACGGAAGAAAAGCTCCTTACCCTCGTGGCGGAAATACAACACGGGAGAGGAGGACAGAGCAAAGCAGCTTATATCCTCTATGCTTTTAGCTATGCTTGTAAAAGACATTGCCCCTTCGTCCACCCTATGCCGCATAGTCAAGAAAAGGCAGTTTCTTACAAAAGAGTGCATAATATCCCCCTAATAATTATCAGATGCCGCATAAAATATCCGCTATACGATTACAGGCAAAGCCGTCACCGTAGGGGTTGCTTGCCTTTGCCATAGCGTTGTATTCTTCACTGCTTTCAAGCAACAGCTTAAAGCTTTTATATATGGTTTCCTCATCGGTGCCCACCAGCTTAAGGGTGCCTGCGGCTATGCCCTCGGGACGCTCGGTGGTGTCACGCATAACAAGAACAGGCTTGCCCAGGGAGGGTGCCTCCTCCTGTATGCCGCCGCTATCCGTCAGTATCAGATAGCTACGGGCAAGAAAGTTGTGAAAATCCAAGACCTCAAGAGGCTCGGTTATATGCAGTCTGTCAAAGCCACCCAGTTCCTCCTCAGCCGCCCGTCTTACGGCGGGGTTCATATGTATGGGGTAGATCGCCTTTACGTCGGGATGCTCCTCCATAACACGCCTTATGGCACGGAACATACTGTGCATAGGCGCCCCCAGGTTTTCCCTGCGGTGAGCGGTTATCATTATAAGTCGGCTGTCTGCCGCCCATTCCAGCTCGGGATGGGTGTAGTCCGACCTTACCGTGGTCTTAAGGGCGTCTATCGCAGTGTTGCCCGTAACGAAAACACTGCCCTCATCCTTGCCCTCTTTTATAAGGTTTGCTGCCGCCAAGGCAGTGGGGGCAAAGTTGTAACTTGAGATCAGCGATACCCCTTGACGGTTAAACTCCTCGGGATAGGGGCTGTACACGTTATAGGTACGAAGGCCTGCCTCCACGTGGCCTACGGGGATTTGCTTGTAAAAGCACGCCAGCGCCGTTACAAAGGTGGTGGAGGTGTCGCCGTGGACAAGCACCACGTCGGGCTTTACCTCCTCCAGAACGGGCTCTATACCACCCAGTATACTGTTTGTTATGGAAAACAGGCTTTGGTTTTCCTTCATTATAGCCAAATCGTAGTCGGGCACCACACCGAAGGTGTCCAGCACCATATCCAGCATTTGCCTGTGCTGGCCCGTTACGCATACTACGGTTTTCAGCTTGCTTCTTGTCTTAAGCTCCTTTACCAGGGGACACATCTTTATCGCCTCGGGTCGGGTGCCGAAGACCAACATTACCGTTTTCATCGGTGTATTTCCTCTCTCCCTTACAGCCTGTAAATATCTGTACCTTCAAAGCATTTGCGGGTATCCAGAACGATTTTGCCTTTTAGCTTGTCACGGCTTTGCTTTATATGGTCGTGGTCAACCATTATCACAACCATATCCGTATCCTCTAAAAAGGCATCAAAGCTGTGGTATTGGTTTGCAGTGATGTCCTTTTCAAAATAGGGGTCGTAGCTTTTTATGCTTTGCCTTTCCAACAGTTGAAGGGTGGGTGACTCCCTTGGGTCGTCCACGTTTGCCTTGTAGGATAAGCCGTAAAGACCTACACGGGCGAAGTCGCTTATACCGTTTTCCGCCATTATCGCCCTTATCCTGTCCAGCACGTAGTCGGGCATAGCGGCGTTGGTTTCCATTGACTGCCTGATGATGTTGGCAAGGCTTGGATAGTCCCCTACCAAAAACCAAGGGTCTACCGATATGCAGTGTCCGCCTACACCGGGCCCCGGCTGCAATATGTTTACACGGGGGTGCATATTGCAGATTTTTATTATCTCGTAAACGTCCATACCGTCTTCATGGCATATCCTTGCCAGCTCGTTTGCGAAGGCTATGTTTACGGCACGGAAGGTGTTTTCTACCACCTTGGTCATCTCTGCCGTTTTAATGTCCGTTACTACAATCTCACCTTGACAGAAGGTGCTGTAGAGTGCCTTTATCCTCTCACCCGTCGCCTTGCTGTCTGCCCCTATGGTGCGGTTGTTATGTAGCAGCTCGTAAACCATATTGCCGGGTATTATCCTCTCGGGAGCGTGAACCAGATTTATGTCCTTACCCTTCACAAGGGGCCGGATGTATTTGTCGATAGTGCCCGGGGCAACCGTAGACTCGATAACCACGGTGGCGCCCTTGGAGCATATTTCCTTTATGGTTTCCACTGCCGATATTACGAAGGCGGCGTCTACCCTTTTCGTCTCCTTATCATAAGGGGTAGGTACTGATACTATATAGGTGTGGGTGTGCTGATACTCGGTGCTGAATCTTATACCGCCGGAAAGCGCCTTGGCAAACAGCTCCTCCAGCCCATCCTCCTTGAAGGTGGTTTTTCCCCCTGCAAGGGTGGCAACCAGCTCCACATTACAGTCGGTGCCTACTACCTCTACCCCGTGGGATGCCAGCATCAAGGCGGTAGGTAGTCCAATATATCCAAGTCCTATTACGTTAACCATTGTTTTGCCTCTTTTTTAACATTTTGTTTAATATGGGGATATGCTTCTTTTCCCCGTAGCTTAGTCCGTAAAGTAGCAGAAGAATTATATATACCGTGCAGAAGATAAGAACGTTTAAGACGAAGGCTGTCCACGTACCCGTAAGATAACGGGAGGAGACAAGCAAAACGCCCCCCGCCAAAAGCAAACACAGCCAGGTTCTGCTTACTATCCTGCCGTAGATGCGAAGCATAGGGTAGCCCAGCTTCACACGGTAATATACGTTCATTACAACCACACTGCCTATCAAAAAGCTGAGAGCCGTGCCTATGGCGGCGGCATAATAGTTAAAGAGCCTTACGCCGACTACCGTAACCACAGCGTTAAGAGCAGTGCTTGCCATCAATATCCCCGTGCGGAAGCCTAACATATTCTTTGCACGGAGGACGGACAGGCACACGTTTACGCACAGCTCAAACAAGGAGGGCACCATAAGTATAAGGGCGATGTAATAAACGTCCTCAAAGCCCTCTCCCAGCCACAGCCGCAAAAAGTCCTTGCCTATAACCGCAAAGCCTACGAGAGCACCGCCAAGGAGGGCAAACTGTATCCTGCCTGACCGGACTATTACCTTTTGCACCTCTGTATCGGCGTGTTCTTTTTTTAACAAAGCCGTAACCGTAGGGAGCATTACGCCCGAGATGGAGGTAGAAAGCTGCTCGTACATAGCAAAAAGCATCAGTCCGAAGGAATAGACCGTTACCGCCTCCGAGCCCATATATGCACCTACGACCACGTTGTCCAGGTTGTTGTTTACCTGTGCCGCTACGGTGGTTAAAAACAGCAAAAAGGTGTACAGGGCAGACTCCTTAAGCACGCCCCTGTCCCAACGTCGCCAGCTTGCATTCAGCCTTATGCCGTACCTACGGGCGGCATAGACGCCCTCTACGGCTATTACCGCCAGTGTCAGTCCTATCTCTATATAGACCAGCACCAAAACGTCCTTTACAAAATAAAGGAGCAGATACGTAAGGACTATTTTTACAAGAAGTCGGAACAGCTTGGTGCCATTGCCAAGGATAAAATTGTTGTAGCCTGTAATAATGCCGTTTACAAAATTTGATATGATATGCAGCAGCAGTGATACCGCCTGAAGCAGAAACAGCCTTTGGGCAAGCCCCAGCTCTGCCCCTGTGAAGCCGCCGTCAAAAACCGTATGTACAAAGCCGTACAGCACCCCGAGGGCACCGCCTGCCACCAGCAAAAGCACCCCTGTTTCCGCCGCCATCATCGAAACAAAGTCGCCTATTTTGTCCTTTCTGCCCTCTGTCCTGTACTTTGCTATATAGCGCATCAGGGTGCCGCCGATACCTAAGTCAAGCACTGCCATAGACGACACCAGGGCGCCTACGCTTTTGTATACGCCGTAGTCAGACTCACCAAGGGTGTCAAGTATAAAAGGGGATACCACCAGGCCGAAAGCGGCGTTTGCTATGATGAGGACGTAGGAAAACAGCGCCCCCCATTTTGCCTGACGGAAATCCTTATTTGCCATCGGAACAGTCCCTTTCTTTGGTAACGTAAAAAATAGCGTCTAAAAATCCCTGCACCATATTTTCCACGGTACGGTTTTCTCGGTAGTGTTTATGGGCGTTTTTGCCCATCTCTATATACCTCTCAGGCTTGTTGCCTGCCAGCCAGATAAGCTTATCCAGCTCATCAAAGCTAAACATCAAAATGCCTGTTTTGCCGGTTATTATATTAAAAATCTCACCGCCCGTTATGGCGTTTTTGTGAGTAACGTAGGGCACTCCGTAGCCCATAGACTTAAGTACCGACAGACCAGCCTGATCAGGCGACACACAAAACAGCGCCCTTTTGAAATAGGGGGCAAGGACTGCCTCGTCGTATATACCGCCTGTCAGCTCTACCTTGTGGCTTAGCCCCTTTTCCTCTATAAAACGGAGGATATTTTCTCTCTCGTCACCGTCGCCGACTATTACCAGCTTTGGTATATGGGGGTTGCTTTTATGCACCCTTGCGTAGGACTGAAGCAGTATATCAACACGCTTTTGCCTGTACAGAGAGCCTACAAAAAGAATACTGTCCTTTTCCTCTGATATATCTGTATCCATAACCTCTACGGTGTTGTGCGCCACGAACAGCTTTTCCTTGTTTATACCGCTGTGGCTGTACTTAAGCACAGGTAAATCGGAGTAAAACAGTGCCGCATCGGATTTTTTTATCAGCTTTACAAGCCGCCTTGTATCAACGGCAGGGTCATCAAACCTTGTGTTGTAGGAGGCAGGTACGCCTATACCCCAGGAGATGCGTTTTGAGTGCCTGTTCCAAAAACGGAAGAAGGAAAAGTCCACGCAGTTTGGCACCAGCATCTGTATTATAACGTCCTGGGTTTTCATAAAAGTGCGAAAAGAACGCCCGTAGTAAAACATACCCGTTTTTGGTATCTTTTTGCTTGTTACCCTCATCGTTTTGAAACGGATGTCCGGCGACAGCTTGCAATCCGTATCGTAAGCTACGGTTAAGTCTACGGATTGAGCCAGCAGATTAAAAACAGGCACCCTGTAGTCGGGTATTATATTTTGACAAATAACAACTTTTAGCATACTTGTTTACCTTATTTTTCGCCTTGCTCCCTGTATAGCCGTACGTACTCCTCAAAGCGTTCTTCCTTATCGAAGGCTGCCGCCCTTTTAAGGCAGGCGTCTCTGCAGTCTATGGCTGTAAGACGGTATATCTCCCTCTCCAGTCCGTCCAGATCCTCCCTGTCTACCACTGCACCGCAGTCTGCGCTAAGCATCTCGGGACTGCCCCCTGTACGGAAGGTGATTACGGGGGTACCGCAGGCGATAGACTCCATATTAACGGTTGGATAGTTATCCTCTCGGGTGGGGTTTACAAACACAGACGCCGCTGTGTAGATAGCCGCCAGCTCCCTTTGGTTGGCGGTTTTATGGATAGAGATTATCCGTCCCGGCAGGGTCTTATCTATCTCCCCGTTGGTGCCCACCATAACCAGAGCATAGTCCTCGGGCAGACGCTTTGCCAAACGGATAAACACGTCCAGCCCCTTACGCTCGCCCCAGTCAAAGGCCACGCCAAGGACTATCTTTTTGTTCTGTATGCCGTGTTTTTCCTTAAAGTCGCTCTCTGTAGGGGTAAAAACGGATAAGTCGATACCGTTGTTTATTACCCTTACGGGGTAACAGCCAAGGGGGGATTTACGGACAAGCTCTGCCAGCCACCGAGAAGGGGTAACTATAGTAAGGTCCTTTATACCCATAAACTGCTTTTGCTTACGGATGTACATTTTTGCAGAGAGGTCCACGAAGGACTCGCCCTTTTGGGGACAGCTTCCGCAACCGCCCTGCCATCTTTGGCACTGTGCCAGGTCAAAATACTTGCAGTTGCCTGTTAAGGGCCAGCAGTCGTGCAGGGTCCATATCACCTTTACGCCGCTGTCCTTTATGTACTTAAACAGCATTTTGTGGTTGATAAAGCTACCGTGGACGTTGTGCAGATGGATTATATCGGGGGAAAGCTTTTTTACTTTTTTGATAAAACGCCTTGTCTTTAAGCGGGAAAACACGCCTTGAAGCATAGTCAGACGGGAAAGCCTGTTATGAACGTGACAGTCCCACCAGGAGCTTACCGCAATAACATTTTCGGGATAGACCGTGCCTTTTTCCTCGTAACGGTGGGCTACCGTACAAGCCATACCCGCTTCTGCCGCCTTGCTTGCCAATTGCTTTACTATTTTACCTGTACTACCTACTCCGTAAACTCGGTTTATTATCAGTATCTTCATTCTTTTTGCTCCTTAACAGGGCGTTTACACACAGTCCCAGCAGGATATAAAAGGCACTTTCCTGCCCGAAGTAGGACCCCGTTACCATCAACTTAAGAAAGCCGCAGGGCAACAGCATAACGATATAAGTAAACTCTGCAGAGTTTTTGCGGAAAAGGGCGCGCCCTACATACCAGCACAGCAGTGCTATCAGAACAGCGCCAAGGACGGTGCCGAAGTGATACATAAGCTCCAGAAAAAGGCTGTGGGGGTAAATGCCCAGCTCTACCCTGTCGCCCATTATGCCTTTGCCCATTATGCCGATATTGTTAAGGCTTTCTCTGTACAAAAGCAGTCGGGCGTTGTCGTTGAAAAGCTGGCTGTTAAGTATGCTTACCAGATTACGGCTGGTTATACCCAGACTTTCCAGGAAGGATGCAACAAACATAAGGGCACCCGTTTTGAAAAAGCTGAAGGCAATGCCGCCTGCCGCCAGCGCAGAGCAAACTATAAGGTTTTTTATACCGGGCTTAAAGGTGCCCACGTACATTACGACCAACGCCAGTATAAAGAATATCATAGCACCCCTTGCGCCGCCGAATACAAAGGCAAAGGAACCAAGGGAAACCGTCACGTAATGGAGTATTCGGCGCTTTTGAGGCTTATGCATTATCACGAAGAATAAGGGCACGAGCATATTGTAGGAGAAGACCATATACTGTGTCGCAGAAGAACCCGGCGAAAGGAAGTACACCAGGCAGGAAAGCACCACTACTACGTAGGACAGCTTTGTCATTATATCCTTAAAGCAATCGTAGCTTTTTAGCTCCCTGACGAAAACGTAGCCGGGCAAGGAATAGATAAACACGGTGTACAGAGGGTTTGCCGTGTAGTCCCCCAACCCCGTAAACAGGTAGGTTTGGTTTTTGGGGAACATCAAAAAGGACAATATATAGGCTATGATAAATGCCAGATACAAACAAAGAGAGTCCGCTTTAAGCTTTTTATAGTCCCTGAGATACAAAAACATAGCAAAAGCCACAGACAGCACCAAGGCAATATACATTACCGCCGTGTCCAGTACCGTTCTTATTCCAAGCATATTAAAAAGCTCGTTACCTGTGTTGAGCAAGGCAGGAAATGACAGCATATACGCCAAAACAACGGCGTATACCTTCTGTGTACTAAGTCTTATCAATGCCGGATATCCTTTCTAAAAAGCAAGACAGACGCTTTGCTTGCCTTTTTTCGTTTTTTTCGTTTATTATAAAGCGCTTTGCCCGCTCCCCAAGGGCGGTAAGCTCCGCCTCGCCCATATCAAAGGCCTGTTTTATGGCTTGCTCCAGGGAGCTTATACCGTTGTCCTCGCAAAGGAGAAGGTAGCCGTAATACTCTTTTGGTATACCTGCAAGCCTTGTCGTAAGGGTAGCGGTGCCCGACAGCATATACTCTACGGTTTTTGAGGGGAAGCTGTACTTTGTATACTCGTCCTCCGTGCCTCTTGGGTTTACCAGCAGCATTGCCTTTTTTTCATATTCCAATATTTCCTCACGGCTTTTTCTGCCGAAATAGCAGATATTGCTGTTTTTAAGGGAGCGTTTTTCTATCTCCTCTGCGGCGTTGCCGCTACCAAATATCCAAAGGGCGGCGTCTTTTATATACGCTTTTTCAAAGGCGTTCAAAAGATTAAGCACGCCAAACTTTTCCTCCAGCGTACCTGCGTACATTATCGCCCTTTCCTTGGCTGTGCCCTCCTCGGACGCTATGGATATATCCGCAATGCCCTCCATTATTATATAAGGAGCCTTGGGATTGACTACCTCAGCCATCGCCTCGGTCAAATACACGTATCCGTCAAAGCTGCCCTGTGCCTTTATTGCACCTGACAGGTAGCGTTCCCTTGCCCATTTTTTTATCCCCTTACTCCCGGAGTTTATATACATATCTCTGGGCAGGTCCGTAACTATGGCTACGCTTTTTGCGCCGTACCTTTTTGCAAGCCTTACGATATCCTTTGCCAGAAAAGGGGGGATGGAGTAGGACAGCAGAACGCAGTCCTCGTTCTTGTTGGCTTTCAGCCATTTTTTGATTAATTTTCTGCCGTTAAGCTTGCGTGAAAGCTGTTTTATTATCGGAACGTTTACGGTCTTAAGCCACGTACACCGATAACCGCAGGGCAGGCTTTGCTTTATATTGCCCCAGTACAGATAGGGGGAATCGGGATAGGGAGGTATCATCGGGTAGCTGTACACGTCCACCTGTGCCCCTTCACTGCAAAGCCCTGTAAGCAGTGCAGACTCAAAGACCACGCTGGCAACACTGGGCTTGTCCTTACAGGACTGAAGCATTTTTTCATATTCCTTTATGTCGCACAGGGTACCCAGATACAGTATCTTCATAATTTATCACTTTTCTTTTGCTGCTTTTATTATTGCCTCTTTAAGATGGCTTACGCCAAAGTCTACCGCTACGCCGCCGTAGAGGGAAACAACCTCCTCACAGGCGGTGCTTTTGTATACTATAGGAGTGGTTCCGCAGGAGAGCGCCTCGACGGTGGTAAGCCCAAAGCTCTCCTCCCTGCTGGGGTTTACAAACACGTCTGCCGCAGTGTAGATAGCCGCCAGCTCTTTTTTTGAGTTGGTTTTGTCTATACACAAAATCTCCGCCGGCAGCTCTTTTTTCTGTTTTTTGCTGAGAGTGCCCACAAGGACTATTTTGTAGGAGGAGTCCAGCTCCCTTGCCAGTGCGTGGAAGTCGTACAAACCCTTTCTGTCCGTCCATACCCCCGAAACGCCCAGCACTATTATTTTGCCCTCCAGTCCGTAGCTCTTTCGGAAGCCGCTTTCCGTGGGACGGAAGCTGTCCTTATCAATAGCGTTATGTACTACCTCTACCCTGTAGTCCTTAAGGAAGCTTTGCTTTACAAGGCTTGCCATCCACCGGGAGGGGACGGTAAGGGTCATATTCTCTACCCCGCAAAAGGCGTTTTTCTTTTTGCGATAGTTGTCCTTGCTGTTGTCAAGAAGCAGGCTTGCAGGGTAGCACCCCTTTTGCACACAGCTCTCACAGCCCTTTATCCAACGCTTACAGCCCACAAAAGAAAAGTGGGAGCAATGCCCTGTAAACGCCCAGCAATCGTGAAGGGTCCATTTTACCTTCATCTGGGGACGGCTTTTTATCCAGTCGAATAACAGCTTTATATTCAAATAATACCCGTGAAGGTTGTGTAGCCACAAGGTATCGGGATTATAGTTGTTTGCCCATTTAATAAATTTACGGGTGGCGTGCTTTGCACCAAAGCCTTCGTTATCAAGAAGGCGTGCCCTTGCACCGTTAAGCTTTACACCCATATCCGTGCCTATACGGTATGATATTTCCTTGTACTGCGGGGGGGCTTGCTCCCTACCGTAGGCTATTTTACAAATATGCCCCTGCGCCATATATTTTTCGGCGGTTTCCGTTACTATTCTGCCCGTACTGCCTATACCGCAGACGGAGTTGATAAATAAAATTTTCATTTAACACCAAGGTTCTTTGTTTTTGGCGGGTCGGCGGTGGCTTGTCACCGCCGACCCATTATATTATCGCTTATGCAAATAAGGGAGTGCCGTTGAAGGCGTCTGCGTGGATAAAGCTTACACCCTCGGGGATGTAAATGCTTGTAAGAGAATCAAGGTTTGCGAAAGCAAAGGAGCCGATGTAGCTTACCGTGTCGGGCAGAGTTATCTCTGCAACCTTGCCCGCACTGCGGAACGCAAGGACACCGATACGGGTGAGAGCGCTGCCCTCTTCAAAGAGGATAGTCTCTATATTATCACAGTAAGCAAAGGCGTAGTTACCAACGGAAGTTATGTCCTTGCCTATTACTACGGTCTTTATAAGGTGACGGAAGGTTCTCCAGGGAGTGTCCTTATAGGTAGCATAGTCGGTCATTGCACCGCTGCCGCTTATCTTAAGGGTGCCGTTTTCATAGAACTCCCAGGTAGCGTTTTCGCCACAGCTGCCGCTTTGGATAGCCACAGGAACGAAGTCGCGAAGGATGAAGTCTATACCGTTAGCTACGGCGTATTCCTCGGCATAGGTGCCCTCGGCTACGTTAAGCACTACCTTAGTAGACTCTACAAAGGCCTTGGGGTGGATATATGTCACACCCTGAGGAATATATACGCTTTCAAGGCTTACGCAGGTGCCGAAAGCATAGGTTGCAACGTAGGTAACGCTGTCGGGGATAACTACCTCTGTTACCTTGCGGGCGGTACGGAATGCCAGGATGCCGATACGCTCAAGAACACTGCCTTCCTCAAACTCGATAGCCTCTACAAACTCGCAGTACGCAAAGGCGTAGTTGCCAACGACGGTGATGTCCTTGCCTATTTCTATCTTCTTTACAAGGTGGCGGATAGCTGCCCAAGGCTGTTCCTTATGGGAAGCGTAGTCAGCTATAGCGCCGCTGCCGCTTATTCTGAGAGTGCCGTTTTCATAGAACTCCCAGGTAGCGTTTTCGCCGCAGGTGCCGCTTTGGATAGCGATATACTCAAAGTCACGAACAGTGTGGGCAACGCCGTTAGCTACGGCGTATTCCTCGGCATAGGTGCCCTCGGCTACGTTAAGCACTACCTTAGTAGACTCTACAAAGGCCTTGGGATGGATGTATTCCACGCCCTGAGGAACATATACGCTTTCAAGGCTTACGCAGGTGCCGAAGGCATAGGTTGCGATGTAGGTAACGCTGTCGGGGATAACTACCTCTGTTACCTTGCGTGCAGTACGGAATGCCAGGATGCCTATACGCTCCAAAGCACTGCCTGCCTCAAACTCGATAGCCTCTACGTATTCACAGTAAGCAAAGGCGTAGTTGCCAACGGCGGTGATGTCCTTGCCTATTTCTATCTTCTTTACAAGGTGGCGGATAGCTGCCCAAGGCTGTTCCTTATGGGAAGCGTAGTCAGCTATAGCGCCGCTGCCGCTTATTCTGAGGGTGCCGTTTTCATAGAACGCCCAGGTAGCGTTTTCGCCGCAGGTGCCGCTTTCGATTGCGGTATACTCAAAGGCACGAACAGTGTGAGCAACGCCGTTAGCTACGGCGTATTCCTCAGCATAGGTGCCCTCGGCTACGTTAAGGACTGCCTTAGTAGACTCTACAAAGGCCTTGGGGTGGATGTATTCCACGCCCTGAGGAACATATACGCTTTCAAGGCTTACGCAGGTGCCGAAGGCATAGGTTGCGACGTAGGTAACGCCGTCGGGGATAACTACCTCCCTTACCTTACCTGCGCTGCGGAAGGCGAGAACGCCGATACGCTCCAGAGCACTGCCTGCTTCGAACTCGATAGTCTCTAAGTTATCGCAATAAGCAAAGGCGTAGTTGCCGATAGCGGTGATATCCTTGCCGATGCTTACCGCCTTTACAAGGTGGGAAACACTACGCCAAGGCTGGTTGTTCTGACTGCTGTAGTCGGGCATTGCACCAAGGCCTGCTATAATCAGCTTGCCGTTGGGATAAAGCTCCCAAGTGATGCTGTCAGTAAGGGTACCCTTATAGAGAGGAGCTACCACACCCTCTACAAGGCTGTAGTTGAAGCCGTTATTCTTTGCAAAGTGGTATGCAAAGGAATCCTCAACTACGTTAAGCACAACGTCGCTGTTGCCACGGATAATAAGACGGTCACCTATGGAAGTGACGGTACCGGGAAGGTCCATAGTCTCAAGGTAGTGGTTTTCTGCAAAGGCTTCCCTGCCTATATACTCAAGGACGCTGTTTTCTGCTACCTTAAAGTACTTCATTGCGCCACACTTGAAGAAGGCGTAGTCGCTTACTCTTCTGGTAGTTGCGGGGAGAGAGATACCCGCAAGCCTGTGACAAGCTCTGAAGGCGTAGGTGCCTACCTCTTCAAATACGCTTCCTTCCTCAAAGTAAATATTATAAAGTCTTTCGCATCTGTTAAAGGCATAGTCACCGATGGTGGTAACGTCCTTGCCGATGTAAACGGTGTTTACCTTGTCCATATAGCTGTAGAACCAAGGCGCATACAGACCGCTTACCTGATAGTCCTTCATTGCACCCTCACCCTCGATGATGAGAGAGCCGTCGTTAAGTAATACGTATTTAAGGTTTGCGCCTATACAGCCTGCCTCAAGAACCTTTTCATCCGCAGAGGACAGGAACACGCCCTTTTCATCAAAGGTACATACAAAGCCGCAGATTTCCTTTTCGCCGCTGTAGGCGTAGCCATTTTCGTCGAAGAAGTGAACCACGTTCTGAAGGGCGGTGTCGCCTACCGCCTTCTTACCGGAGAGGAAGTACATATACGCCTTAGCTTCCTCGTTGTAGTAATAGCCGTCCAGTCTTGCCTTGTTGGGGCAGACGCCTTCGGTGCCGAAGTCATAGTAGTAGCCGTCGATTTCGTTAAGACCTGTTAGCTTAACGCCGTTCAGGTAGTACTTAAAGTCCTCCGTCCAGCCGTTTGCGATGACAACGCCGTTTACATAGGTTTTACCGTCGGTGTGTTCGCCGTTAAACAGCTCGCCGCAGTGGCACTGAAGAACGCCCTCTGTCAGACTGTATTGGTGACCCTTAGCCTCTACTGCAGTACCCCAGTCAACAACGGAGCTACAGCCTTCACAGAAGGTTCTGCCTGTGTAGCCCTTTTCGGTACAGGTAGCGTCCTTATCTTCGATTGCCGCCGTTTTGTGGAGGTGACCGCCGTCCCAGGCGTTGTAGTACGCAAGACCCTCTGCGGTAGCACTCATCTTTGCGTAGTTGCCCCACATTTCGGTATCGCAGAACACCCTCTCGCCGCTGAAGGTGGAGTTGCTGTCATCCACTCTGGTAAGAAGACCCTTTTCCACCTTGGCGATAACGGACATTCTCCAAAATTCCTTGCCGTCTCTGAACTGCTTCAAGGTCATAGCGTTGGCACCTGCCTTGGTGCCGTTTGCATATACGTAGCCCGTCTTTAAGGTCCATACGCGAACGGGAAGGGTAGCAAGCACTGCCTCACCCGTTGCGGTAACGGTGCCTGTTTTGTTAATAATAATGGTAGCGATATTTTCGGTAGCGTCTACTCCGTAGGTAGCTGTAAAGCCTTCCGCTACGGTCATGTGGTCAAGCTGCCACTTACTGTTGTTATCAAGGTCTATCATAAGCTCTACAGACTTAACTTCCTCAATAGCGGTAGCTACAAGGTTCATCTCATAGATAGAGCCAAGCTTGATATAGGTAGCGGTGGGATCCTTTGCCACAAGCTTAACGGTGCTTTCGGTTTCAGCCGCATTTACGTTGATAGTGCCGTAAATGTAGCCGTAGTTGCCCATATTGTCATAGGCGGCAAACTTAACGGTATGCTTGCCGTTGGTAAGCTTGGCGTCAAGGATAGAAACCTTACCGCTTGCATAGATGCAATCAGCTTCAACGCCGTCGATGTACGCCTTTACGGTGCTTTCGTCAATACCCGTAAAGTTGCTTTTGCCTGTGTAGTCGGCAAGGCTTGCCGCAAAGCTTACGGTGTTTGACGTTACGGTCTGACCGTTAAGAGCCGCCGCATCGGGCATACCCTCTACTGCGTAGGTCATATCGGAGAATACGGGAGCCTCACGGTCGTCTACTGCAGAGGAGTAGTCAACGGTAATATCGTCGATATAGAAGGTGAACTTAGAGGGGATATTGCTTTGCTCTGATGCGTAGTAATCGTAAGCGGTACCGTCACGGTCGGATATGTAAAACTGGATCATAGCCGTATTTGCCTTCCAGCCGATACCTGCATACTTGGTGGTATCTACGTCTACGTACAGATAGTGCCAGCCGGGCTCGTCAAAGGTGTAAACAATACCCGTACCGCCTGCGGTGGTATCCATAGCGTTACCGTTGAGGGCGGAGCCAAAGGTAGGCGTACCGTCTTCCGCAAAGGAGGTAACGGTGCTTAGCGTCCAGCGCGCCCAAAGACCAACCGCCTCGTCAGAAATGTAGATCCAAAGACCTACTCTGCTTGCGTTTTCAAAAACTCTTGTCTCGGTTGCATAAAGACTGCTCTTCATATAACCGGACTCAAGAGAGTTGCTGTAGTCTATCTGACCCATAAGCGCCTTGTCGCCAAAGCGAACCTTACCCGTGGTCTTATCTACCACAGCCTGTGTAGTTTCAGGCCATACGTAGTTGTACTTTGTACCGGGGGTTTCGTTAAAGTATACGTTCTGGTTAGTGCCGTCCTCAAAGTCGTAAACAACCTGGGAGCCTTTACCAAGGGTGATGCTTGCCGTAAGATTAAGGCTTGCATCGTGTACAAACTCTGCCGTAAGGGTACTGCCCGTTACGGTAGCGTCCTCCTCGCAAGCGGTAAAGGTAAAGCCGCTTATCGTACCTGCCTTTTCGTTAGAAAGGGTAAATCTGAAGTCATCCGCCTTAAGAACGACCTTGTTTACGCCGTAAAGAGCGGTCATCTCCAGAGGAAGGCTTCTGCCATAGGGAACGACTATCTCGGGGGTGTTGAAGGAGATGCTGTCGGGGATAACTACGTTAATAACAGCCTCGCCCACTACCTTGCCGCTGTAAACCATCTGTACGGTAGCCACGCCTACCTTGCCCGTGGAAGTAAACACGCCCTTTTCCACGGTACCGAAGGAGGGGTCTGCCAGCTGCCAGGAGATATCAGCGGGAACCTCTGCAAAGCCGCCTGCGGCGTCAACGCCCGTATAGCTTACAGAGACGGTGGAGCCGGGGGTAACGAAGGAGTTTTCTGCAGAAAGGCTTGCGTAAGCAAACTTACCGTCAGAAACAACGGTGGAGGCTATGATAAGACCGTTGGAAATCTCACGCTCGGAGCCGTCGGAGGGGCTGTTTGCAACGCCAAAGCTGTTGGAGCCCTCGGGCTTGCAGGCGTAGGTACAGGAGCCGCCGCCGTCAAGATGGATAGCGTCAACACAGCCCAGGTCAAGCATAACCTGTGCCTGCTCCAGCATAGTAAGACCTATGGACTTAGGTGCCTGGTTGCCGTCTGCGGTCATAACAATAACCTTGCCGTCGGCTGTCACGCCGATGGTCTGACGGGGATATTTTTTGGTATCGGTTACACTCCAGGTGTTAGGAGTGATAACGCCGTCCTTCATAAGAAGGTGATAGCCGCCGATAGCCTCTACTATCTGACCCTTGTACTTAGAGTAATCGCTTTTGTTACCAATCATATGAGTGCCGTCCTTAAGGATGGCGTAGAAGGGATAGTTGTTACCCTCGGTTTCGTTGGTAACGTCTATGCCGTTCATAACGAAGGTGCCCGTAGGCTTACCCGTTATCATATTGTAGTAGGAGGAGTTGATACCTGCAACAACGGTACCCTTATAGTACTCGTCCCCTGCCTCAACCTTCTTATTGAAGGATTCTACCTGGGCGGTAAGCCTGGACATACCGTAGTTGGTGGGGTCCATATTAAGATAGGATGCGTAAACCTTTACGGTCTCCACGCCGGGGTCTACCGTGGTTACAAACATCTCTACCTGGTCGCCGTTCTTGTCGTATACCGTATAGGTATCCAGCTTTACGCCGGGGGCAAGAGTGGACGCCTTGTCCGTTACGACGGAAAGGGAAGACTGCGCAAAAAGAGAGTCTGCCTTTTCCTCTGCCAACGCCCCAAGGGAGAAAGCGGGCAACACGCTTATCACCATCAGGAACGCAAGCAACAATGAAACTACTTTGTTTGCCGGTTTGCTTTGTTTCATAATCTTTACTCCTTATATTTTTATATAACACCCGAGAGGGTGTAACATACTACTTGTTTTGCATATAGCCTTCCAGACGGCTGACTATATCCTCCAGTGCGAAATTGTTTTTTGAATACTCTAGCGCCCTTGCTCGGTACTGCTTAAGCTTGTCCTCAGGGGTGCCGTACAGCTTACACACAGCCGCCTTAAGGGAGCTTACTTCCCTATCGGCAACTACGCCGCAGCCTGCCGCCTTTATTATAGCCGCACTCTCGCCGCCAACCGCACCCAATATGGGCGTACCGCAGGCAAGATAGGTTTGCAGCTTGGCAGGGATAGTTAAATCGAAAAGACCACAGTTTTTGAAGGACAGATAGGCACAGTCTGCATGGTGAACGTACACGTTTGCCTCCTGCTCGGAGACCTTGCCCGTAAATATCACCGTGTCCTCCAGGTCTGCCTCCTTAACCTTGGCTTGCAGCCTTTCCCTCGCTCTGCCGTCACCTACCAGATACCAGCGTATTTTTTTGTCCTTAAGGGCGGCGGCGGTCTCTACCAGCAAGTCCAATCCTTGTGCGTCTCCCAGATTGCCTGTAAACACTATGTTAAAGCAGTCCTTATCGTAAATGGCAGGTCTTACACTGCCTTCCAGTACAGGGGGCAGACAAAACTGCGGCCAAAATACCAGCTTGTCCTCAGGCACTCCACGCTTTGCTATATTGTTTACAAAGCCCCTTGAGGAGCAAAGTATCCTATCGCTGTTTTTATACAGCTTGTCTACTATCCTGTTGATAACGCCGACAACAAGCCTGTTGCGTATACCCAACACCTCTATAACGTTCTCAGGCCATAGATCCTGCACGTTGAAATACACGGGGGTGCCAAACTTCTTTTTATACTTTATCGCAGGAAGTCCCACCGTAACGGGGGATACCTCGAAGACGTATACCGCATCGTATTTTTCCTTACATTTACGTACCCATTTGTTCCCCCGGATAACGTAGGACAGGCAGTGCCTTGCCATGCTGAACACGCTATGCCCTCTGGGGCGCATTCTGACACGCTCTATCCTTACGCCGTGCCACTCCTTTTCATAGGGGACGTCAAAGCCGTAGCCGTCGTATATCCTGCCCAGAGGATACTGAGGGTAGCCCGTAAGCACCGTTACCTCGTGTCCTCTTGCCACCAGCTCCCTTGCCAGAGTATTTACCCTGAAGGTCTCGGGATAAAAATATTGTGTAACTATAAGTATCTTCATTTTTATTTGCCTACTTTGTCTGCTTCCCTTTCTATAGCACCCGTACCGCCCTCTACTACACCCTTGGAGCTGAATACCGCGGTAATGGTACCGAAAAAGCACTTTACGTCCATAAAAAAGCCGCCCTTTTTCAGTGCCGCCGCATAGTCACCGTCCAGCTTTGCCTTCAGAGCTATAGGCAGCTCGTCCCTGCCGCTTATCTGTGCCAGCCCCGTAAGCCCCGGCTTTACGTCGTTGGCGCCGTATTTGTCCCGCTCTGCTATTAAATCCTCCTGATTCCATAGGGCGGGACGGGGACCCACAACGCTCATACTCCCTGCCAGGATGTTAAAAAGCTGGGGCAGCTCGTCAATAGACGCCTTCCGCATAAAACGCTGCCAACGGCTAAGCTGTTTTTCCCCGTTAAACTGATGGGTGGGTAAATCTTTGTCCACCGTGGTAGGCATACTTCTGAATTTAAGTATGGTAAAGGTCTTTTTATGTATACCTATACGCCTTTGCTTAAACAGCACGGGACCTGCCGAGTCCAGCTTGATTATCACCGCAACTATAAGCATAGGAACAGCCAGCAAAACTACACCAAAAAACGCTGAAAATATATCAAAAATTCGTTTTATAAAACACCTGTACATAAGCAAAAACAAGCACAAAAGCTATACCTTTGCGTCCTTTTCTCCGTCGATATATTAAAAACCCCACAATAACTCTATTCTACCATAAAATTATACTGCAAAAGCGTTAAAAAATCAATAAATTTCTTTTGTTTTTGTAGGAATATTTAATTGTTATTTTGACTTTTTCAGTCTTAAATTCACTATTGCAATTATGCAAAAAGATGGTATAATATAATAAAAAACTTTAGGAGCTTTGATTATGAAGTTTGACAGCGTAAAAGGCTATAAAGATAAAATTAAAAGCATTTTGATCACCAAGGAGCAGATTGATAAGGCTATCGAGGAAACAGGCAAGGAAATCAACGCCAGCTATGACGGCAGGCCTATACTTCTGGTAAGCATTCTTAAGGGTGCCTTTGTTTTTATGGCTGACCTTTGCCGTGCCATTGACGTCCCCTGTGAGATAGGCTTTATGTGTGCCAAGAGTTATTTTGACGGCACCGTTTCTACAGGTACGGTTGCTATAACCATGGACCTTACTCAGGATATCAGCAACTACCACGTTATCATCGTTGAGGATATCGTTGACACGGGCAGAACTCTTAGCGAGGTTGTTAAGCTTCTCAAGGCAAGACGCCCCCTCTCCCTTAAGGTTATTACCCTGCTGGACAAGCCCAGCCGTAGGGTGGTAGAGTTTGTTCCCGACAAGGCGTTGTTTACCATTCCCGATAAATTTGTTATAGGCTACGGTCTGGACTGTGGGGAGTATTACCGCAACCTTCCCTACATAGCAGAGTATGGGGAGTAAAAAAAGGCCGGAACGCAAAAAATTCCATATCTTTATCAACGGTACACAAGCTCGGATTCGACGAGCTTGTGTTTTTTTGTATTTCCATCAAATACAGAGGTTTTTCGACCCTGCCTCCGTGGTATAATCCGAGAAAACAAAGGAGGTAACAACATTGAGGCTTACGAAAATACTTGGTCTTACAAAAAAGGATACTGCTCCCTGTCTTATACATATCCCTACGGACTGCCTGGTGCCTAACCCCTTACAGCCACGCCGTGTTTTTGACGAGGAGGAGCTGGGAAAGCTGGCGGCAAGCATAAAGCAAAACGGGGTGATACAGCCGATTTGCGTCCGCCAAAGAGAGAACACACCCGAAATAAGCCTTAACGGTCAAACCGTAAGGGCAAAGGCTACGTACGAGATTATTGCAGGGGAACGCCGTTGGCGTGCAGCCAAGCTGTTAGGGCTTAAAACCCTGCCCTGTATGCTTATAACGGCAACGGCAGGAGAGAGTGCCCAGATGGCTTTGGCGGAAAACGCCTTCCGCCACGACCTTGATTATTTTGAGCAGGCAGTTGCTATGCAAAACATTATGCTGGTATGCGACGTTACACAGGCAGAGCTTGCCGCCAGCCTTGGGCTAAGTCAGCCTACGGTGGCTAACAAGCTGAGGCTGCTTAAGTACACCGAGGAGGAGAAGCGGCTGATAAGAGAACACCGACTGCCCGAAAGACAAGCCAGAGCCTTTTTGCGGATAAGCGACATTGATGCAAGGCTTAAAATTTTGACACTTGCCGTAGAAAAAGGCTTTACCGCCGAGGAGTGCGAGATACTGGTGGAAAGCTACCTTAGCGGTAAGACTCAGCAAACAAAACAAAAAAAGAAAAGTGCCACACAAAGGCTTGTGGGCACTGTAAGCGATATAAGGTTTTTTATCAACACCGTGGACAAGGCAATAGGACTTGCCAGTGCCGCAGGCGTTAAGGTAGAAAAGGAACAGCACGACAAGGGAGACTACGTAGAGCTGTGCCTTAAGATACCTAAAGGGCGTATTGCATCCTAGAGCATTGCCCTTTCGTACTCTGCAGTACAAAGGTTGTGGAAGATACGGCGGAAGCGGAATATTCTGTCGCTGTTTCTGGTAAAATGTACTCTGTTTGCCAGGAGAACAACGTAAAGTCCGTTGTCGCCGTGGAGATAAAGGGAGGTGCCCGTGTAGCCGTTGTGACCGAAGGAGCCGCCGGGATAAAGGTCACCCATTGCACTGAGGGTGCCTGCCTGCTTTACAACGAAGCCAAGACCTCTGCCCTCTCCCAGGCCCACGGTCATATCGGTACGGGCAAGCTTCATAAGAGAAGGAGACAGGAACATTTTGCCCTTGTGGGTACCCCCTGCGGAAAGCATCGTTGCAAGGGTAGCCACGTCCTCTGCGGTGGAGAATATGCCTGCGTTGGCACTTACACCGCCAAGGAAACGGGCGTTTTCATCGTGAACGATACCAAGCTTGTATGCACCGAGATCCTCGGTGTACTCGGTGGCGGCGATATCGGTATAGCCCTTTTCAAGAGGCTTGTAACAGGTGTTTTGCATACCGAGAGGCTTGAAAACCAGCTCCTCAGCCAGCACGTCAAGAGGCTTGCCGCCTACTCTTTCCAATATCTTGCCAAGGAGAATGTAGCCCATACAGGTATACTCTACCTTGGTGCCGGTGGGGGTGGACAGCGGATGGTCAAGTATTATCTGCGCCGCCTCGGAGGGTGTACGACCGTCGTTTTCAAGAAGGAAGTGTGCCTTGATACCGCTGGTATGGGTGAGGAGATGGCGTATTTCTATACCCTTTTTGTCCTCGGGCACGTCTATAAACCTGCTGATGCTGTCGTATAGGGCGATTTTACCCTGGTCTATCATACGAAGAGCTACCATAGTGGTAGACATTATCTTGGTGCAGGACGCCATATCGTAAAGGGTGTTTTCCGTTACGGGATCCTTTACTCCCGTAAGCGCTGCAGGCTCCTTGTCAAAGCAAGGGGCATTATCGTCAAACACGCGCTTGTATCCGTAGCTTGCCTTGTAGATGATGCCGTTAGCGTCACCTATAGCCACCTGGGCACCGGGAAATGCACGCTCGTCAATAGCTTTAAGAACGGCACTGTCAATTACGTCACTGTTAAAGGCTCTTTTTAACATATTATCCTCTCCTTACTCCTGACCTGCCTTAAGACGCTCGGCACGGTCTGCAGTTATAAGGGCATCAACCATCTCGTCTATTCTGCCGTTAAGGAAATTTTCCAGAGAATAGAGGGTCATGCCTATTCTGTGGTCGGTTACTCTGCCCTGGGGGTAGTTGTAGGTACGGATACGCTCGCTGCGGTCACCAGTGCCTATCTGGGACTGTCTCTCGCTGGAAAGACTTTCCGCCTTTTTGCGTTGCTCCATATCGTAAAGACGGGACTTCATTATCTTAAGTGCCTTGTCCTTGTTCTTTATCTGGCTACGCTCGTCCTGGCAGTCAACAACTATACCCGTGGGGATATGGATTATACGGATAGCAGACTCGGTTTTATTAACGTGCTGACCGCCTGCACCCGTACTGCGGTGACGGGTTATCTCCAGCTCGTCCATATTAAGCTCAAACTCCACGTCCTCTGCCTCGGGAAGAACGGCAACGGTGGCGGTGGAGGTGTGTATTCTGCCCTGGCTTTCGGTCTCGGGTACACGCTGTACACGGTGAACGCCGCTTTCAAACTTGAAACGGCTGTAGGCACCCTTGCCCTCTACCATAAAGGAAACCTCCTTAAAGCCGCCAAGCTCCGTTTCGTTAAGGTTGTTAAGCTCGCACTTAAAGCCCGACGCCTCGGCATACATAGTGTACATACGGTAAAGAACGGAGGCAAACAACGCCGCCTCCTCACCGCCTGCACCCTGACGGATTTCTATAATAACGTTCTTATCGTCGTTGGGGTCCTTGGGAAGCAGAAGGAAACGAAGCTCCTCTGTAAAACGCTCCATATCAGCCTTGGCGGTGCTGTACTCCTCGGAGGCAAGCTCTTTCATCTCGGGGTCGTCAGACTCACGAAGAAGCTCCTCGGCGTCCTTAAAGTTTTGCTCTGCCACCTTGTACTCCCTGTACTTGGCAACCACGTCCTCAAGAGCCTTGTACTCCTTCATAGTTGCCGTATAGGTATCCATATTGCTGATTATTGCGGGGTCGGATAGACTTTCCTCTAGTTTTTCGTATTTTTTCTCTATTTCCGCAAGCTTTGTAAGCATATTTTTCTCCTTGCATATTTTATTGTTCTACCCTCCCCTCCCTGCACATAAATATGAAACAAAAAGGAAAGGAAGACATAGTGATGAAACAAAATTTGTATCTGCCCGAGGGGCAACTTATATACTCTGCCGCTAACAGGAACGCCACCTCCACCCCTGACGCTTTGGAGAGGGCCTTTGTAGACGGCACTATACTGGAGGGGCTTTGCACCCTTTGCGATAACAACCACAACCTGCACGTAAGGCTGGGTCAATACTCGGGGATCATCCCCCGTGAGGAATGTGTTTACACCCGTGGTGAGGAGCGTCCCAAGGATATTGCCATCATCAGCCGTGTAGGTAAGCCCGTTTGCTTTAAGATAAAGCAGCTTCACTATGAAAACGGCGAAATAAAGCTTCTTTTATCAAGGCGTGCCGCCCAGATGGAGTGTATGCGATACTACATAGACGCCCTTTCCCCCGGGGACGTTATAGAGGCGAGAGTAACCCATATGGAAGCCTTTGGTGCCTTTGTGGACGTGGGCTGCGGTATCGTTTCCCTGCTGCCTATAGACACCCTCTCCGTGTCACGCATTGCCCATCCCAAAGACAGATTGCACCCGGGACAGGACATAAACGTGGTGGTTAAAACACCCTCCCTGGGCAGTGGACGCATAAGCCTTTCTCACAGGGAGCTCCTTGGCACCTGGCAGGAAAACGCCGCCCTTTACAGTGCGGGGCAAACCGCCGCAGGCATTATACGCAGTATAGAAAGCTACGGCGTATTCGTAGAGCTGACGCCTAACCTTGCCGGACTTGCCGAATACAAGGAGGGCGTTGAGGTGGGAAAAAGCGCCGCCGTTTATATCAAAAGCATTATCCGTGACAAGATGAAGATAAAGCTGGTGATAATTGACACCTACCCTGCCGACGGTCAGCCTATGCCTATAAACTACTTTATCAAGCAGGGCCACATAGACTACTGGAGATACTCACCCGTAGAGTGCAACAAGCTGGTTGAAAGCGTTTTTGCTTAATATTACTTAATATTTACGGTAGTAATTGATAAGACAGCCCTCTGCTATTATACGCTTTTCGTCGTCGGTTAAAGCAGGCATAATAAGGGTGGTTTTGCTTACCTTATCCCCCTTAATAACGAGAGCTTCTATATCCTTGTCGCCCTTTTCAATAGCCTTACGGATGCCCTTTACAAGGATGTAGTCACCGCAGTCAAAGTCTGCCTTGTTTTCGGTGGTGAAGGGTACCATACCCCAGTTTATAAGGTTGCTTCTGTAACGCTTGGTTGCATATTCCTCGGCTATATTTGCACCGCCGCCAAGGACACGCTGGCAGGATGCCGCCTGCTCTCTTGCAGAACCGTCGCCGGGCTTGTTGGCGTAAACCAGGCTGTAAACGCCTGTGCTTGCCTTGTCGATAGCTACGCCTGCCTTTTCAATAGCGGCGTAAACCTCGGCAAGCTCGGGCAGTGCCTCTACGGTGGATTTACCCTCTACACGGGCTCTTTCCGCTTCCCTTACCGCCTTGGCTCTGCCCACGTATTCGGGCACCTTGCGGGAAAGGGCAAACTGGGAAAGCCTTTCGGGGTTGGAACGGTAGGAGGAGGTCTCACCCGAAGGGATAAGCTCGTCCGTGGTGGTAACAGGGTCGGTTATATAAGCAACTACCTTGTAAAGCATATCGTCACAAAGAGGCTGCATCTGAGGCCAATCGGCAATATTGGGGCCGTACACAAGGCTTGCGTCCTTTTCCGCCTTGCCGTAGCCACTGTATACTCTGCTTTCGTAAACGGTGGGGTCGTACTGATAAGCAGGTACGCTTTCGTCATAATCCACCTCTGCCGCAGAGGTAAGTATACCGCCGTTTTTGGCGCTTGCCGCTATGGAGCGGGCGTCCATCAGGGCAACGGAGGATATCTGACCCTCACCGGGCTTAGAGCCCTCACGGTTGGGGAAGTTCCTCGTGCTGTGTCTTATGCTGAGGGCACCGTTGGCAGGTACGTCCCCTGCACCGAAGCAGGGACCGCAGAAGGCAGTTTTTATTACTGCGCCGCTCTCCGCAAGGGTGCGGAGTATACCGTTACCGATAGTAGAAAGGTATACGGGTTGGCTTGCAGGATATACGGAAAGGGAGAAGGCGCCGCTGCCTGTGTTGCCGCCCTTAAGTATAGCCGCAGCCGCCGCAAGGTTTTCGTATATACCGCCTGCACAGCCTGCGATAACGCCCTGCTGTACGTGGATTTTACCGTCTATAAGCTTATCGGTAAGGCTGTAGCTTACTCTGCCGCCAAACAGGTCTACCGCACTCTTTTCGGTTTCTCTCAGTATATCTGCGGCGTTTGCATTAAGCTCCTTAATGCTGTAAACGTTGGCAGGATGGAAGGGCAAAGCTATCATAGGCTCTATTTCGGAAAGGTTAAGCTCTATAAGTCCGTCGTAGAACGCAGGCTCCTCTATCTTAAGCCTGCTGTATTCCCCTGCTCTGCCGTGGGCGGCAAGGTAGTCCTTAACCTTATCATCGGTTTCCCATACGGTGGAAAGACAGGTGGTTTCGGTAGTCATTACGTCTATACCGTTACGGTAATCGACGCTGAGACCCTCTATACCCTCGCCTACAAACTCTATAACCTTGTTCTTTACAAAGCCGTTATTAAACACCTCTTTGATAAGGGCAAGCGCCACGTCCTGGGGGCCTACACCGTGGGAGGGCTTACCCGTAAGGTGCACGCAAACGGTAGCAGGACGGTCTATATCATAGGTACGGCAAAGAAGCTGCTTTACAAGCTCGGGACCGCCCTCACCTATAGCCATACTGCCCAAAGCACCGTAGCGGGTGTGGCTGTCGGAGCCGAGTATCATTTTACCGGGTGCGGCAAAGCACTCCCTCATATACTGATGGATAACTGCAATGTGCGGTGGTACGAAGATACCGCCGTATTTTTTTGCCGCAGACAGACCAAACACGTGGTCGTCCTCGTTTATGGTGCCGCCAACGGCACAAAGGCTGTTGTGACAGTTGGTCAGTACGTAGGGTACGGGGAACTTTTCCAGACCGCCTGCACGGGCTGTCTGAATAATACCTACGTAGGTGATATCGTGGGATGCCATAGCGTCAAAACGAAGCCTAAGCTTATCCTCACTGCCTGTGTTATGGGCGTTGAGTATTCGGTAGGAAAGGGTGTTTTTCCTTGAGCCGCTTTTGCCCGTTGCCAGAAGCAGCTCCTCGGGACTTTCATATACGTTGCCCTGATAATAATACGCTTTGTTAATTAATCTCATATCTTTGGTACCGTCCTTGTTTATAAAACAAAATCAAATTCTATGCCGTATATTTCAACCGTGTCTCCATCCTTAACGCCTGCTTTTTCCAGCGCCTCTATTACGCCGCTGTTTTTAAGCACACGCTGGAAGAACATAAGGGATTCTCTATCGTCAAAGTTTACACCGCCGCAAACACGCTTAATCCAGTCGCCGTATACGTGGAAGGTGTCACCCTCACGCTTTATCTCTACGCTACGGTCGGTGTAGTCTATATCCTGTACCTCTACTATTTCGCTCTCGTAGCTGGTGAGAGGAGGCAGAGTGTCAAGAAGCTCTGAGGTGTATTTCATCAGCTCCCCTACGCCCTCCCCCGTAAGACCCGACATAAGGAAAACCTTTTGACCCTTACGTGACGCATAGCGTTTAATGCGTGCAAGGGTCTCCTTCTCGTAGCCTGTGTCTATCTTGTTGGCTACAAGTATCTGGGGACGGGAGGCGAGAGCAGGGCTGTACTTCTTAAGCTCTGCATTTATCTTTTTGATGTCGTCCAGAGGGTCCTCCCTCTCCGAGGCGGATATATCAAATATATGCAGTATAAGCCTGCAACGGTCTATGTGTCTGAGAAAGTCGTGGCCAAGACCCAGTCCGTCAGAGGCGCCCTCTATCAGACCCGGTATATCGGCTACCACAAACGCCTTTTCGTAAACCTTTACTACGCCCAGATTGGGAGAAAGGGTGGTAAAATGATAGTCGGCTACCTTGGGGTTTGCCGCCGATATTTTGGAAAGCAGGGTGGATTTACCCACGTTGGGAAAACCTGCCAGACCTACGTCTGCAAGCATCTTAAGCTCCAGCACTATTTCCTTGTATTCGCCCTCGTAGCCGTTTTTGGCAAAACGGGGCACCTGCCTTGTAGCGGTGGCGAAATGGGTGTTGCCCCAGCCGCCTCTGCCGCCCTTTGCGGCGATATAAGGCTGACCGTCGGACATATCGTGGATAACCCTTCCCTCCATATCCTTGATTACCGTACCGCGGGGTACGGGTATCTTAAGGTCTGCTCCGCTTTTTCCGCTGAACTTTCTGCCCTGCCCGTTGTCGCCGTCCTGTGCCTTGAACTTACGGCGGTTTTTGAAGTCCAGCAGGGTGTTTGTACCCTCGTCAACCACAAAAACAACGTTACCGCCCTTGCCGCCGTCACCACCGTCGGGACCGCCCTTGGCAACGTACTTTTCACGGCGGAAGGACACGGCACCGTCGCCGCCCTTGCCTGCTTTTATGGTTATCGCCACTTTATCTATCATATGCGTATTCCTCCTCCCGTGGGATAAAAAAACAAAAGGAGCTTAGTCAGGCGGTATTAACGCCCGATAAACCCCTTTTTGATATAAACTATGCTATTTTGCTGCAGCTTCGGTATAAACGCTTACCTTTTTTCTGCCGCCGCACATAGGCTCAAACTTAACTATACCGTCTGCAAGTGCAAACAACGTATCGTCCTTGCCTCTGCCTACGTTGTTACCGGGATGAATCTTTGTGCCGCGCTGACGAACGATGATGTTACCAGCCTTAGCAAACTGACCGTCTGCTCTCTTGGCACCAAGACGCTTAGACTCGGAATCTCTACCGTTCTTGGTAGAACCAACGCCTTTTTTATGTGCAAAAAACTGTATGGATATTCTAAGCATTTTTACTACTCCTTTACAAGAATATTTTGCGGATATTCCTCCGCTAACGCCAGCAGCTCCCTTCTGAAGGCCGCCAGTATCCTGCTGCCAAGCTCAGATGCTTGCTCCAGGGAAAGCGCTATCGTAACACTCTCCTCGTCCACATCCAAAGCACAGGGAAGCCCAAGCTCCTCCGTCAGCAGGTTAACGGTATACATGGTCATCGCACTGACAGCGGCACAAACTATGTCCTGCCCTGCCCTTGCATAACCGGAATGTCCGCACACACGGAAACCCTCTAAAGCTCCGCTGCGTCCGATAAACGACGCTTTTACCATAACACTAAGCTATGGAAACTATCTGAAGCTTTGTATAAGGCTGTCTGTGGCCTATATGCTTCTTTTCGTTCTTCTTGGACTTGTAGCGCATAACGTGCACTTTCTTGCCCTTGCCGTTTTTAACAACGTTAGCAGTAACCTTGCAGTCTACTGTAGGAGTACCTACAACAAAACCCTCTGCACCGGAGAATGCCAATACCTTTTCAAAAGTATAGGTCTCACCCTCGGCAACATCAAGCTTTTCAACGAAGATGATATCACCCTCGCTAACCTTATACTGCTTACCGCCGGTTTCAACTATTGCAAACACGAAAAGTACCCACCTTTCTTATATGTCTCGCTGTATGAGGGCGTGTGTAAAAAGGCACACTTAAAAAGCCCGTTACATGCGGCACTTGAGAGTTTACCACAAAACCTTTGCCGTGTCAATAGCTTTTTTGCTTTTTTCTCCTTTATTTTTGCCCCTTTTTCGTTCTTTTTCCCTTTGCCATATCGTGGAGTGCATCCAGAGCGTCGCCCAATCCTCCTACTGCGTCTATCAGACCCTCTTTTACTGCCCCGGCTCCGTCCAGCACCGTGCCTATATCCGTCGTCATCTCGTCCGTGCTCAGCATAAGCTGTTTAAGCCTGCCTCGGCTGGCGTGGGAGTTTTTTACTATAAACTCTATTATCCTGTCCTGCATCTTCTCAAAGTAGGTAAAGCTTTGAGGTACGCCTATTACCAGCCCCGTTGTCCGTACAGGATGTATCGTCATAGTAGCCGTGGGTACTATAAAGGACTTTTTTGCAGACACCGCCAGAGGCACGCCTATAGAATGACCGCCACCCAACACCAGGGACACCGTTGGCTTTTTCATCCCCGATATAAGCTCCGCTATGGCAAGACCCGCCTCCACGTCGCCCCCTATGGTGTTTATCAGCACCAGCAGTCCCTCCACCTCCCTGCTTTCCTCTACCGCCACAAGGGTGGGTATACACTGCTCGTAGTTGGTGGATTTCGCCCCCGTAGGCGCCTCGCAGTGCCCCTCTATCTGACCTGCTATTATAAGAGCGTGGATGACACCCCTGCCCGTATACATAGTCATACCGCCAAGCCCCTCCGCCTTTGCCGCCGCTGCCTCCGCCTCCGAGGTAGGCGCCTCTAAATTCTTATCCGTCTTTTCTGCCATTGTCTTTCCTCCCTTTTTTATCTATTATGGACAGAACCGAGAGGGTTTAAGCAAAAACAATATACACAAGTGCACCTTTACCGTTTGTGACAAGCTGACACACTACTGCATTTTATTTAATCGCTACGCTTAGGACCGTCGAGGACGCCGGTCCCTACAAATTACCCGTATTGTTTTACCGTATATTGGGATGTCGTTTACACCCGAAAACAAAGACGCCTCCCTTTGAGAGAGGCGTCAGACCGCTGACAAAGGCACAGAGCACGAAAAAGAATAAAATATACTCATTATAAAGTAGAA
>JAZSQJ010000054.1:0-33293 GCA_045537905.1 Eubacteriales bacterium
AGCTTTTCTCTGTCAAAATCAGAGGTAGTGGTCTGGATAGCGGCCCTTATTTGGGCAACACGTGCCTTGATAGCGGCACTGTCGCCGTTACCGCCAACGATAGTGGTGTTTTCCTTATCAACCTTTATCTGTCTTGCGCTGCCAAGCTGGCTGAGGGTGGCATCCTTAAGCTCAAGACCAAGCTCGGAGGAGATAACCTCGCCGCCTGTAAGGATAGCGATATCCTTAAGCATATCCTTGCGTCTGTCACCAAAGCCGGGCGCCTTAACTGCAACGCAGGTAAAGGTGCCTCTGAGTCTGTTTACGATAATGGTAGAGAGAGCCTCTGCCTCTACGTCCTCGGCAACGATAAGAAGCTTTTTCTGTGCCTGTACAACCTTTTCAAGGAGAGGAAGAACCTCTTGTATATTAGAAATCTTTTTGTCGGTTATAAGAACGAGAGCGTCGTCAAGAACAGCCTCCATCTTATCGGTATCGGTTACCATATAGGGAGAGATGTAGCCACGGTCGAACTGCATACCCTCAACAACCTCACAGCCCGTTTCGGAGGACTTGCTTTCCTCAACGGTGATAACGCCATCAGAGGTAACACGCTCCATTGCGTCAGCAATAAGCTCGCCAATTATCTCGTCGCCGGAGGAAACCGTACCTACCCTTGCTATATCCTTGCTGCCGTTTACCTTCTGGGCAGAGGAAACAAGATACTTAACAGCGGCATCAACTGCCATATCTATACCCTTTTTGAGTATCATGGGGTTTGCACCTGCGGCAACGTTCTTCATACCCTCTCTTACAAACGCCTGGGCAAGAAGAGTTGCGGTAGTAGTACCGTCACCTGCGGCGTCGTTAGTCTTGGTAGCAACCTCTTTTACAAGCTGTGCGCCCATATTTTCAAAGGGGTCATCCAGCTCGATTTCCTTGGCGATGGTAACACCGTCGTTAGTGATAAGGGGTGCGCCGTACTTTCTGTCCAGCACAACGTTTCTACCCTTGGGACCCATCGTTATCTTAACTGCGTTAGCAAGAGTGTCAACGCCCCTAACAAGCGCTTCTCTTGCCTCTACACCTGTTTTTAATACCTTAGCCATTATGAAATACCTCCTAGGATTACTCTACAACTGCAAGAATGTCAGACTGCTTAACAACGATATATTCAACACCGTCACACTTAATCTCGGTACCTGAGTATTTGGAAGTAAGCACCTTATCGCCTACCTTTACACACATAACAACCTCTTTACCGTCAACAAGTCCTCCGGGGCCTACTGCAACAACCTCGGCTACCTGAGGCTTTTCCTTAGCGCTGCCTGCAAGTATTAAGCCGCTTTTAGTAGTTTCCTCAGCTTCTACCATCTTTATAACAACACGGTCTGCTAAAGGTCTGATAGTCATAATAATATCCTCCTGATTGAATTTATACTTTTCAAGTTGTAATTTTAGCACATTTTACCAAAAAAATCAAGGTGTTTTAATGTAAAATTACTACCGATTTTGGTGTTTTTAAGGCATTTTTGTTCTTTAGCCTTGCTTTTTGAAAAACTGGTAAAAGGTACAGGGAAGCATACCGTTATACAGCTTACGGGCTTTGTCTGCCTTTCTGCCAAAGCAACGAGGGAAGGTTTCGTTACTGTTGATAACGTATATCTGCCAGTTGGGCACCGATGCCGCAAACGCTTTGCCCATATCTCTGTACAAAAGCTCTACCTCTGCCCTCTCACCCATACGCTCGCCATACGGAGGGTTGGTTACTATCGTACCCCTTGCACCCTCTACGGGTGAACGGAACTTACGCACGTCACCTACGGCAAAGCTTACTATGCCGCCCACGCCTGCACGCTTGGCGTTTTGTTTACTTAGCTCCACACAGTCGGGGTCGATATCGAAGCCGTAAAAGCCTCCGTCCCATTTCCTGATTTTTGACATAGCCTCTTCCCTTGCCTGCTGCCACATAGCCTTATCAAGGAAGGGCAAACCCTCCCCCAGGAAGCTACGCTTTATACCGGGAGCTGTGTTGGTGCAAAGCAACGCCGCCTCTATGGGAATAGTACCGCTGCCGCACATAGGGTCAACGGTAAGAACACCCTCTCTGGGACGGGACATCGTTACCAGTGCCGCCGCAAGGGTCTCACGCAGGGGTGCGGCGTTGGATACGGGACGGTAGCCTCTCTTGTGAAGTCCCACGCCTGAGGTGTCTATCATTATAGACGCCTTGTCCTTGAGAATAAAAAACTCTATCTGTACGGTAGCGCCGCTTTCCTTAAAAAAGCTTTCGTGATAGCTTTGCTTCAGCTTCTCTACTACCGCCTTTTTAACTATACGCTGACAGTCGGGAATGGAAAACAGCTTGGACTTTATGGCGTGACCCTTTACGGGAAAAGCATCGTACTTACCTATATAGTCCGCCCAGTTTACTGCCTTTACCCCCTCAAAGAGCTGTTCAAAGCTATACGCATCAAACTCGGCTACACGGATAAACAGCCTCTCTGCATAGCGGAAGTTGACGTTACAGCGGGCAACCGCATCCTCGGGTGCCTCAAACACTACCCTGCCGTCTATAGTTTCAAGACGCTTATATCCCAACGCATCGATATCGTCGGCAACAAATTTTTCCATACCAAAAAGGCAGCTTGCTACAAATACCATAAAGCCTCCAAAGAGATTTTTTAATAAAATACTACACAGATATTAAATAAAAGTAAACAGGGAGTTTACTTTTTGTATAAATTTTAAGGATAAAACTTAATTGGGGCTGTAAAAAACTTGTTTTTACAGCCCCGTTATATATATTTTTTAATGCTTTAACATATCCGCCAGTGAAACATAGTCCGTAGTGCTTATATAGCCGTCGTCGTCCACATCCGCCGCCTCAAGCAGGGTGGTATATATGGAACCGAGACCCTTGAGATAAAGCTTAAGGTTGATATAGTCGCTGGTGTTTACAGAGCCGCTGTTATCAAGGTCGCCCTTGGTAAGAGGGTTATACACCTGGCTTGTGGTTTTTACAAACTTATCCACGCCCGCCAGGAAGGTGGCAAGCTGCGCTCTGTTTGTGTTGCCCTGAGGATTAAGAGCACCGCCGTTACCCGATATCAAGCCCTTGCCCACTGCCCATTGCATAGCCACTGCACACTCCTCGCTGATGGAGTCTGCATCCGTATATCCATCAAGGATGCCGTCTACAAGCTTCTTATCGTTTTTGCCTATTCTGTCTGTCATACGGTAGAAGTACAGCACAGCATCTTCACGGGTGATTACTGTGTTTGCAGAGAAGCTGGGAATTTCGGAGGGGCGGATTATACCGTTTTCCACACACCAAAGCAGTGCACCGTAATAGTAGCTGTTAGTATTAAGTCCCTCGTAAGGCATAACGGCGTTTTCGCTTGCATCGGGAGAGCCTGCTATCTTGTGCATAGTCTTGACCAGCATAGCCAGAGTAGCCTCACCGCTGGGGCTGAACTTGTTGTCGCTGACGCCGTTCATTAGGCCGTTGTTGTAGCAATACTCAATAGGACCGTACATCCAAGAGTCGGGTGCTACATCGGTAAAGGGTATGTTTACAGGGGTAACATACATAGTTTTCCAGGTGCTTGCACCGGGATAGGTGGTTTTAACCGCTATTTTAAGGTATTTTCCGTTTTCTATGTTTGCGGCAGGTATGGTTACGGAAACAGCCTGAGTAACCGTAGAGGTACTGTCATAAAGGACAACGCCGTTGTTTGCCTCGTCAGTGTTACCGGGGTCAGGCTGACCGTTAAGCTGTATAACCTTACAGCCAAAGCCTGCTGCACCCGGAATATCGTTCCAGGAAACCACGTAGTCGTTATCCGCATACCTGAGAGTAGAACAGGTAAAGGCGGCAACCCTTGTAAGGTCATTTGCACCTACACGCTGAACCAGGCTGTCCAGCTTGATATAGCCTATATAATCGCCGTACTGGGTGTAGCCGTAAACGTCGTCTACCACATTGGTAACGGAAAGCTGCTCACCCGTGGGTACGGTAACGAGAGTGGTAGCAGAAGAGGAGGCTGAAGCACGAAGGGCAACTGAGCCAAGCATCTTATACTGTCCCTTTTCCATAGTAACCTGTGCAGGGGCGGTAGCCGTTATCTGAACGACACGGTCAGAATTGTTGAGAACATAGCCTGTATAGGTAGTGGAGCCCGAGGTGTACTTAACCTTAAGTCTGCCGTTGGAGCATACGTCTGTTACCTCAAACATAGAGAAACGGGGAATGGTAACATTATAGGTAGAGCCCGTTTCGGTGGTGTATAAGTATTTAACAGCGGTAGGATTTACGTAGTAGCCAAGACTGGGCTTTGCGCCGCTGTAGTCTATCTTGAGGGCAGAGGAGTTGGTTTTGTAGGGCAAAACACCGTAGCCGCATATGTACTTGTAATCCAGAGCGTACTTTTTGAAGAACACGCCGCCACCTGCGAAAACAAGACCTGCCTGGTCGCTGGTGTTACCCTCTATAGTGTAAACATAGCTGCTGTCGGAATATACAACAAGACCTATATGGTCCTCGTTTGTTTTTGCACTATCCCAAGTGAAGAATATAAGGTCGCCCGTCTGGGGAGCGTAGGTACCGCCGTGATACTTGGAGTATTTGAAGTATCCGTAATATCTTAGCTGGTCTGCCCAGTGACCGCAGCCAACCTCACGCCAGATATATGCACTGTTGGTGTACTTATACTTACGGCACCACGCACCCATAGAGTTTTGATTGGTACAGCCCGACTGCAAAAGAGCCCAGGAACAGAAGGTTGCACACCATTCGTAAGCGTAACCGCTGCCCCAATCGCCCATATTATAGTTATACTCGGTGAAGTTGCCGCTACCTGCGGTGGTACCCGCAAAGGAACCGTTGCTATTGCTTTCCAGGTATCCCACCTGTGACATAGCGATAGCAATAACGTCGGTTCTGCCATCACCTGTCAAGGCGATTTTTTGGAAATTAGCGTAATACTTACTGCCTTTATAAGAAGAAGATGCTGAGTTTGCGCCACTTTTATATGTAGCCGCAGATACGGGTGTTACTGCCGAAAAGGTGCAAACCGACAAGCTAAGCACCAGGGCAAGAAAAGCAGAAATAAACCTTTTCATAATAGTCCTCCACTGCAATCTTTAATGACCTTTTAATGTTATCATAAAAGCTTTGCTGTGTAAATAGAATTAGCCACATTTTAGAGCCTTTAACAATTTATCGTTTGCGGTTTTGTGCAGGATGTATAAGAAAACAGATTTATTAAGGGGTGTCTCAAATCGAACGATTCAAGACAGCCCCCTTAATACATATTGTTTATTTGCCTATCTTACGCTGGATATACTTGGTAAGCTCTATAATAGGAAGTATCGCACAGGAGATAAGGAGTGCTACGCCGTACTCTGCAAAGGTAAGTCCGCCGTAGAAGCCAAAGGCTTCCTGCAGGAAGGGTACGAAAACAACAAGGGTTGTAAGGGTAAGGGACAGTGCCATTGCACCCCAAAGCACGCCGTTGTGAGTATGGAGGGCGAAAACACTCTTTCTGCGGGAACGCATATTAAAGGAGTGGATTATCTCTACCATAGACAGGGTGAGGAACGCCATAGTCATACCTACCTCGTTGGTCTCGATATTCCAGTTGCCCGTATCCATAAAGTGACCTATGAAGTAGGAGGTCAAGGTAAGAAGTGCAACCACCGCACCCTGAAATACCACGTCAAACCCCATACCGCCTGCAAATACGCCGTCCTTGGCGTCACGGGGCTTGCGGCGCATTATATCGCCCTCCGCCTTTTCCATACCCAATGCAAGGGCAGGAATAGAGTCGGTAACCAAGTTAATCCATAGCAGGTGAGGAGCCTCCAGAATGGTAAAGCCTATAAGGGTTGCTATGAATATAGCAAATACCTCTGCAAGGTTGGAGGACAGGAGATACTGGATTGCTTTCCTTATGTTATCATATATGCGTCTGCCTTCCTCAACGGCAGAAACTATGGTGGCAAAGTTATCGTCAGCCAATACCATATCGGCTACGTTCTTGGTAACGTCGGTACCTGTGATACCCATACCTACGCCTATGTCCGCACTCTTTATAGAGGGAGCGTCGTTTACACCGTCACCGGTCATGGCGGTTATTCTACCCTTGGCACGCCATGCGTTTACTATACGCACCTTATGCTCGGGCTGAACACGGGCATATACGGAATAGTCGCCTATATGCTCGGACAGATACTCGTCGGAAAACTCATTAAGCTCGGCACCCGTTATCGCCCCGGAGCTGTCACTCAGTATACCCAGCTGCTTTGCTATTGCAACGGCGGTGTCCTTGTGGTCGCCCGTTATCATTATGGGGCGGATACCCGCCTCGCCGCACTTAACTATAGCGTCCTTAACCTCGGGACGGATAGGGTCTATCATACCGCTGAGTCCGATATAACAAAGCTCGTTTTCCAGATACTCAGGCTCAAAGGAGGTGGGAGCCTCGCTCCAGATACGCATTGCCGCACAAAGCACACGGAGGGCTCTGTCTGCCATATTCTTGTTGGCGGCAAGGATTTTTGCCTTTATATCCTCGGTCATAGGCTCCATTTTACCGCCCATATACGCCTTTGTACACTTTTTAAGGACCTCATCGGGAGCCCCCTTGGTGTACTGAACTATAACACCCTCTGCCGTTTTGTGTACGGTAGACATCATCTTACGCATAGAGTCGAAGGGAGCCTCCCCTATCCTGGGGAACAGACGGGACTGCTCTGCTTTAGGCAGGTTTGCCTTGGTGGCGGCGTTAACCAACGCACACTCCGTAGGCTCGCCCACTGCTTCCCCGTCCTCGCCCTGGGTAGCGTCACTGCACAGAGACATAGAGTTGGCAAGAAGCGCCTCGTCCTCTGTATAGGTCTCCACCACGGTCATTTTGTTCTGGGTAAGGGTACCCGTTTTGTCGGAGCAGATTATCTGGGTACAGCCAAGGGTTTCCACCGCTGTAAGCTTACGGATAACTGCCTTACGCTTTGACATATTGGTAACGCCTATTGCCAGCACTATGGTAACCACCGCCGCAAGCCCCTCGGGGATTGCCGCAACAGCCAGACTTACCGCTACCATAAAGGTATCAAGAACCACGTCCACGTTAAGCGTACCTGCACGGAGCAGCTGGATGCCGAAAATTATTACACAAATTACGATTACAAGAACGGTAAGAACCTTGCTGAGCTGGTTAAGCTTCTTCTGGAGAGGGGTTTCCTCATCCTCTGCCGCCGTAAGTGCATCGGCTATCTTACCCATCTCGGTATCCATACCCGTGGCTACTACAACCGCCTTGCCCCTGCCGTATACCACGGTGCTGCCCATATACATCATATTCTTACGGTCGCCCAGAGGGATATCTGCCGCATCGCCTAGCTGCAACGTGTCGGCGTGCTTGGTTACAGGCACAGACTCACCCGTCAGTGCCGCCTCCTCTATCTTAAGGCTGGCGTTTTCTATAATACGGGCATCTGCAGGGACGGAGTCACCTGCCTCAAGGACGATAACGTCACCCACAACAAGCTCCTCGCTCCTTACGGTAACAACGTGACCGTCTCGAAGAACCTTGGAGGTGGCGGCGGCTATCTCCTGCAGTGCGGCTATTGCCGCCTCTGCCTTGCTTTCCTGTACAACGCCCAGTACGGCGTTGATAAGAACAACTGCCATTATAATGATAACGTCCGCAAAGCCCTCGCCCTCTTCAACGAAAGCCATTACTGCCGAGATAGCTGCGGCTATTATCAGAATAATAATCATAGGGTCTGCAAGCTCTGCAAAAAAGCGGCGGATAATAGAAACTTTTTTTGCCTCACGCAGCTTGTTTGGTCCGTTTTTTTCCAGCCTTGCCTTCGCCTCGGTGCCGCTGAGACCGTTTTCACCCGTTCCGCATTCACTAATCACCTGCGGAATGTCTCTCAAGTACTCTTTCAAGAAAAACCCTCCTTAATAAAAACAAAAGCCCATATACATCGCTGTATATGAGTCTCATCCTTTAATGACAGACCAGACTAAATAGTCATGCTGTTGACCTGCCCCACACGATGTGCGGAATTACTCCCCCATAACAGTGGCATTGCCACCTTAATTATGTTCATTTTAATTTATTTATATCTAATTTATACCACATATATTCCTACTTGTCAACGCTTTTTTTACCTAACCCGAAGCAAAACCTAAGATTTGTTAAATAAATATTTGTAAAATTCATAACTTGTTAATAATATTTTAACCACCTATATGTAATTAAGGTATAAAATACCTTGAATTATTATGAAAAGGAGAAATTTGTTTTATGAGCGATAGCGACCCCGGGGCGGGCAACTTATGCAATTTAAGCTTTTTTGTACCTTTTAACAAGGTAAAACGGTATTTGTACGGGCGTTTGCCCATCCTTCGTGCCTATGATTGATACCCGTGCGCTTTGATGCGCTTTTAATCACAGGTTAATTATTATATGTAATATTATTTTATGTATTTAACGGAGGATTTTATTTTGGACATTATAGGCCCGATAATTTTTCAAATTGCGATGATTTCGCTTAATGCGATTTTTGCTTGTGCTGAGATTGCGGTACTTTCCGTCAACGACGCCAAGATTGCCCAGCTTAAGGAAAAGGGCGACAAGCGTGCGGCCAGGCTGGAAAAGATTACCGAAAACTCATCTAAGTTTCTTGCAGTTATTCAGGTTGCTATAACCTTGGCAGGCTTTTTGGGCAGTGCCTTTGCGGCTAACAATTTTGCAGTGTATTTTATTCCCCTGTTTGAAAAGATAGGTATACCTGCAAGTGTTGGCTCTTCCCTTGCCGTTATCGTTATCACAATACTGCTTTCGTACATAACACTGGTGTTCGGTGAGCTTGTTCCTAAGCGTATTGCTATGAAAAAGGCTGAAAAGATGGCTTTGTCCCTGTCCGGCCTTTTGAGATTTGTGGCAATTATCACCGCACCTATAGTTTGGCTGCTTACCGCTTCTACCAACGGTATTCTGCGTCTGATGGGGATTGACCCCAACGAGACGGAGGAGGCAGCCAGCGAGGATGAGATTAAGCTGATGGTGGACGAGAGTGCCAGGATGGGTATTATCGACGATGACGAAAACGAGATAATTCACAACCTGTTTGAGTTTGACGACCTGCCTGTAAGTGAGTTTGCCACCCACCGTACCGACGTTGCCTTCCTTTGGGAGGAGGACGGTATGGACGTTTGGGAAAAGACTATTATCGAAAACCGTTTTTCTTACTACCCCGTTTGCGGTGAGACGGTTGATGAAATAAAGGGTGTTTTGTGCGCCAAGGACTATTTTGCTATCAAAGACAGACACAACAAAGCCCTTGTTATGAAAAAGGCGGTAAGACCCGCTCATTTCGTACCCGAAAGCATCAAGGCCGACGTTTTGTTCAAGCAGATGAAAAAGATACGCAACCACTTTGGCGTAGTGCTTGACGAATACGGCGGTGTTGCAGGTATCGTTACCATGACCGACCTGCTTAGTCAGATAATGGGCGACTTTGACGACGACCCCGACGAGGAGGATATCAGACCCGATATCGAAAAGGTAAGCGAGGATACCTGGTTAATCAAGGGCAGCGTTATGCTGGACGAGATAGCCGAAGAGCTTGGTATCGAGCTGCCCGAGGATGAATATGACACCCTGGGCGGTTACGCCTTTGGACTTTACGGTGCTATCCCCGAGGACGGCACAACCTTCACTTTGGAAACTGAACAGCTTATAATTGTGGGCGAGCAGGTAGATAACCACCGCCTGGAGCTGGCAAGAGTTACAAAGAAGCCAGACGAAGAAAAGGATAAGGACGAAGAGGAATAATGAGTTTTACTGAGTTTATAAGTAAAATTATCGATAATCCCGCAATGATAGTTGTGGTGCTTTTGACCCTTGGCGTTGTTTTGGTAAACGGCTGGACAGACGCACCTAACGCTATAGCCACCTGTGTTTCTACCCGTTCGATGAAGCCTAAGGCGGCAATTATTATGGCGGCGGTGTTTAACTTTTTGGGCGTTTTCGTAATGTCCATTGTCAGCAAAGAGGTTGCAACCACTATTATGAGTATGGCAAACTTCAACGGCGTAGACTCTGCCGATGCTACGCTGGCGTTATGTGCGGCTTTGTTTGCTATCGTTGTCTGGGCAACCGCTGCCTGGGCCTTTGGTATCCCCACCAGTGAAAGCCACGCTCTTATTGCAGGTCTTACGGGTGCGGCTATCGCCTTGCAAAACAGCTTTTCTGACGCTATCGTGGCGGCAGAATGGGTTAAGGTTCTTATAGGTCTGGTGCTTTCCAGCGGCTTAGGTTTGCTTATGGGCTTTGTGACCACTAAGATAATTGAGGCTATTTGCCGACGGATGGATAGAGTTAAAACCGTTAAGTTCTTTAAGGGCGCACAGATTGCAGGCGGTGCTTCTATGGCGTTTATGCACGGTGCTCAGGACGGTCTTAAGTTTATCGGCGTGTTTATGCTTGGTATCACCCTTATGCAGGGCGGCGAGGTTACGGGTACCTATGAAATAGAGCCTTGGCTTATGATACTTTGCTCCGTGGTAATGGCGCTTGGTACCTCCATCGGCGGCTATAAGATAATTAAGTCCGTTGGTATGGATATGGTTAAGCTTGAAACCTACCAGGGCTTTGCGGCTGATATGGGCGGCGCTATGTGTCTGCTGATTGCCAGCGTTACGGGCATTCCCGTTAGTACCACCCACACAAAGACCACCTCTATAATGGGTGTTGGTGCTTCTAAAAGGCTTTCTGCCATTAACTGGGCAGTAGTTAAAGATATGGTGCTGGCTTGGGTACTTACCTTCCCCGGCTGTGGACTTTTAGGTTATTTGATGGTTAAGCTGTTTCAGCTTCTGTTTTAGGAGGACGATATAATGGCAAGAGATAAGAATAAGGATTACAACTATTTTGATTTTTTCTGTGCAACCGCTGATACTATTTGCGAGGCGGCTGACTATCTGCACGGCTCACTGACAAGCTATAATCAAGCCGGTTTTATAAAGCAGGTTGAAGGTATGCACGAGATTGAAAACCGTGCCGATATGGCTAAGCACGAGATGACTAAGAATCTTATGCACGAGTTTCTTCCTCCTATCGAGCGCGAGGATATTATTGAGCTTGCTACCAAGCTTGACGATATCGTGGATGCTCTTGACGATGCTATGCACCGTATTTATATGTATAATGCGTCCGAGATAAGAGATGGTGCCGTTAAGTTCAGCGAGCTTATCGTTAAGTGTGCTGCAGGGCTTAAGGAAACGATGGCAGAGTTCAGAAAGTTTAAGAGTTCCAAGACCATCAAGGAGCATCTTGTTGAAGTTAACACCCTTGAGAGCGATGGCGACCATCTTTACAGCCAGCTTATCCGTGATCTGTTCTGCAACGAAAAGGACACCCTTAAGCTTATCACCTGGATGCAGATTTATGACGACCTTGAGGCTTGCCTTGATTACTGTGAGGATGCGGCAGATATTATAGAAGGCGTCATAATGAAAAACACCTGATGAGGGGAAACAAGCTAGACCGCTAAAATATCATTTTAATTGATTTTACAAAAACTCGGTTTTCCGAGTTTTTGTTTTTTGTATACAAAAAAACCACCCTGCCCGGGTGGTTTTATCTCGAAAGAAGAGCAAAAAATGCCGTTACATCGATTTGCCAATTAACCATATTAAAAAAAATCACTTCCCGGTCAGCTCCTCCCTTGTTCAGAAATCTTCGTTTGTATCCATAGAGAAGTGAAGCATATATTAACGCATCTAAAATAGTATCCTTACATACTTTTTGCGGGGCATTTTTTGCGATTTTCTTTATATTTTTCAATTTTTCGCCATATCCGATCTTCTAAACCTTCATAGGTGATATGAAATGCATATACTTTTTTAGCCATACTTAAACCTCTTTTTTATTTAATTTCTATGTTCATAGTAAATTTCAAAGCTTTCACAATAGAATGATATTGCTCCGTCCTCATAATCGTTGACAAAAAAGCGACAGTCGCTTTGATAACCGCGAGAGCTGTAATCTACAATTTCAAAGCCGCATATCTGAAAAGGATATAAAATCCCTGTCATGCGGATTTTCGATACATTTTGAAAAACAATGAGATATAATTTTTCGTCCTCGACAACACATTTCATTTTTGCTATAAGCGTTCCATCATAATGCTCAATCCCAAATGCTTGGACGATTATATCTTTGCCATTAATTTCAGAAAAAATATCATTCATATTTATGCTCCCGTAATAAAGAACTGCCACCAATATGGCCAGACAACATCGGATGCGCTTCCGTTTTTGGACCACACTGTTTCCCATTCGGTTTCGACCCAAGCGTTATCCTGTTTTTTGAACTTTAGTATATCTCCGTTGGTGTCAGAAACATAATATACCTCGGCAGTTTCACCGTCGCATTTCAAAACCTTGAAATACTCCACGTTATCTATCATTTTGTTGCTTTTGTATGCGTATTCAAAATCGTCAAAATACTTACTAGTTAACACTTCACACTTTATCAATGACGCACACCATATAATTAATAATATTGCAACAATACCTGTAACAATGTATAAGGGTAGCCGTTTAATATGCTTTTTCATAACTTTACCTCACGGTGGGTTTATTAAGCATTCTTACCAAGCTGATAGAACGCTACTGCAGAAGCGGCGGCAACGTTCAGCGAATCAACGCCGTTATGCATTGGTATTTTTACGGTAAAATCACAGCCGGATATAGTTTCATCAGAAAGCCCGTAGCCCTCTGTTCCCATTATGATAGCAAGACGTTTTTCCGCTGTCAGCCCGGGGTTGCCTATGTCGAGGGTGTTGTCCTTAAGTGCCATAGCCACGGTTTTGAAGCCAAGTGCTTTTATTGCATCAAGGCTATCGCTTTCCAAAAACGTCCAATCTATCTGAAACACGGTGCCCATACTGACCCTTGCTGCACGCCTGTACAAGGGATCAGAACAGCCTGGAGTTAGTAAAACAGCATCCATTCCAAGGGCCGCCGCCGAGCGGATTATGGCACCCACGTTTGTCGGGTTCATAACTTTATCCAATATAACTATTCTGCTTTTGTTTTCACAGATTTCACCCACAGAGGGTAGCTTTTTCCGTTTCATGGCACACAGCATACCTCGGGTGAGCTTAAATCCCGTAAGTTTGGTCAGAACATCAAATTCAGCACAATAAACGGGGACACCTTTTATTCTGCTAAGAATATGCTTCCCTTCCCCTTCGATATGCCTTTTCTCGATAAGGCACGAAACTGCCTCGTAACCTGCATCAAGAGCCCGTTCGATAACCTTTGGACTTTCTGCTATAAACAAGCCTTTTTCGGGAAACTCTTTGTTTAACAGCTGAGCTTCCGTTAACCGTGCATATACGTCCAGCTCAGGTGCGGTAAAGTCTGTTATTTCTATAATATTATTCATCTCATTCTCCGTTATGTTAATGTATATATTATAGCTTTGTCCCCCCCGTGTGTCAAACAATTTTTATAAAACGAAAAACAGCACCATACCGAATGCTGTTTCGTTTTGAATAGGTTGGGCAAAAAAGATACACCAACATATACTAACTGATTCCAATGTACCAGAGACTCACCTACGCTATCTATCCAACACATCAAGCTCTGCCGCATGCAAAAAGCCCGATGCGGCAAAAAATTTGTATTTTCCCACCACCGAACCGTTGTCAAGCTCAAAGAGCTTTCCGTGCTGAACCGTATAAACTTTTTTCGGTACGGGATTGACTATAAAAATTATAGGATTTTGCGATTCGTAACCGAAATTATAGGTGGTTTCTCTTTGACGAATCACAGCTCCGCGTATACTCATTACGCTTATAAACGCTACCTCGCCGCTTGGCGATATAACTATCGGGGAGTTTCTTTTGCGTGTGGAAATAAGTGCACAGGAATAAACCTTTTCTCCTATAGTTATATTAAAGCTTTCACCCTTCAAAAACATAAATAAAGAAATGTAAGGGTATTGTATTTCCGAAAGGATATAACCCTTTTCCGCACACATTTGCTTAAGGTGTTCCAGAAACTTTCTTCGTTTTGATATGGCACGAAAAAACCTGTACACGAAGGGTGAGCACATAAGAATTGCCGCCAATACAATTATCCGTAGAGTAATAGAGTAGTAAACGACCATAAAAATGGGAGCAATTACAGGCAACATCATCAGAAACATAACTGAGCCGCCATAATACGCCACGCTTGCTAATAAATATTCCCTATATTCTTCTTTTTTGCCGTAGGCTGTTTGGTTTTTGTTTATAGCCCACGCTTTATATGCAGAAAGATGGGCAAAAACCGCCACGGTGAAAAGCACGGGTAAAAGAACCGAAAGACAAATTAGCTTATCGAAGGAAGTTACTGCTCCGGTAACAACCGCCAAGGCTTTAGCCGTCCATTTTAACGGCAGGGCTATGTAAACTATAGCTATGATAAACGTCCTTATCCAAAACTCCGGTTGGCTTACCAAAAACAAAAATCTGTTTTTAAGGGAGAGCCTTCCGCACTTTTCCCAAAAGCGTTCCCTTAAAGGTTCGTTGTAGGTTATCGCTATCCTGATAAATGAAAAGGTGGAAAAAATTATTGCCACAAGACAAACGCAGACCGGTAACATCGACCATCCGTCACCCTCATACATATCAGTAATAGTGGGATTGCTTATTAAGAAATACGACGCCTGCGGCAACAAAAAAACACATATCGCTATATCAAACAAAAGAAGAAAAAAGTCAAGGATTCTTTCAAAAGTTTTCATTTTATCTCCTCATTTAACGGTTAGTTTGTGCCTGTACCGGCATTCTTAAAAACCTAAAGATCATCCCTTTATTCAAAAACCTTCATTTTATTTGAAAGCTCTTCTATCTCACGTTTTGTCAGGTAATATAATCTAAAAATATACGCCCACATCACACCGCAACAAATATCACAAATCATCATTCCGACAAGTGTTATGCTCCCCATTGGGTCGTCTTTCAAAATTTCAAATAACACCTCCGGAGCATTACACAATATCTTTATAATAGACGGAAAAGGATATAAAAGCAGTAACGAAAAAACCACAAAGCAGACAAACAGGATACTCAGCTCACGTTTTCGGGTGTTGTTTAAGCTCCTTTTGAAATCCAGCTTGCTTTGATTATCCGTTAAAAAATCAACGGTTGCATATTCTACAGGTACGTTAATATAAAACAATATTTGCTTCCCCTCGTTTGATTGATGAGCTATATCGCAACCGCATTCAGTAACGGTTCGCACAAATGCGGCTTGCTGTTGTCGCTTTGTGAAATGAAAAACCGTTTTGTATTTATTCGGTTCGGTTTTTTGGAATGTGTAAAACGAGAATTGAACTGATAAAAGCTTCCAGCCTTGCTTATTCATTACGTTAAGATAAGCTTCTTCTTTTTCTCGATCGACAAAGGGTTTGAACACTGTTCTTCTGTTACGCACAACTCCACCTCCCCGTTTTTAAAGTAAAGCTTTGCGTTTTCGGTCAACTCACTCAAGCGTTTTATTTCGTTTTCTACAACCTCGGTTCCAAGCTCTGTGCGGACGTAAAGACGTTTTGATGGATCTTTCGATTTTACTTCGGTTATATATTCTTTTTCTACCAAAGCGCTTAACGCACCGTACAACGTGCCTGCGCCCATATTGATTCTGCCTTGTGTTATGGTTTTAATGTTTTGCATTATTGCATACCCGTGCAAAGGCTTTGAAAGCGAAAGCAGTATATAAAACACCGTTTCAGTTAAAGCGGGATATGTATTCATTGCATTCTCTCCTCTAACATTATCGTTTGGCGATATATCGTCAAGCGATATATCGCTCGGCTGTATAATATCACACTTCATTTGTTTTGTCAATACCTTCAGCACAACAATTTCAAAAGGAAAAACAGCACCCTGTTTGAGTGCTGTTTCTGTGCAAAAAAGATACCGCTTATTTATTTGTTATGTCAAATCCAAAGTTGTCCATCCGTTTTTGTTTAATTGCTTTTGTATCGAATAAAATTGTTGAAAACCTTTCGCATGGAAATTAAAACCGAATATTTTTGAAATTAGTTTTTTTATAATATTTGATCTTAAGCTCATGTAAATTTGTATATGCCCTATTGTGTATAACTCGTAGTATGCATATTCTCCAAAACAGCGTACGCCAATGCAACGCAATTTACGTTCTGATTGGTTTGTAATTTTGTGCGCGACCTCATAACTGTTTGCACAAGGTTCCAATTCGATAAAAACAACATCCTCTCTATCGTCACGGTAATAAATCCTGTCTTTGGTAATCTCAACGATATTAGAAATATGTATTTTTTCCATCGAATCCACCGCCTTTCCGATCATACTGTAACACACCTTGGGGCATTTGTAAGGAGCTAAGCATCGAGTTTGCCAAAGCGATGCAAGCAGCAGGATTTGAACACTCCGCCCGTTTGCGGTGCCCAAAAAAGATGCCGCTATTTAGAATAATATTTCCAAAGATTTGCCAAGGAGTGTTTCGCTTTTCTGATTTTCTCTATTTCGTCGAAAGTATACAAATCGGTGACTGCAGAAGAATAGATTTCAAATTTTTTACAATCCAAATAAAAGCCATACTCTTTTTCACTTATATAAACAATGTTTTGTAGACTGTCTTTTACCAACTCTCCAACGAAGAATTTATAGGCAACGCCACTTTGAGGTTCCCTCATGTATCCCAAAAGGAATACCCTGTTTTCTTCGCAATTATATTCAATAGCCTTCAAAACAACATTGTAATCACTATATAGAACTCTCTTCTTCAAAGAAAAATCTGATGTATCATATACGGAAAGTGCAGTTTTACAACTGTCGATATGTCGTTCTATATTATAAAACTCTGTGCAGTCGGGGGAAAAGCAAAAATTATCATCCTGCGAACCGTTAACTTTTGAAAAACGGAATTTTTTTATAAGTGTGTAAGATTCAAGCGAATAAACCGCAAGCCTACCTTCCGTTGACTTCACAACAAAAATTTTTCCATCAGGTGAAATCATAGGAGAATAAGCATATCTCAAATCCTTGAATTTTGCAAGCTCTTTGCCATCTTTGTCATATAAATAAACTGTTTGTCCTGTGCAGCCAACGGAATATTCACCGTTTGAGGTAAAGCCTACAAAGTTTCTCATCTTTACACCGTCTTTCATTTGCTTTTTTGAAATTCATCGTAATCTCGGAGTAATTTTGGTTCTTATCAGATCAAGTATGCCATTTCTAATTATCCATATTTTTCGATAGTTTTATGATAGTATTTACGGATCATTTCCGTTGTTTTTTTATTTTTAGGAATACAAGCTATCTCGTGAAAAGGTATCTTGGTTTTGAAATATGCAATTTCATATTCACGCCACCACGGAAAGCATTTGTCGCAATGATCCTCGATATGGTTAACATCTTTCCAAGATAAAAATGTTTTCAAACCAAAGCAATATCTAACGGTAACTCCTTCTGATGAAAAGGTATAGCTGTTTGGCATAATTAAAGCATAACCTAAAACTAAAATAAGTCCAAGAGCAATAATTGCAATTGATATACCGATTTCTTCGCCCAAAGTCATAAATCCAAGTAGAATCGGAATGAAAAACAGCAACACAAAAAATATCCAACGTTTGTTAATAATCGTTTTCTTCATTTGTTTTCCTTTGCAGTGTTGATTGAAGTTATTATATCAAACTTTTAACTAAAAATCAATGATATTACTTCCCCTAATTCTTTTCCCTCCGCCCGTTTGCGGTGCCCGAAAAAGATGTGTGCTGAAAAAGGTCATCGGAAAACCGATGACCTTTTTAGAACAATCAGCAAGCTTTGAAATTGTATATCGGTCTTATAATCTCAATATCCGAGACTGTTTCGTCTATAAAACCAAGTATCCGCCCAGGAGATTTGTATGCCATCGGGCACTCGTCAATGGAGCCCTCGTTCGCCGTTGTCGTGAATATTCCTTCCATTTGGCGCCTATAATCTTCGACGGTAAAAGAGTACTTAGCCTCTGTTCTGCTGCACGCACGTCCTGCACCGTGAGGAGCGGAAAAATTCCAATCGTGGTTTCCCTTACCCACCCCGAGCACGGCTCCATCTCTCATATTAAGCGGTATTATCACCCTTTCGCCAAGACGGGCAGAAATAGCACCCTTGCGAAGTATCATATGCTCTGTATCAATGTAATTGTGAACGCACGAAAACCTATCCGTTACGGTAAGTCCCATGTGCGTACATATCAACTCTGCAATAGTTCTTCTGTTTAAATCGGCAAAAGCAGTCACAACAGCCAGGTCATGGAGGTAATCGTCGAAAAGCCGTCCTTCAAGAATTGACTCTTCCCGTTTTACCTTAATAACGCTCTTTTCAGCTTTAGAAAAGTAATATGACCCGGTGTCTTTTGCGTCATAATAGCTTTGCCTTGTGCGTTTGCGTTGCTTTTTGCATTGATAACGGTACGCTTGCTCTTGATAATAGCTTGCAACATCACTTCCCAATTGCCTTGACCCTGAATGAATAACAAGCACAAGTCCACCGCTTTCTGTCCTGTCTACTTCGATAAAGTGATTCCCTCCACCAAGAGTTCCAAGACTGCGGAGCGCTCGTTCTCGATCTACATTAGCTTTGCAAATCAGGCTGTCGAGGTCAAAATATCCAAGAGGGAAGTCGTGTATCTTTGCACCGCTTGGAACGTGAGACTGTATCATACTGTCAAGCTTTTCCAAATCAAGCTCTCGCTCAGCCAAAAACACAACCTCCATACCGCAACCGATATCAACACCCACAAGGGCAGGTGAGATTCTTTTTGATACGGTCATCGTTGTTCCGACTGCAACGTGTTTCCCCGAATGGGTATCAGGCATTATGCGTATCTTGCTATCGGAGTAGGCTTCTTCACGCAACAGCGAGGATATCTGTGTTTTGGTCGGCTTGTCAAGTTTGTCAGCAAAAACGATTGCTGAATTTCTTTTTCCTTGTAGTTTGATCATTATATCTCCTATCAGTATTAAGTTTTGTTAGTAATTTGTTTGCGGTATATACATTTGCAGACATAACGATCAACTCCTTTTTATTAATTGTTTCCATTATATCTTGTTGTATTCAGCTTGTCAAGTTCATTTTCTTCTCAAAACGAGCTTTGTTCGTTTCGTGGGATGGCTCGATCACTTAACCCAAAACTCCTCGCTGTATCCGCCGCAGTCACGTGTTCCCCAAAACTCTCTTTGTTCGTTTCGGGGACCCCTATGCGGCGCTTCGGAGTTATTGCCCGTTTGCGGTGCCCGAAAAAACCTGGCGCATCCGTGGGTGCTTGATTTTTTCGACCGCTGCACCCAAAACTCCTCGCTGCATCCGCCGCAGGCGGCGCTTCGGAGTTTTGACCCTTCGGGCTCATAACCCGTCGGTCATAGCACCAACCACACTTCAGAACCAAAATGAAACAGCACCCTACTGGGTGCTGTTTCATTTTGGGTAGAGGTGCCGAAAAAGATGCAATTTTCCCAATGATGTATCGGCTAATCGCCGATATGATGTTTTTATCCTACGCTCAAAATGATGTTGCTCGCTGCGCACTTTTCCGTGCTCGGCAAAAAACACATCAGCAAAAACAATAACTCGCTATTTGTCATTTTTCACAAAAACAAACCTTCTAAAACGTTAATCATGCCGAAAACGCAAAAATTACAAGATTGTTCTTGACAATCACGTGACCGTGTGATATAATCAAATTACAGCAAAGAAACACGGGGGGGGGACTAAATGCTGATAACATTTCCTGGAACCACCATCGAAGCACTTCATATCCAAAAGGGAGCTTCAAGAGTACTGTTTGACGGAATATTCGCAACAGGTGGAATAACACTTTCGCAAGTTTCGGTCATGACCGGGCTCGAGCCGTATATGATACAAAACTGGGTAAAGCGCGGCTTTGTCAGCTCTCCAAAAAACAGAATCTATTCGAAAGAACAGTTTGCGCGTATCGCGATTATTAACATGCTTCGTGAAGCGATACAGATTGATCGTATATGCTCTCTTATTGAGGCTATCGTTGACGTTATCGACGATACGTGTGACAAGCTTAAGGGTGACGATGACCTATATCATCTTTATGTGGATATGATAACCGACGGCAATATAAACATAAATAACGATAACTCGATAACCAAGGCGGCTGTACGAGCAACCGAGGAAATTACCGAGAAAGAGGCCAACGCCAAGCAACAGCTAATTAAGATACTCAAAATAATGACGTACGCCCACACAGCCTCACAGCTTAAGGCGTTGGGAAACGAAATATTTTCGACACTCAGCTAAGACTTAGTTTTATATGAAAGGATAGATCGATATGTTTATTGAATGGTGGAACGGCCTCGGCATTATTTCGCAAATATTTTACTGTATCGCAATTCCATCAACGCTTGTACTGCTAATACAAACGATAATGATGCTTATAGGAGTCGGTGACGATGGAGACGGTATAGACAGTAGTGCAGATAGTGTAGGCGACGTGCCCGACGATACGCTTGACGGCGTGTTTGGCGAGGACGGCACAAGCGGAGAGATGGACTCATCTGGGCTCGAAGGATTGAGAATATTCACCTTACGTGGAATAATCGCGTTTTTGGTAGTGTTCGGTTGGGTAGGCGTTATTATGCAGGATGCGGAAATACATCTCGCTATCACGCTTTCAGTAGCGTTGATAAGCGGTTTTGCAATGATGGCAATTCTCGCTTTTCTTTTCAGATCGATACTGAAGCTGAGAAACAATGGAAACGTCGATAATCGAAACGCTATAGGAGTGTCCGGCAAGGTATACCTAACTATCCCTCCGTCAAGAAGTAGCGCCGGCAAGGTAGAAGTAATGCTCCAAGGAACATTCGTCGAAAGAAATGCAGTTACCGACGAAACAGAGGCAATACCCACCGGCACGGAAATAGTTGTAATCGGAGTAAGCGGTCAGGCTGACCTTGTAGTTAAGAGAAAGTAAAAAATATATAGATTAAGGAGAAGAAATATGATTATTTTTCTTGTGTGTGCTATCGTTTTGGTAGTTGTTTCCTTTATAGCATGGATATGTTCGAGGTACAAAAAGTGTCCTTCCGACAAAATAATGGTAGTGTATGGTTCGATAGGCAAAAACAAGGACGGCACAAACCGCAGTGCAAAATGTATTCACGGTGGTGCTGAGTTTGTAATTCCTGTATTTCAGTCATACGCTTATCTGGACCTGACACCCATTTCCATTCAGGTCGATCTCAAAAACGCGCTCTCAAGGCAGAACATTCGTATCGACGTTCCCTCGAGATTTACCGTAGGCATCTCCACGGAGCCCGGTGTTATGCAAAACGCTGCTGAGCGTCTCCTCGGGCTTCAGCTCTCCGAGATACAGGAGCTTTCCAAGGATATCATTTTCGGTCAGCTTCGTCTTATCATTGCTACGATGGATATTGAGGAAATCAATACAGACCGTGACAAATTCCTTGCGGCAGTAAGCTCGAACGTTGAAACCGAACTTAAGAAGATAGGTCTGCGACTTATCAATGTAAACGTCACAGATATCAGTGATGAGTCGGGATATATCGCTGCGCTTGGTAAGGAAGCAGCGGCAAAAGCGATCAATGATGCTAAGAAGAGCGTAGCTGAGCAGGATAGAGAGGGTTCTATCGGTGAGGCGAACGCCAAGATGGAGCAAAGAATTAAGGTATCCGAAGCAGATGCCGTAGCTATTCAAGGTGAAAACGAGGCAAAGATGAGAGTAGCTATGTCCGAGGCAGCTCTTAAGGAAAAAGAGGCAGAAGCATTCAAAATAGCTACCACCGCAGAAAAGATCCAGGCTGCGAAGGCACTAGAGGAATCCTATGCAGCAGAGGAAGCAGCAGAACAGGCAAGACGCTCCAAGGAGCAAGCAACGCTTGAAGCGGACATAATCGTTCGCGCAGAGGCTAGAAAGAAAGAGCTTGAGCTTGCTGCTGAAGCAGAAGCTGAGCAGACACGCAGACGTGCTAAGGGCGAAGCAGACGCTATATATGCAAAGATGGAAGCTCAGGCACGAGGCGTTGAGGAGATACTAAAGAAACAAGCTGCGGGTTTTGCTGAGATAGTTAAGAGTGCGGGCGGAGATGCGGACGCAGCCCTTAAACTACTTATTGCTGACAAGCTCGAGGATCTTATGAAGGTACAAGTTGACGCTATCAAGAACATCAAGATCGACAAGGTTACAGTATGGGATGGCGGACAGAACGCCGACGGCAAGACCTCAACAGCAAACTTTATTTCAGGTATGATGAAATCCGTTCCCCCTCTTGACGAAGTGTTCACAATGGCAGGGATGCAGCTTCCTACGCTTCTCGGCAAAAAGATCGACGCGGACGCGAACACAATCACGGATGCAACTGAAGATTAAATAAATAAATAAATAAGGCGCCCGTCTCGAAATGAGACGAGCGCCTTTGCCTGTTTTTTCCGCTTTTTTCCGCTTCGCCCATGACTCCGGGTAGCTCTGAGTCAAATGAAGTTCAAGTCCTGCCCCACCGAAGGTGGAACCCAAAGACCCCCGATTGGGTTGTTTGACTCCTGACCTTACTCGGCAGTCGCATAGTCGCCGCGCGTCGCTCGCGCACCCGCTCCTTCGGCTCCTTGCTTTGTGCCGTCAACCTAAGCGAAAACGATTATCAATCGTTTTCGCTTAGGTCGCAAGTTATTCGCCCGACGTCGCTTACGCGACCTTGTACCTCGATACCGGAGGTCAGGAGGTTCAAGTCCCACACTCCGCCGAAGGCAGAACCAAAATGAAACAGCACCCTACTGGGTGCTGTTTCGTTTTGGTTGCGGGAGCCGGATTTGAACCGACGACCTCCGGGTTATGAGCCCGACGAGCTACCGGACTGCTCTATCCCGCGATATTGATATATGAAATTGATGTTTATAACACCAGCTGTAAGCTATTGGTGCCGGAAACCGGGCTTGAACCGGTACAGGGTTTTAGCCCCGCGGGATTTTAAGTCCCGTGCGTCTGCCAATTCCGCCATTCCGGCGTCAGCAATGGTAATTATACTACATCCTTTTCCGTTTGTCAATACCTTTTTCAACTTTTTAATCGACTAAATATTACCGGTCCTTTTGCGTTGCCCCTATTATCGACAGTATTATACCCAAAAACGGTGTAAATACGCTGATTATTTCTACTACCTCTCCTATATCGTACATTGAGTTTATAAACGCCGATACACCACCGAACAATATAAGTGCTATCCCCAACAATATAAGTTTTACAGAATTCATATTCCCTCTCCTATTCTCCATACAACGCCTTATTAAGGTCGTTTGTAAGACGTGCTATGGTTCTGAACGGTATGTTCTTCCCTGCACTGTCGTAGTCGATAGTAGTGTATATTACCATTATATAAGGGTGGGGAGCGTACACAACTGCGATATCGTGATACGCCACGTTACCCGGCTTTATTGCGCCGTATTTTTGCAATACCTCATACTCCTTCAGCTCTGCCCCTATCTGATAATTATAGCTGGCATTACAGCCTGCGTTTTTCATAAGTGCAAGACCTGCACCGTTGTAGCAGGCTACGTCGTACAGCAAAGCACCCATTTCCGAAGCCGTACAATTGGCGTAGCCGTTATAGGTGTAGTAATCTACGCCCAGCTCTGCCACGTTCTTGAGATAGTCTGTAAGTCCAAAACGCTCTATCAGCATACTGTAAGCGATATTGTCGCTATATCTCAGCACATAGTCCATAAGAGTGGCTACCGTGAAATAACCGCCCGTTGCCATACCCTTCATCACGCCTGAGCCCGAATCCTTGTGGCGTGCCTCGTACTGCTTGGTCTCGTTTATATCTATCTCTCCATTGTCTGCAAGAGAGGACAGGTATTTTATATAGTGAAGCTTAGAGGTGCTTGCGGTTTTGAAGTCCTTGTCGCAACCGTAGGACACGTAGCTGTTAAACTCCAGGTCGCAATAGAAGAAACCGTAGCCGCTGTCTTTGAGGTAGTCCTCCAGGGCGGTCAGCTCCTCTACAGCCTTGCCCTCGATATCAGTTTTGAAGCCCGGCTCCCTTATTGAAGCTATAAAAGAGGTTATCTCCGTATGGCTTAGCTTTGGTGCCTCCTCACTGCTGTCCTCTGAGAGGGCAAGGCTTTCCTCCGATGACGGAGGGGCGTCCTCAGAGCTTGACAAGCTTTCCTCTGAAGATATGCTTGTATCCTCGACGGTTTCCTCCCCGGAGAAGTCTATAGAAACAGCATAGCTTTCCTCTTTACTGATTACAGACGCATCCTTACTTCCCTCTCCCACGTTGCTTGCCGTGCAGGATGCCAGCAGGAGAGAGCTTAACAACAGGCTTAAAATAAACTTTTTCATTTGCTACTCCAATTATTTGATAGTACCATTTTAATACAAAGGCCCGCTCTTGTCAAGAAAGCTGTTGACAAAACAGCCTTTCAAAAGCTATAATGTAGGTGGAATGTTATAATTTTAATAAGGCGGTGTATACATAATGAAATTAACTGAGGTTTTTAACAGCGGCAAGCTGTCTTTATCCTTTGAGGTATTTCCACCTAAAAGCGATACAGCCTTTGAGTCGGTAAAGCACGCTACCGAGGAGATTGCAAAGCTACGCCCCTCCTTTATGAGCGTTACCTACGGTGCCGGCGGCGGTACCAGCCGATACACCCTTGATATTGCCCGTAATATAAAAGAAAGCTACGGTGTGCCTACCCTTGCACACCTTACCTGTGTTTCCTCTACCAAGGAAACGGTAAGAGAAAAGATTAAACAGATTAAGGCTGCGGGCATTGATAACATTATGGCGTTGCGTGGTGACCTTACCCCTGAGCTTGAGAAGGGGGACAGAAGCACCTGGGCATACAGACACGCTACTGACCTTATAAGAGATATCCGCGAGATAAGCGACGACTTTTGTATAGGCGGTGCCTGCTACCCCGAGATACACCCCGAGAGTGCCAATCAGGCTGAGGATATTTTACACCTTAAGGAAAAGGTAGAGGCAGGCTGCTCCTTCCTTACCACCCAGATGTTTTTTGATAACAACCTTCTTTACAACTTCCTTTACAAGATAAGGGAGGCAGGTATTACCGTGCCTGTTGTTGCAGGGATTATGCCTATTACCAAGGCTACGCAGGTTGAGCGTGCCATTAAGCTGTCCGGCTCCTTTATGCCCCAGAGATTCAAGAGCCTTGTGGACAAGTTTGGTTCCAACCCCGACGCTATGAAGCAAGCAGGTATTGCCTACGCTACAGACCAGATTATTGACCTTTTTGCCAACGGCGTAAACAACGTTCACGTTTACTCTATGAACAACCCCGACGTGGCAGAAAAGATACAAAGCAATCTTTCTGATATTTTAGGCTAGTATGAGTCAAAGCACCGTTAAAATCTACTCTGCACCGCCTGTGGATATGAGGGCGGTGCTGCGCTATGCCCTTGACACAAGGCTGACACCTGAGACCGAGGAGCTTTACAGAAGCTGTATGGAGGAGTGCTTGCCGAAAACCGTATACAAGCTTTGTTATTTGGAAACAGAGGTAAGCGTTACGGATTTTGGAGTAAGGCTTGGCGGTACCCACATCCCCTCCGACGACCTTAGGAGACGGCTTGAGGGTTGCGAAATCGCCGTAGTTTTTGCCGCAACGGTAGGACTGGACTACGACAGGCTTGTTACCCGTTACGGCAGGCTGGACACAGCAAGGGCACATATTATAAACGCTATCGGTACGGAGCGTGTTGAGGCTTTGTGCGATGCCTTTTGCGCTGACTTAGCCGACACCCACGGCGGTGTTACTGCCAGATTCAGCGCCGGATACGGAGATTTGCCCTTGGAGCTGCAGAGAGATATATTTGCTATGCTTAAGCCCGAAAGGATAGGGATTTATCTTAACGGCAGCTTGCTTATGACGCCTTCTAAGTCCGTTACCGCCATCGTGGGTATTAAACAGCAAGGAGCAACAGAAGAACTATGATGAGAATTACCGATTATATAAAGGAAAACATACTGTTTCTTGACGGCGGTATGGGAACCCTGCTACAGGAAAGGGGACTCGGACCCGGAGAGCTGCCCGAAAGGTGGAATATTACCCACCCCGAGGAGATTGTAAATATACACCGCAGATACTATGACGGGGGCAGTAACGTCGTTAACACCAACACCTTCGGTGCCAACTCCTTGAAGTTTGGCAGTGAGGAGCTGGAGCAGATTATACGTGCCGCTATAGACAACGCCAGAACAGCGGCAGAGAGCAGCATAGGCAATCAGGAAAAGTGGGTTGCGCTGGATATAGGCCCTACCGGGCGTATGCTTAAGCCCTACGGAGACTTTGAGTTTGAGGATGCGGTGGCTACCTTTGCCGAAACCGTAAGGCTTGGCGTCAAGTACGGTGCTGACCTTATCGTTATCGAGACTATGAACGATAGCTACGAAACAAAGGCGGCACTTCTTGCCGCTAAGGAAAACAGCTCTCTCCCCGTTTTTGTTTCCAACGCCTACGGCGAGGACGGCAAGCTGATGACGGGGGCATCCCCTGCCGCTATGGTTGCCCTGCTTGAGGGTATGGGTGCGGACGCTATCGGCGTTAACTGCTCCTTAGGCCCTAAGGCTCTTGGCGGAGTGGTTGAGGAGTATATAAAATACGCCTCTGTACCCGTTATCGTTAAGCCTAACGCAGGCTTGCCCAGAGTTTTTGAGGGCAAAACCCTTTTCGACGTGGACAGCTCTGAGTTTGCCACAGACGTTATGGAGCTTGTACAAAAGGGTGCAAGGGTTGTGGGCGGCTGTTGCGGTACCACGCCCGAATATATTGCCGCATTAAGTGCTTTGTGTAGGAATATTACGCCCGAGGCTATTACGAAAAAGAGTTTTAGTCTTGTTTCATCCTATACCCACGCAGTTGCTTTTGGGGACAGACCCGTGCTTATCGGTGAGCGTATCAATCCTACGGGTAAAAAGCGTTTCAAGGAGGCTCTTAAGGCTGAGGATATAGACTACATATTAAAGGAAGGTATTGCCCAGCAGGAAAAGGGCGTGGATATACTGGACGTTAACGTGGGACTTCCCGAGATAGACGAGGTAAGACTGCTTAAAACCGCCGTTTGTGAGCTGCAGGCTATTGTTGACCTGCCCTTGCAGATAGACACCTCTGATGCGTCAGCTATGGAAGCGGCGCTCCGTTTGTACAACGGCAAGGCTATGATAAATTCCGTTAACGGTAAGGCGGAGAGTATGGAGGCTGTGTTCCCTCTTGCCAAAAAATACGGCGGCTTGATCGTTGCCCTTACCCTTGACGAGGGCGGTATACCCGAAACTGCCGAGGGCAGACTTCAAATAGCGAAAAACATACTAAAAGAGGCAGAAAAACACGGTATTGATAAAAAAGACCTTATATTTGACCCCTTGGCACTGACTATCAGCGCTGATACGAGGGCAGGGACCGAAACTCTTAAGGCGGTAAAGCTTATCAGAGAGGAGCTTGGCTGTAACACCACCCTTGGCGTATCCAACGTTTCCTTTGGCTTGCCCGAGCGTGATATTGTTACAAGCAGCTTCTTTACCCTTGCTATGGGCGTTGGGCTTTCTGCCGCAATAATGAACCCTTACTCGGTGGAGATGATGAAGGCGTACCGTGCCTTTATGGCGATAAACGGGCTGGACTGTAGCTGTGCGAACTATATTGAGTTTGCCTCTACTCTGCCCAAAACCGTTGCCGTGGGTGCGGAGGCTTCGTCTACTGCCAAGGACGACGGGGGTACCGAGCTGCAAAAGGCTATTATAAAGGGACTTAAGGAGCAGGCGGCTGTAATTACTGCAAGGATGCTGGGCACGGTGGCTCCTTTGGACATAGTACAAAACGAGGTTATCCCCGCCCTTAATACGGTAGGCGTAGGCTTTGAAAACAAGACCCTGTATCTGCCTCAGCTTCTGATGAGTGCGGAGGCGGCTAAGGTTGCCTTTGAACAAATAAAGGCAGCCGCTAAGGACGGCAGGGCGGCAGACAAATGCGCCTTTATAATCGCCACCGTTAAGGGTGACATTCACGATATCGGCAAAAATATCGTTAAGCTGTTGCTGGAAAACTACGGCTTTGCGGTTTACGATCTGGGCCGTGACGTTCCGCCGGAGGTTATAGCAAGCAAGGCTGTGGAGCTTAAGGCTCCTATCGTGGGGCTTAGCGCCTTGATGACCACCACCGTACCTGCTATGGAGGAGACTATAAGACTACTGAAAAAGGATGCTCCGTGGTGCAAGGTCGTAGTTGGCGGTGCGGTGCTTAACGCCGAGTATGCCAAGTCTATCGGTGCTGACCGTTATGCCAAGGATGCTATGGAGGCTGTACGCTTTGCCGAGGAGATTTACAGGGGGTAACGTGTATGAAAAAACTGTGTTGTTTTTTACTTTGCTTTGTTTTGCTGGGCTTTGCCCTTGGTGGCTGTAATAAAGCCGAGGTCAGGGACGGCAGCATTGCCGATACAAGCGACGCCTCTTCTGCCGATTATTCCTCTGCAGAAAGCTCTGAGGATATAAGCACAGAAAACAGCAGCTCCGAGGATAGCAGCTCTGAGGACAGTAGCGAGGAAAGGACCGTTACCGTATATATACCCGTTGAGGGTGACGTTGCCCTCAGCACAAAGCAGGTAGAGTCTGACGGCACCGACGAGGGGCTTATCGGTGCTATGGTGGAAGCCGGAGCTTTGCCAGAGGATACAAAAATGAACTTTTTGCGTGTTGCCGACGGGATTGCTCACGTTGACCTTAACAAGGCGTACGCCGACTACGTTTATGCAGGCACCTTTGCCCAATACTACGGCATAGGCTGTGTGGTTAATACCCTTATCGACCGTTATGACGTGGACAGGGTGTTTATCACCGCCGACGGAAAGATAGTAACGGGTGCAGAGGGGGACTATTTTTACAAGCCCCTTGAATACTTTGGTGAGCGTGAGGACAAGCACGGCAAAGAGTATGCAGTTCTTTACCGTTTTGACGTAAACGACGCCACCTTTACCCCTGAGCCCATCACCTTTGACGGCACTGCCGAGGGCTTGGTAAAGGCGTGGTCTGACAGCCGAGACAGCGACAAGACCTATGCTCTTAACTCCTTCTCCGTCAAGGACGGAGTTGCCTATGCGGATATGAACGCCGCCTTTGGAGAGCTGGTTTATATGGGCTTGTTTACCGAAATGGAGGTATACAGCCTTGCCTTTTCCCTGCTTAGCTATTTTGGGATGACCGAGGCGGAAAGCGTTTTTGTAAGCATTGACGGAGTTCCCTTCAAGAGCGATTACAGCGGTCTGGAAAGTGAAGCTATCCGTTTTTCACCCGATATGGTGCTGGCTAAATAAGCATTTTTAGAAAAAAGGCTGTCAATGCAGCCTCAAGCTGATGACAAACCTTGTCATCAGCTTGACTGAGCGCTTAGAAAGAGTGCAGACAAGACGAACCGAGGTGAGAACTGTACTTAGTACTGCGAGCCGAGGTTCGTTTTGAACGAAAAAATGCAATAACGAAAAAATTCGAGGATGAAATTCCTCGAATTTTCTTCTTTATGGGAAAGAAATTTTAGCTTTTTCGTGGTCTGTGCCTTTGTCAGCGGTCTGAAAAAGGCTGTGGAGGCAGCCTTTTTTTATTTATCCTATTGACAACACAGGTATATTGTGTTATACTCCAAATGTAGGTTGTACGCATACAACCAAGTTAGGAGTTGATCGATATGAATGAATTTAAGATATTTGAAAGCGAGTACAAATTTTACCTTATACTATGGGAGAGGGAGCCTATAGGCAGTATGGAGCTGGTAAAGCTGTGCAAGGAAAGGCTTGGCTGGTCTAAGTCCACCACGTATATGGTTATAAGGCGGCTGGCTGAGCGTGGGATTGTTAAAAACGAAAACGCCGTTGTCAGCGCCCTTGTAAGCAAGGAGCAGGTACAGCTTTCGGACATTGAGGAGCTTATGGAAACGAGGTTTGAGGGTAGCACGCCTTCCTTCTTGTCTGCCTTTGCTAAGCACAAAAAGCTTAGTGACAAGCAGATAGCCGAAATAATGGAAATTATCAACAGAGCAGAGGAGTGATTTGCCGTAATGAACACTTTTTTTATAAAGCTGCTTGACATCAGCGCTTTGTCCTGCTTCGTGATATGCGCCGTTATCGTTTTACGGCTGTGCTTTAAGAAATCCCCTGCGTATATCCGTTGCTTGCTATGGAGCCTGGTTGCCCTGCGTTTGATACTGCCCGTAAGTATAGAAAGCTCTCTTAGCCTTGTCCCCAGCGAAACTCCCGTTTCGGACTACATAGGCTCCTCCGTACAGACCACGCCCACTTTGCCAAGCCATAAGCCTGAAGCTATCATACCGCCGACTGATAATGATACTCCCGACGACACCGTTATTGATACTCCCGAAAAGGTGCCCGAGCCTGTTATACCGCCGGTGGAAAACAAGGATGATGCCGCAGATACGCCCCTTATCCAGGCACCCATCAACCCCGAGGTTCCCGGGGAAAGCAAACAGGCAGATTGGAAGCAAACGGCCTTTTACGTATGGCTGTTGGGTGCGGTTTTGATGCTGGCTTATATGCTTGGGAGCTACGTATTCATACGCAAAAAGGTAAGGAATGCCGTCCTTTATGACGAGAGGATACGCATATTCAACGGGGATACCTCACCCTTTGTGCTTGGGATAATAAAGCCCACCGTTTACGTTCCCTCGGTATTCAACGGCGAACAGCTTGAGTGTATACTGGCACACGAAAAAGCCCATATATCCCGTGGGGACCATTTGCTTAAGCCTTTTGCATTTTTATTGCTTTCTGTTTACTGGTTTAACCCCCTTACGTGGCTTGCTTACATTATGTTTTGTAAGGATATTGAGCTTGCCTGTGACGAAAAGGTTATTGCAAAGCTCAGCCTTCCTCAGCGGAAGCTGTATTCCGTTACCCTGCTTGCTTGCAGTACCAAGCGGCTTAGCGTTGTTTCCCCCCTTGCCTTTGGCGAGGTGGGTGTAAAGGAAAGGGTGAATAATGTGATGAACTATAAAAAGCCTTCGTTTTGGATAATATGTATTACGCTTATTGCGGCAGCAGCCGCGGCAGTATTTTTTATAACCTCTCCGTCTTCCTCCACCGTGGATGAGAGTGCAGACAGCAGTGAAGAGGTCTCTGCGGAAAGCACGGACAGCACCGACGGTGATGATAGCGACGACGGATATGCGGAAGAGTTTACCAAAACCGAAAAGACCTTGGTAAAGGTAGACGGCGATATCCCCAAGGGTGCGATACAGTTTATTGATAACTCTATAACGGGTAAGATTATAAAGCTTAGCTTTAGCACCGACGTTACCGATTTTAAGCTTATGGCAGTAAGCCACGTAGTTAAAGGCAACTCCCTTGCGACCGCCGAAACCGAGGAGGTTTTTGAAACGCTGTATTCCCTGAACAGGCTGAAGGCAGGGACGCCTTTTTACACTAACGTTGAGTGGGACTCCACGGAGTATTACACCGCTACAACCAAAGCTATTGAGTTTACCAACGCAAACGGGGCTACGGAAAAGTATTATATACGCCAAAACCCACACCCCGGCACGATCAACAGTATTGTTACAGAGGAGTATATTAAAAACTATCCTACGTTTTATCTTTCTGCCATATCGAAACTGGACGAAAACCCCATTACCGTACAGTATGTCGAAGGCTACAAAAACACAAAAGGAGAAACCGTATATACGGACAGCGGTAAGGCTGACGAGCTGGTTGAGATGTACATAGGTAACACGGTTACGGATTTCAAGATACTGGCAGTAAGCTGGAGCAAAGACGCTACGCCCACCTTCAAGCCCCTTTATGAGCTTGACCGTGTAAAGGGCAAGGTTTATTTTAAGACCTCCCTTTCCAAGGAGGAAGCACTTACAAACGTTACAAGAGCCATAGAGTTTGTTAACCCTGCAGGCAACAAAATGAGATACTACCTGCGTACCCACAAACACAACACGCCCGACTTGTTCCCGTATACGGTTTATCTGCAATCCGTAAACGGTTCGCCCAAGCCCGTAAGCACCCATGCTTCCATTGAACGTCTTACCTTGGGCGGTGGGATAGACGGGATACTGTACCACGATTTTGAAACTGACTTTTATGACCTGATACGCATAAGCGTAAGTACTGCGGTTACAGATTTCAAATATTTATCGGTAAGCTGGGACGAGAATAATGCACCTGTATTTGAAACTCTGTTTTTCGCAGATACGTTAACGCCCGACAATCCGTTCCACGCACAAACCAATATAGCAAGAGATAGCGCACTTACAAGCGTTACACGTGCTATTGAATACAAGGTGGTTGGCGGCGAGGTAGAACGGTTTTACATCAAAGCCGAGGTTGGAAGCGGAGAACCCTTTTACAATCCTTCAGGCAGCTACCATTGGACCTTGCGGCTTAAGTCCACTGAAGGCAACGGTGAATGGGTTAACCCCAACGAGGTAACGATATACGTTCCTGCCGAGGACGGCTATTCCTTTAACACGGTTACGTCCTACTGCGACGGTACGCCTACGGGGATAATAGAGGCACTTACAAACGGAAAGTACAGCTACAAAGGTGAGATGCTGCCTGAGGGGATAGAGGTTAACTTCTTCCATATCATAAACGACGTTATTTACATTGACCTCAGCAAAAGCTTTGAGGACTTTATCAGGACTAATGCCCTTATCGAACATCAGGCTGTAGGCAGCGTCGTAAACACTCTGCTTGGGTACTACAACGGGGAGAGGGTGTTTATTACCGTTGACGGAAAACGCTTGGAGCGTGCTGACGGCAGACGTTTTTCCAGACCCATAGGCTTTTACACCGCAGAGGGCGACAGCACCGCCGATGACGAAACCAAGTACGCTACCCTTTACCTTTCAAACGTAAACCTTATGCAGACGTATCCCTATCCTGCCGCCTTTGACGGCACACCTCAAGGGTTGATTGATGCTTTAATAAAGGTAGGCGAGCTGAGAGAGGGTGTTGCCGTTAATTCCTTCGAGATAAAGGACGGTATTATTCACCTTGACCTTAACGACGTTTTCTTTAAGCAGGTGGATGCAGGACTTATGGCAACCGTTGCGATGGAGGTTGTCGGTGCAAGCTTTGAAGCCTACTACGAGGCAGAACAGCCCATAAAGAACGTTTATATCACGATTGACGGTAAAGTATATCAAAGCGATTATGAATAAAGCCTAAAATGCAAAGCCAGAGG
>JAZSQJ010000051.1:0-9526 GCA_045537905.1 Eubacteriales bacterium
TGAGAAAGAGTGCAGACAAGACGAACCGAGGCGATAACTGTAATACCACCCCACAAAAATATATTTTTGTGGGGACCCCGGAGTACTGTGAGCCGAGGTTCGTTTTGAACGAAAAAACAAATAAAATGTAGAAAATTCAGGGAAATTTTCCCTGAATTTTCTACTTTAGGTTGAGTATATTTTATTCTTTTTCGTGCTCTGTGCCTTTGTCAGCGGTCTGAACTGACTCCGCCTTTGCGGAGTCAGTTGTTTTCTATTCTTCTTCGGGGTCGGGCATTTCGTCTATAATTTTTTGCACCATTTCCCATTCTTCCTCGGTTTCTATCTCCGAAAGCCTCAGTTCTTCCCCTTCTTCGTTAACAACCGACGCAAAAATCCTTGCATAGCCATCCTCATCTACAGAGTTATCCGTATAAATCATATAGCTTTTACCCGTTTCGTCGCTTTCAAATATACATACAACGTCATAGGTAAGCTCTTCACCGTTTTCGTTTTCCATAGTGAAGCTCATATCTTCCATCATTTCCATAAAGCCTTTCTCCTTTTTATATTAACGTATTTTTTGCATCAGAGGCAATCAATTAACGTCCCTTTTTACCCTTTTGCATTTTCCCAAGCGTGATATCAAAAGCGACCCTTCTTCATCAAGCCATTGTTTACATTCCCAATATTCGGGATAGTATTTCTCTACAAGGGCGTAAAAAGCACGGGAATGGCTAAGATCCTTAAAATGGCACAGCTCGTGAACGACGATTGAGTCCAGCACCTCCTTCGGTGCCAGCATAAGCAGACAGTTAAAGCTAAGGTTATGCCTGTTACTGCTTGTACCCCAACGGGAGCGGTAATTGTTAATAGTTATTTTTTTATAGCTTAAACCCATTATTTTTGCATAGTAGTCCACACGCTTTGGTATGTACTCCGCAGCTTCATCCATCAGCTTTTCTATATCCTCGTTTGTAAACTCGGGCAGGGCATCCGCCGTCTCCTTAAACCCTTTCTGCTCCTCAAGCTTTTTCTCTATCCAAGAGCGATGACCGGACACGATTACCTCTACGGAGGAGGAGGGCATATCCTTTGAAACACGGACTACTACTTCCCCGTTTTTTATTTGTATCGAAACGCTTGACCTGTCACTGCGTATAGTTTTATATTCCATAGCATTACCCCTCCTTTATTATATCCGCAAAGCAGATTAATGTCAAGCGGCATTGACATTTTAGCTTTGATGCTTTATAATTAGCGGAGGAGGTTTTTGCTTATGGTCAAAAACAGATTAAAACGCAGCTTAGCATTGTCCCTGGGACTGGCAACGGCAATTGCATTGCCTTGCTGTGGCACCGACAGCAATACGGAGGACAGCAAGGACATACAGGAAAGCAGCATTATAAGTGAGGAAACCGATATGTCTCCTTACGATGAATATAAAGGGGACTACTCCCCTATCAACGGCACCTACGGCGGTGTGGACGATTTGGGCAGAGTGCTGGCTGACGATACCGTTGGCACTGTGCGTCCCGACCGCTACGTGGGGATATTTTACTTTTTGTGGCAGGGTGAGCACGGCACAGGGGGCCCTTACGATAACACAAAAATAGTAAAGGAAAACCCTGAGGCAACAAACTCCGAGGCGGCTTGGATAGAAGCAGGCGGCGGCGGAGTTGGTGAGCATCACTTTTGGGGTGAGCCTTTGTTTGGCTATTACACCTCCTCGGACACCTGGGTTATGCGTAAGCACTGTCAAATGCTTACCGATGCGGACGTGGACTTTATCTGCTTTGACGCCACCAACGCCTTTACCTATACCGAGCGTGTTAAACAGCTTATTGCCGTGTGGTATGAGTATCTTGAGCAGGGCTATGACGTGCCCAAGCTGGTGTTTTACACCAACAGCGCCTCGGGCAAGACTATGAATACAATTTACAAGGATATATACGCTAACGCCGAGCTTAAGGCGGCGTATCCCCGCCTGGAGGAGCTGTGGTTTAACTGGGACGGAAAGCCTCTTATTATAGGCAACTCGGGCGACGGTGAGCTTGAGGCGGAGGTTAAGGAATACTTCCGAATAAAAGCCAACCAGTGGCCCAACGCCACGAGGAAGGCGGACGGCTTTCCTTGGATGGAGTTTTCCAGACTGCTTAAAAAGAGTGCGGTTTACGGACTGGACGGCAGGAAAGAGGTTATGAACGTTTCCATAGCCCAGCACAACGCCACGGTACGCTTCAGCTCCACCGCCTGGTACGGCGGCAACGACCGCAGCCGCAGCTACAAAAACAAGGCAAACGATACCGCCGAGGACGCTTATTTGTACGGCTACAACTTTAAGTCTCAGTGGGAGTTTGCCCTTAAGCAAGACCCTGAGATGGTTTTTGTTACAGGCTGGAACGAGTGGGTTGCCCAACGACAGCCCGCCCTTGCAAAGGAGCCTATAGTTTTTGTGGACTGTGCAGACTACAACACCAGCCGTGATGCTGAGCCTATGAGGGGCTATGCCGGCGACAACTATTATATGCAGCTTATTGACTACGTAAGGCAGTACAAGGGTACCGCACCCCGAGTTGACGTAGGAGAGGATATCAGCATAGACATAGGCGGTAGCTTTGACAGGTGGAGCGATAAGGGGATTACCGCCAGATACAGCGACTACAAAAACGATACCGCAGACAGAGACGCTACGGGCTTTGGCGGCATAAGCTACAAAAACACCAGCGGCAGAAACGATATAGTAAAGGCGGCGGTAGCCAAGGATAAGGAAAGCTTTTATTTCTACGTAGAGACTGCCGAGGATATAACCCCTTATACAGACAAAAACTGGATGAGCCTGTTTTTGTGCACAGGCGGCGAGGGTTGGTACGGCTACGACTACGCTGTAAACGTGACCTGCCCCGAGGACGGGGGCAAGGCTGTGCTTTGCAGGTACAACGGCACCGCTTGGGAGAGGGTTTGCACCGTTGATATGAAAACCGAGGGTAATAAGCTAATGCTTGCCGTACCCAGAGCCGAGATAAATATGACAAGCCGGCTTTTTGAGCTTCAGTTCAAGTGGGCGGACAACTATACAGAGCAGGATATATGGAGCTTTTATACCGAGGGTGACGCTGCACCCTACGGCAGACTTAACTACGTATATTCCAACGCAATAGCAAAAAACAAGGATGAACAAAACTCATCACAAGGAGAAGAAGATGGAAAGTAAACGCAGCAGTTTTTCCGGCAAGATAGGCTTTGTGCTGGCTGCCGCAGGCTCTGCCGTAGGGTTGGGTAACATCTGGCGTTTCCCCTACCTGGCGGCTAAATACGGCGGCGGTATATTCTTGCTGGTATATATTATTCTTGACGTAACCTTTGGCTACACCCTTATGTGTGCCGAGATTGCTATAGGCAGAAGAACAGGCAAAAGTGCTATTGACGCCTTTGGCTCCCTTAATAAAAAATACAGTTTCATCGGTGTTTTGGGTGCTATCGTCCCTATAATAGTGTTGCCCTATTACTCCGTTATAGGCGGTTGGGTTACTAAGTATCTGGTAAAGATAGCCTCGGGCGGATTAGGCGAGGCCGCCGTGGTGGAAGGGGTTGGCAAGGACGCCATTACCTACTTTGATAAGTTTATCGGTCAACCCATAGAGCCTATACTTTACTTTTTGTTTTTCATTGGCGTTACCGCCGTTATCGTGCTTTTCGGCGTGGAAAAGGGTATAGAAAAGGTTAGTAAGTTTATGATGCCCGTGCTGATAGTTTTAACTATCGGTATAGCCGTTTACTCTATGACCCTGCCAAACGCTATGGACGGCGTGGCTTATTATCTTACCCCCGATTTTTCCAAGTTCTCCGTTAACACGGTTCTGGGCGCTATGGGTCAGCTGTTCTACTCTATGTCCCTGGCGATGGGTATTATGATAACCTACGGCAGCTATATGAAAAAGGACGTAAGCATAGAGTCCTCTGTTTCTCAGATAGAGATTTTTGACACAGGCGTTGCCTTCCTCGCAGGTCTTATGGTTATCCCTGCAGTGTTCTCCTTCTCAGGCGGTGACCCTGCGGGTATCAACGAGGGTCCCGGCCTTATGTTTGAGACCTTGCCCCGTGTATTCAACAACATTGGCACCGTTGGCGGTACCGTAATCGGCGTGCTGTTTTTCCTGATGGTTTTCTTTGCGGCGCTTACCTCCTCCATATCCCTTATGGAAACCGTTGTTTCTATATTCAGGGATAAGTTTGGCTGGGGAAGAAAAGGCGCCTGCCTGTTCGTGCTTGGCGGTACCGTTTTGCTTGGACTTCCCTCCGCCCTTGGTTTTAGCCTTTGGAAGAACGTTAAGGTAGCGGGTATGAGTATCCTTGATATGTTTGATTTCTCCGCTAACAGCATTATTATGCCCTTTGTGGCACTGTTGACCTGCTTGTTTATAAGCTACGTTATTAAGCCAAAAGCTATTGAGGATGAGATTGAGCTTGTGGGAAAATTCAAACGCAAAAAAATGTTTAACGTTATGATAAAATACGTTGCGCCCGTGTTTATCGTGCTGATACTTATATCCTCCGTGCTTAACGCTTTGGATATAGTAAAGATTTAAGAAACCAAGCTTGCCCGGCAGGTAAGTGAAGTTTTCAACGCAAATGAAGTTGCCCTACGGGCAAGTGAGAAAGCTTCACCCAAAAGCATATTTTACTGACAACAAACACCCTCGAATAAGCGTTTTAAGTCTTATTCGAGGGTGTTATGTTGTATTTAACTTTTAATTAGTCATCAATAGCTGCATTGGTAGCAGTGTCGAATATGGCGTTAATCTCGGCGTTAGGCTTTTTGGTAAGGAGGGTTGCTGCCACTGTAGCAATAAGACCTACGATAAAGCCGGGAATTATCTCGTACACGCCGGTGTTGTAAACAGCGGCGGTCATAATAGTGTTGGTAAACATAAGTAACCAAGCGATGTCTACAATCGCACCAACTATTATGCCCGTGCAAGCGCCAACGTAGTTAAGACGGCGCCAGAACAGAGAAAGGATAACAACGGGACCGAAGGCTGCGCCGAACAAGCCCCAAGCGTTTTCAACCATCGCCATAATGTTGTTTGCCCAGCTGTTTGCATCGCTGATGCCGCTTACTGCGATAAAGAAAGCAACGATAGAAACGATAAGCACCACTATACGGCCTACCCAAAGGGTCTCCTTATCGCTTGCCTTGTTCTTACGGATAAGAGGCTTATAAAGGTCGCTGGTGAAAGCGGAGGATGCAACAAGAAGCTGAGAGTCAGCAGTAGACATTGCCGCCGCAACGATAGCCGCAAGCAGGAAGCCAACTATTATATCGGGGAACAAATCCTGTACAACGGTAATAAATATGTTCTGCTGGTTGCCTGCAGGAATCAAGGTTTCTGCAAGGGAGGAGCCGTCGGAAAGAATAAAGGTTCTGCCGAGAACAGCTATGGCAACAGCCGCACCAAGGGTGATAACGAGCCAAGTGATAGCAACGGTAGAGGATTTTTTAACCATAGAGGGCTTTTCGATAGCCATAAAGCGTACGAGAATGTGAGGCATACCGAAGTAGCCAAGACCCCAACCGAGACCCGACGCTATATCCTGCCAGCTTGCCTTAAAGGGGTTCATTTCAAAAGCAGAGGCACCGTCGAAGGCGGACAGCAGACTGCTGTCAGAGTCGCCCATGGTCATAACTATCGGAACTGCAAGCAAAGCTATAAGCATAAGGATGCCCTGGAAAAAGTCTGTCCAGCAAACTGCCTTATAGCCGCCAAGGAAGGTGTACGCCAGAATAAGCAAAGCAAAAATACCTGCCGCAAGCTCAGGCTTGTCAGCCAAAGCGGGGATAACCGTGCTCATAACCTTTTGACCTGCAACGAAGGCAGAGGAAACGTAAACGGTAAAGCTTACGAGGAAGATGATAGCCGCAGTTATCTTGAGCACAGGGCTCTTAGAAGCAAAGCGGTTTGTGAGATACTGGGGCAAGGTAATAGAGTCGCCGGATGCGCGAGAGAAGCGACGGAGACGCTTAGCAACAAAAATCCAGTTGGCCGCCGTACCCAGAGCAAGACCGATACCTATCCAAACCTTGCCCATACCAAAAGCAAGAATACTGCCGGGGAAGCCCATAAGCAACCAGCCGGACATATCGGACGCCTGCGCACTCATTGCTGTAACCCAAGGACCCATAGAGCGGCCGCCAAGGAAATAATCCTTTTCGCCATTTCCCTTGGAACGGAAGAAGAAAAACAAACCTATACCAAGGATAAGGATAAAATATGCCACAAAAGCAATTAAATCAAGACCCAAAACCGTGTCCTCCTTAAAAAAGTTTTGATAATTATACCATATTTTGCTAAACAATGCAACTATTTTTTAATAAAAATACAAAAACAGCCCTCACTCTTACCAGGACAAAGGCTAAAACTATCAAAGCAGAGACAAAATATCTAAATTAAGCGTTATATTTTATTAATTTTGCTGAATAAATATAAAGGAAAACTATTGCAATGCGGTGGTAAATGTGATAAACTACGTCTGTATGTGCGTTTGGTGCAAAACTAACAGAGGAGGTACGGGATGGAAGGTCTTAGTGCTTGGTGGAACAGCCTTAGCGACGACTTTTATCTGTGCTTTATAAAAGAAGACAGGTATAAGCTTGTTACCGAGGGTATCGGTATTACAATAAAGGTTTCTCTTTTAGCCATACTGCTTGGTATAGCTATTGGCTTTTTGATAGGACTTTGCAGTCTTTCCAAAAACAAGTTTCTTAATTTTATAGGTAAGCTGTACACGGATATTATCAGAGGTACTCCCTCCGTTACTCAGCTTATGATTATCTACTTTGTTGTGTTCGCCAGCGTCCATTGGGAAAAATGGATTATTGCCGCCATTGCCTTCGGTATCAATTCCGGCGCCTACGTTTCGGAAATAATAAGGGCGGGTATTTTGTCCATAGACAAGGGGCAGACCGAGGCAGGCCGTTCCCTGGGTCTCAGTGCAGCCCAGACTATGATCAGCATCGTGGTGCCCCAAGCGGTTAAGAACATCTTCCCCGCTTTGTGTAACGAGTTTATAGTGCTTATTAAGGAAACCGCTATCGTTGGTTACATAGGCCTTGTGGATATCCAAAAGGCGGCAGACCTTATCAAGAGCGCCACCTACGAGCCTTTTCTTCCCCTGCTGGCATCGGCAATAATTTACTTTGTACTTATTAAGATTTTGACCGTTTCTCTCGGCTATATAGAAAAAGCCCTAAGAAAGTCCGACGTAAGATAAGGAGGAACGGATATGATTACGGTAAAAAACCTACATAAAAGCTTTGGCAAGCTTAACGTGCTTTGCGGTATAGACGAGCATATCTCCCAGGGTGAGGTCGTAGTGGTTATAGGTCCCTCCGGCTCCGGTAAAAGCACCTTCCTCCGTTGCCTTAACCTGCTTGAACAGCCTACCGACGGTGAGATATCCATCGACGGTGAGGTAATAAACGCTCCCAAGGTTAACGTAAACAGAATACGCCAGAAAATGGGTATGGTGTTCCAGCAGTTTAACCTGTTTCCCCATCTTACTATAATGGAAAACATTACCCTTGCTCCCGTCAAGCTGAAGAAGATGACTAAGGAGGAGGCTGTACAGAAGGGTGAGGAGCTGCTTTTAAGGGTTGGGCTTGCCGACAAGGCAAATAACTACCCTGCCCAGCTTTCCGGCGGACAGAAGCAGAGGGTTGCCATTGCACGTGCCTTGGCAATGCAGCCTGAGATAATGCTGTTTGACGAGCCTACCTCTGCCCTGGACCCTGAGATGGTTGGCGAGGTGCTTGACGTTATGAAGGACCTTGCAAGGTCAGGTATGACTATGGTTGTGGTTACCCACGAGATGGGCTTTGCCCGTGAAGTAGGTACCAGAGTTTTGTTTATGGACGGCGGCGTTATTGTAGAAAACGGCAGTCCTGAGCAAATCTTCGGCAACCCTCAAAACGAAAGAACGAAAAACTTCCTCAGTAAGGTTCTTTAACAAACGGATAATAAGGGGCAAAACGCCTTTTATAATAAAAAATATTTTAATAAGGAGAATATCCAAAATGAAGAAAATCATCGCACTTGTAATGGCAGTTCTTATGGTTTCTACCCTCTTTGTTGCTTGCGCAGGTAAAGAAGAAGAGACCAAGACTCTCGTTTTCGGCACCAATGCAGAGTTCCCTCCCTTTGAGTTCGTAGCAGCCAACGGCGTTATCGGTCAGTTTGACGGTATCGACATCGCTATCGCCGACAAGATCGCAAAGGACAACGGTATGAAGGCAGAGATCTCCAATATGGAATTTGACTCCCTTCTCATCGCTTTGTCCAACGGTCAGGTTGACGCAGTTATCGCAGGTATGACTGTTAAGCCCGACAGAGCTGAAAAGGTTGACTTCTCTATCTCCTACTACAAGGCTACTCAGGTTATGATCGTTAAGGAAGACTCCACCATCGCTAAGGCTTCCGATATGGCTGACAAGAGAATTGCCGTTATCCAGGGCTACACCGGTGAAAGCATCGTTAACGACCTTGGCTACAAGTCCACCTCCTTCAAGAAGGGCACCGACGCTATTATGGAGCTTGTAAATGATAAGGCTGACGTTGTTGTTATCGACTCTGCTACCGCCGGTAAGTACGTTGCTGACAACGAAGGTCTTAAGATAGTTGAAGACGCTGACGCTTTTGCAAACGAAGAATACGCTATCGCTGTTAAGAAGGGCAACAAGGAGCTTCTTGACAAGATCAACGCTTCTCTCAAGAAGATGCTTGAAGACGGCACCATCGCTGCTCTTGGCGACAAATACTCCGTAGCAGGCGAAGAAGAGTCCTCTGAAGCTGCTTCTGCTGAGTCCTCTGAGGCTGCTTCCGCAGAATCCTCCGAGGCTGCTTCCGCAGAATCCTCTGAGGCTGCTTCTGCTGAATCCTCCGAGGCTTCCGTTGCATAGTTTAAGCTTAATCCATCAAAAAGGAGACAACCGAAAAGGGTTGCCTCCTTTTTTTGTCCGATAAGTTTTATCAAAGGCGGAAAACAAGCCAGCCTGCAAATAAGTCCTTATGCCTGGCGCAGACGGAAGTGTCCCCGCTAGCCGTTTTGCCTAGGACCGTCGGGGACGCCGTTTCCTACACGGTGCTACCTCTTACGCCCAATCAAAACCACGAGGACGTGCAAAGCGTTACGAGGCAGACCACCAATAAGTCGTCCCTTGCTACCCGTTTCATTTTATTAGAATACGCAGCGTTTCTGCACCCCGATTAGCACCCACGCCAAGGGATAGGAAAAATTGTGTGGAATGGACGAATCTAGGTGATAGGCGTACTTAGTACGTCGAACCGACGGGTTCGTTCATAGCAAAAATTATATAATATAAAAAAGTTAAAGGTGGTACTTTTGTGCCACCTTTAACTTTACAGCTTGATGACAAACCTTGTCAACAAGCTGGCAGAGTGCTGAGAAAGAGTGCAGACAAGACGAACCGAGGCGATAACTGTAATACCACCCCACAAAAATATATTTTTGTGGGGACCCCGGAGTACTG
>JAZSQJ010000084.1:0-7741 GCA_045537905.1 Eubacteriales bacterium
GAAATGCATGCGTACCGCATGATGCCATACGCCCTTGGGGGCGATTCCATACACGGCTTCGCCGTGATTCCATACCAATCCTTCGGATTGGATAAAAAAGCACCCGAACTGCGTTCGAGTGCTTTTTTGGTGACCCGTAGGGGAATCGAACTCCTGTTACCGCCGTGAAAGGGCGGTGTCTTAACCGCTTGACCAACGGGCCATGTGCGAGGGGTTGTGGTAGCGGAAGTCGGATTTGAACCAACGACCTGCCGGGTATGAACCGGATGCTCTAGCCAACTGAGCTATTCCGCCATATGCCGATAGGCAACTGACCCCCGCGCCTAGGTATTATATCAACATTTATCCCGTTTGTCAATACCTTTTTTGTATTTTTTAGAATTTTATTTTCCGAATATCTTGCCCGCTACCTCAAGGGCCTGTTTAAGGGTACAAACCGTGTTTGCCTGCCTTCTTATTGCGGCAGAGCCCGTTATGCCCTTGGAGTACCAGGACAGGTGCTTTCTTGCCTCAAGGATAGCCATACGCTCCCCCTTAAGCTCGGTCATCGTAATAAGGTGCTTACAAAGAATGCGGTGCTTTTCCTCTCCGTCGGGCTCGGCGTACTCCTTGCCCTCCAGTGCCGCCTTTACCTCCCCAAACAGCCAGGGTCTGCCAAGACTGCCTCTGCCTATGGCTATACCGTCACAGCCCGTGTGGGCAAGAAGCCTTTTGGCGCTCTCTCCGTCCACCACGTCGCCGTTGGCAACGACTGGCACCCTTACCGCCGCCTTTACCTCAGCTATAGTCTCTGCCTCGGCGGTGCCGGAATACATCTGCTCTCTGGTTCTGCCGTGGACGCAGATAAGGCTTGCTCCTGCCTCCTCTACCCTTTTTGCCAGCTCTACGGCGTTTTTGTGGGCGGCGTCGAAGCCTGTACGCATCTTTACGGTAACGGGTACGTCCACTGCCTCCGCTACCGCCTTTACTATCTCTGCGGCAAGAGACGGCTTTTTCATAAGAGCACTGCCCTCTCCGCTTTTAACGCACTTAGGCACGGGGCAACCCATATTTATATCTATCGCCATAGGGCCGTACTGCATCAGCTGCTTTGCCGCCTCTGCCATATAATAAGGCTCGCTGCCGAAAATCTGTATGGCGGTGTTCTCCGCACCGTACAGGCTGGCAAGGGCGGCGGTCTTTTTGTCGCCAAAGCACACCGCCTTGGCAGACACCATCTCCGTCACCAGATAGCTTGCTCCGTACTCAGCGCACACGGCACGGAAGGCGGCATCCGTTACACCTGCCATAGGCGCCAGCATAAGTATATTGCTTTGAGGTATAGCCTGTTTCATATCCTGCTCCCTAGTTAAATATATTTTCGCTGTCCAGCCCCGAGAAAAAGCGTTGTACCGCCTGAACAAGGCTCTCGGGCAGGGGTGCCTTTTCCAGCCTTATTGCCAGCTCCCTGGTAGCCTCTACCAGAGACATATCCAAGGACGATGCGTGGATAAAACGCACCTCTCCGCTTTGTCTCTGACCGAAAAAGTCGCCCGGTCCACGCTGCTTTAAGTCCTCGGCGGCTATCTCAAAGCCGTCGCCGGTTCTGCACAGCACCGATAAACGCTCGCTTGCCTTTTCCGTTATCATTATGCAGTAGCTTTTTTCACTGCCTCTGCCTACTCTGCCCCTTAGCTGGTGGAGCTGAGACAAGCCAAAGCACTCTGCGTTTTCGATAAGCATAAGCGTAGCGTTGGGTACGTTTACACCTACCTCCACCACGGTGGTGGAGATAAGCACGTCTGCCTCCCCCGCTTCAAAGGCTTTCATTACGCTGTCCTTTTCCTTGCCCTTCATCTTGCCGTGGAGACACAGTGCCCTTACCTGAGGAAGAGCCTTTGAAAAAATGCTTTTATAGCTTTCCACACTCTTTTTGTCGTCGGTGTTGCCCTCGCCGTCCTCCACCAGGGGGCAGATGATATACGCCTGTCTGCCACGTCTGACCTGGGCTTGTAAAAAGTCGTACACCTGCGTCCGCTTGTCCTCGCCTACACACCTGGTCTGTATGACCTGTCTGCCGGGAGGGAGCTTGTCTATAACGCTTACGTCCATATCGCCGTACATAATAAGGGACAGTGAACGGGGTATGGGGGTGGCGGACATAACCAGAGAGTGAGGGGTAAGTCCCACGCCCTTGTCCGCAAGGTTTGCCCTTTGAAGCACGCCAAAGCGGTGTTGCTCGTCAGTGATAACAAGACCCAGGCACCTGTAGTCCACGTCCTTCTGGATTATGGCGTTGGTGCCAACCACTGCCATTATGCTACCCTCTGCCAGTCCTGCCTTGATACGGCGTTTTTCCTTGGCGGTGGTACTGCCTGTAAGCAGCTCCGGCTTTATTCCGTGCTCTGCAAACAGCTCTGTCAAGGTCTTGTGGTGCTGGTTTGCCAGTATCTCCGTAGGTGCCATCATTGCACATTGAAAGCCGTTTTTCACCGCAAAGGCCATAGCTCCCGCCGCTATTACGGTCTTACCGCTGCCCACGTCGCCCTGTACCATACGGCACATAGGCACGTCACGGCACAGGTCGCCTAACACCTCTTTTACAACCCTCTCCTGGGCGTCGGTCAGGGAAAAGGGCAGCTTGCTGAAAAACCTGCCTATGCCCGTGTCCTTAAAGCTCATTACAGGGGCGTTGTGACGGACCAGACTGCCACGGACTTGTCGCAGTGCCAGCTGAAACACCAGCAGCTCCTCAAAGGCAAGGCTGTGCTTTGCCTTTTCCAGCTCGCCGCGGCTTTGGGGAAAATGCAAGGCATACACCGCCTCCGAATGGGACATAAGCCCGTACTCCCTTGCTATCTCCTCGGGCAGTACCGAGGGAAGGGATCGGATAAGAGGCTGGATATAGGGCATTATACGGCGTAATAGTTGTTGGGTAAGCCCCTTGGTTAAGGGATACACGGGCAATATGGGTGCCAGGCTGTCGCTGTAAGGCTCCAGCTCGGGAGCGCTTATCTCAAAGCTGTAGCCGTTTTGTCGCACCCTGCCCCAAACACGGAATTTTCTGCCCGAGACCAAAGCCTTTTCCATCCAGGGCTGGTTGAAAAAGGTAAGGGTAGCAGTACCGCTGTCGTCGCAGGCGTTTACTCTTATGTAGCTAACACCGCTGGCACCCTTCCCCACCTTCGGGGCAGAGCAGAGGGTAAGCACGGTAGAGCAAAGGTCCCCGTACTCCGCCTCGGCAAGAAGCTTTACCTCGCCCCGAAACTCGTAACGGCGTGGAAAAAAGTCCACAAGGTCCCCTGCGGTAAGCAGTCCCAGCTTTGCCAGCTTATTCCCTATTGCCTCACCTACGCCCTTGATAAAACGGGTAGGCGTATCCATTTGTACGTTCATCCTTTACCGCCTTTACAGCTTTATGCTTCTGTACGGAACGCCCTTGTCTGCAAGAGCTTTTTCCTCTCTGCCTGTACAGCTTGTTATTATAAGCTGGTCTTTTCTTTTAAGCAGCGCCTCAAGCAGGGCGGACAGTCTGGTGTCGTCCTGTCTGCAAAAGGCGTCGTCCAGCACCAGGGGCACCGCAGCACCGCCGTATATCAGCTCCAGCAGTCCCAGTCTCAGACACAGGTACGCCATATCACGGCTCCCTGCGCTGAGGTGCTCGGCACTCTTTACACCCTCGTCACCGTCAAAGGACATATACAGCCTTGTGTCCAGCTCTACTCCCTTGTACTTACCGCCCGTGGCGGCGGCAAAATAGGCGCTTGCCTTTTCGGCTATACGGGGGGATATAGAGGACTTCATCTCTACCCCTGCGCCTTCCAGCTCCTCTATAGCTATCTGCAAAGCCCCCATCTCCCGTCTTGCCTCCCTCAGCTCCCTTTCCTTGGAAAGATGGGCGGTTTCCAGAGCGGCGGTGTCGGCTCCTGCCATACGTAGCGCCTCCAGCCTCGCCTGCTTTGGTGAGAGCTTCTCACGGAGCAGCTTTGCACTTTGGGTGGCAAACCTGTACTCGGTTTCTATCTGCTCTGCCGTTTTAGCAGGCTTTACCGCCCCTTCGGCTGCCCGTGCCAGCTCCTTTATATCGTATCTCGCCTCAAAGTCCGTAAGGGCTTTTACGGCGTTTTCCTTTTCCGTGCGGAGCTTGTTAAGGCGGAACAAATCCTCGGTCATTCTGTCAAGGTCCCCCTCTGCTCCTATCTCTTTTATCTGCTCCGTTATACGGGCGTAGTGCTTTTCCTTTTCTGCAAGGCTTGCCCTTACCGTAGCAAGAAGGGTCTCCTTTGCCGCCGCCTTTTCGGGGACGTGCCTTGCCGCCAAGCCAAGCTCCTTTACGGAGTCAAAGCCTGCACCCCTTGCGGTGTTTACACTGCTCATATACCTTGCCAGAGCCAGCACCGCAAACACAAGCGCCATAACGCCCACGCCTACGGCAACAACGCCTTGCCCTAAAGCAAAGGAAAGGATTACCCCGAGGAGAAGCAGAGTGCAGATTATTCCAAACACTGCCGCTTGCTTTTTGCTCCTTTGGCAAAAGCCTGTAAGCTGAGAGAGCACCCTGTCGCCCTCGTCCTCCTCCAGCTGTCTTTGCTTTTCCTTAAGCTCTGCTATTACTGCCTCGGTCTCAAGCTGTTCCTTGCGGAGCCTTCTGCAGCTTGTAATATGCTCCATACTAAGCTCCGAGTTGCCGAAGGCGCTAAGCGCCGCCGTAGCCGCCTCCGCCTTATCGCACAGCTCCCCGTGCTCCTTTAACAAAAGCGCCTGCCTGTATTTTTGCAAAGCCTCACGCTCTGCCTCTGCCCTCTCCGCCTCTGCTTCTCTGGCGGTAAGCGCCGCCTCTAAACGGGCGGTCTCTGCCTCCAGCACGGCGTATTCTTTAGTGCTTGCCGCCGCCTTTTCCAGCTCAGCGTAAAGCCTTGCCTCCTCTCTCTCCAGCTCGGGCAACGCTTTGTTTTTAAGGGCGTTTTTATGGTAGTTAAGGGTTTTTACAGCCTTTTCGCCGCTTACCTGCTCCTCTGCGGAAAACAGCAGGTTTTGCAGGGACGCCGCCAGGGCTTCGTCCTTGCTGTCGTGAGGGTCTACGGTAGAGAAAAACAGCAGCTTTTCTGCGGTTTTTGCACCTACGCCCAGTATCTCCTCACCGAAAACCTTACCTGCGTACAGGGGCAGTCCCGTAGCAAGCTCGGTACAAAGCGCCCTTTCCTTGTTGCCGCCCACGCTACGCTCTATCCTGAGTCCTCTGCTGCCTCCCAGGGTAAGGGTCACCGTCGCCGCCGCCCCTGACCAGGGCATATACTTACGCTTGGGGTTTTCGCTTATGCTGTGGCTTTGGCTGTAAAAGCCGTACAAAGCAAAGATTATCGCCGCTACCAGGGTGCTTTTACCGCATTCGTTGTCCGCACTTATCAGGTTTACGCCCTTGTCAAAGCTAAAGCTTTTGCCGCTTATACCTCCAAAGGCGGCTATATCCAGCCTCTCGATTATTACATCAGGTGCCATAGTCTACACCCCCGTTATGTCTCTGCCGTCCAAGGCGGCAAGCCCTATTTTTAGCGCCCTAACCAGGAGGGCGTATTCCTCGCCGTCCCCGTCAAGTCCTGCCAGCCTGTCCTGCATACGGCGCAGGAACACGCCACGCAGGGTGTTTTTCTTTTCTGCCTCGGTAAGCCTTGGCATAGGCAGGGTTTTGTCCAGTATCTCGATAGACGCAGGATCAGAGCCGCCCGTTGCAAACAGCTCCTCGGTTATCCCCAAAAGGACGGCAGGCGTGCCTGTAAGCACCAGCCTTAAATGGGTGTCGCTCCCATAAGGACGCATTACACTGCGGATAGCCTCTATAGCCTGACTGCGGCTCTCCATACCGCTGACGTCTACCGTCTCTACTGCGTATTTCCTACGGGCAAGGGATAAAAAGCCAAGCTCTGCCCTGCCCTTGCTTACGGAGCCTACAAGGGCACCCTTGTCCCCCGTTTCGTCAAAGCCTCTTCCCTCGATACAGCCCGGGTAGGCAAAGTGTACCCCACCGTGACACAGCACTCCCGTAGACCTGTGGATGTGTCCCAGCGCTACGTAGTCAAAGCCGCTGTCTCCCAGCTCCTTAAGGCTTATGGGACCGTAGGGAGAGTCACCCGCAGCCACGTCGCCGTGACATACCAGAATATTAATAAGCTCAGGGTTTATGGGAGGAAGTCCCTTAAGGGGGCTTTCCCTCATCTCCGAGGAGGTAAAGGGCGAGCCGTACACTGCCACCCCAAGCTCCTCAAGCCGTACTACGCTCTTGCCGTCAAAGATATGTACGTTGTCCGAAAAGGGCATGGTTCTGTAAGGACTGTTTTCGTCATAGGGGTCGTGGTTGCCCGGGGAGATAAAGAAACGGATGTGGCCATACTCCTTAAGCTGACGGCACACAAAGTCCTTGGTATCGGGGGTAACGTAGGTGCTGTCAAACAGATCGCCTGCTATCAAAAACAGCTTTACCCCCCTGTTCTTTGCGGCAAGCAGTGCCGCCGCAAAGGCACTTCTGAGGCTACGCCTTGCGTTCTCTGCCTCTCTGGGGCTAAGGGTGGTAAAGGGTGCGTCCAGATGGGCGTCTGCCATATGAAATATTCTTACGCTGTCCATAAGCTACTCCTTGGTCTTGATAAACGCCGCCATGGTTCCCCTCAGGTTACCGCAAAGACGGTGGGAAAAATAGTTCTTGCCTCCGTCGCAAACGGTACACTCCCCACAGTCGGATATATGCTCTGCCTTAACGCCTGCCTTGATAAGGCTTTGCTCTACCGCCCTTTGCAGGTCAAGGCGCATATCCGCTGTGAAGCAGGAGGCAAAATCGGCGTCGGAGCTTAAGAAGGCGTTTTTAACCTCCTCGCCCACGGTGTAACAGCAGCCCCCCACCGAGGGTCCTATTGCCACGAGAATATCCTCAGGCTTTGCACCTAAGGCGACCATTTTATCCACGGTAACGGCACATATCTTGCCTGCCGTCCCCCGCCAGCCTGAGTGACAGGCACCGCATATATGTCTTTCGGTATCGTAAAACAGCAGCGTAACACAGTCTGCCCCTCTTACGCTGAGGAGCATATCACGCTCACGGCTTACAAGCCCGTCCACGTCACCCTCAAAGGGAGGCAGGGTAACGCCCGTGCCCCTGTGACTGCCGTCCACGGTAAGAACCCTTGTGCTGTGGGTCTGGTAGCTGCGGCAGACGTCCTTTTCCGTAAGGCCGAACAGGGACGCCGCTATACGGTGGTTTTCCACCACGTTGTCCCATTTATCTGCCTGTTCTCCGCTGCCTGCGGCAAAATTAAAGCTTTTGTAAACGCCCTCGCTTACACCGCCGTCACGCCTTGTAAAAATATGGGGTATGCCGTGACGGTCAAAAAGAGGGCTGGTTATATAACTAAAGGGCTCATTATGCTCTGTAAACTTCTCTTTCAAATTATAGACACAACCTTTCATATTACAGTATAGCACAAGGTCCCTCGTTTTACAATAGCATAGGGGGAAAAAGACAGGGGCTGTAAAAAACCAAAGTTTTTTACAGCCCCACAGCTTGATGACAAACCTTGTCATCAAGCCGGCAGAGTGCTGAGAAAGAGTGCAGGCAAGACGAACCGAGGCGAAAACTGTAATACCACCCCACAAAAATATATTTTTGTGGGGACCCCGGAGTACTGTAAGCCGAGGTTCGTTTTGAACGGAAAAACAAATAAAATGCAGAAAATTCAGGGATGCCTTCCCTGAATTTTCTACTTTAGAATAA
>JAZSQJ010000016.1:0-10742 GCA_045537905.1 Eubacteriales bacterium
TTTGCTTTTTGTATTTTACATTTTCTTGCTTGTGACGAACCTCGGCTCACAGTACTTAGTACAGTTATCGCCTCGGTTCGTCTTGCCTGCACTCTTTCTCAGCACTCTGCCAGCTTGATGACAAGGTTTGTCATCAAGCTGAGTTAAGAGTGGCGTGAAGCCGCTATTTGGTTCTTTGTCGGGGTCCGCAGAGATTTGCAATATATGCTTTAATCGTCTGCTTTGGGTTGTTCGGGAAAGACGGTGATAGGGGTTTCTGCGCCTATTTCCGCTATCAGCTCTATGGTGGCGTTAAGGGTTACGGCGTCCAGCTCCGGACTGTAGCGGCACTGGGTTTGGGTATTAAGCACCTCGCCGCCCAGCTCCCTTTCTATGTACCCCTCAAGGGCGGCGTTAGCTCGTCTTGCCGCCTCCTCCTCGCTTATAGTCTTTGACACTATTTCGTACTCCTTATAAACTATGCGGTGCTTTTTTATGGGTAGCTTTGCTCCGAACAGCTCAAGCTCCCTTACTGAGCTTTCCACGTCTGCATATTCAAAGGTAGAAAACTCCTCTCTGAACAAATCAAAGCCTTTACCGAGAATATAAAAGGACTGCTTTTCCTCGGTTCTGCCCGTATAGACCTTTTCCGTGGTCTGCATAGGGATTATTACCGAAAACTCTCTGTACACTCTGGCTTTTACACTGCCGTAGGCGTGGTGAAGATAGTACTCCCCGTAGGCACCCTGCATAGTACCCGATATGAGCACATCTCCCGTCGCTACCGTGTCGCCCTTTTTTACCGTCGGCACGCCCTTAGTAGCACTTACCGAATGGATTATGCCCGACTCTGCCGCTATTACGTCAAAGGCTCCCACCTTTTCCTCCTGTCTGGGGGCGTTGGTGCGAACTCTGAGCTTTACTGCGGCTACGGTTCCCTGTATGTTTATCGCAATGTCGGAGTAGCTTTTGTTGGCAATCAAAAATCCCAGCTCTGCCTTGTATACGTCTATGCCCTTGATGTTGGCTCCGTCATATACACCAAGCTCTGCCAGTTCCTTTAACACCTCTGCCTCGTCGTACTCTCCGTTACAGTCTATCCGTATGTCCCACAGCACCGTGGTGGAAGCATAGACTATTGCCATAGCTATAAGCATCCCCACCAGCAGTCCCCATCTTTGACGGTAGGGATACACGTAAAAGGGCAGCCCCTTTTGTGCCACTATGCTGTGGCTTGCGCCAAGAGCATCAAGCCTTTGCCTGAGGCGGTCTGCCTCCTTTACCGAGCAGCTTATAAAATAGCCGTCCTCGGCGCTGACCATATCCCAAAAGGTATATTCCTCGCCGTACAGGGTGTTTATATGCAGCAGGGCGGCTTTGCCCTCTATTTTAAGCCTTATATACCCAAACAAAAAATGTAGCAGCTTATACATAAAAAGTCTACCGCCCTTTTATAAAAACTCAAAGCCTTTGATATTTCCGCTTATTACCGCTTTATTGTGGCTGAGGAGTGCTACCTGCAGCTCGGTACCCCTTATGGAGAGGGTCAGCTCCCTGCACAGAAGCGTTACCCGCGCAGTACTGTATTCCAATAGCGTTATTACTCCCTCAGCACATAGCTCCCGTCTGCCGAAAAGCTGGATAAGGGGAGCCGTAAATACATTTTCTGCCATATCCTCACCTCGGGTACAGTATATGCCCTTTTTGTTCTTAAAATGCCCTTTACGGCGTATAATCCAGTGGTGATAATTGTGAACAAAACCGTACCGCGCCTGCCTTGGGCACTTTTTGCCGCCCTGTTTTTTGTATACTGTCTGTTTAACAGCACCGCCGTTGCCGAAAGCACCCGCAGCTACCTTGCACTTTGCGGAGAGCGTGTTGTGCCTGCATTGTTTGTGTTTTCCGTTCTGGCAAGCCTGGTGTGCAAAAGCAAATACTTTTACGCTCTGTGCCGTCTGGTGCCCGGAATCGGAACGGAGCTTGCATTGCTTTTGATGGGGATGCTTGGAGGCTTTCCTCTCGGGGCTGTGGTTGCTTCTGAGCTTTACGAAAACGGCTGTATAAACAAAAAGCAAGGGGAGTATTTGTGTGCTTTTACCAATAACCCTTCCCTATCCTTTACGGTCAGCTTTGTGGGAGGCACCTTGGGCAGCGCCGGGCTGGGGATTGCCCTGGCGGCGCTTTGTTTTGTCAGCTCTACCATAGTGGCTTTGCTTTTTAAGTTTTTTTATTTAGGAAAGGCGGAGCGGAAAATCACCCTTGACAAAGCCTTTGGGGCGGAAACGGAGATTGCCACGGCTATCAGGGAGGGCGCTTTTACTATGCTTGTAATTTGTGCCTGCGTGGTGTTTTTCGGCAGTCTCGGCACCCTGCTTCCCGGACCCTTGCGGGGGTTTTTGGAGCTGTCGGGAGGTATAGCAAATTGTTACGACCCCGTTTTGGCGGCTATGCTGCTGGGGTTTTCGGGAGTATCCGTAATGGGGCAGGTAGCCGTGGTATGCAAGGGAAAGCTGGCGGTAGCTCCCTTTATAGCCGCAAAGCTTTTGCAAAGTGCGTTGATGGGGTTTTTTGCTTATTTTTTATTTGACTGATGCTATAAAAAGGTGTATAATAGCAAAGACAAAAAACGACAGGAATTTTGAAATATGGAAAAGACGAAAAAGAAGCTTGATATGACGGTAGGCAGTCCTACCAAGGCACTTCTGTTGTTTGCCCTGCCTATCTTTCTGGGTCAGCTGTTTCAGCAGTTTTACAACGTTACGGACATTAAGGTTATAGGCATAAGGCTGGGAGATACCGCCATTGCCGCTATGAACTCGGTAGGTGCCGTGTACGGCATACTTATCGGCATTGCCAACGGACTTAACAACGGCTGTGCCATTATTGCGGCAAGGTACTTTGGTGCCAAGGACTCGGTTATGCTACGGCGTACCGTTGCCCATATGCTGGTTATTAACTTTGGGGCAACTGCTGTTTTTGCCCTGCTTGGGCTGTCCTTTATCGACCCGCTGATGGCATTGATGGAGGTGCCTGATACCCTTTATGCCGATGCCAGGGTTTATCTTACCTTTATACTTTGCGGTATGGCAAGCACCATCGCCTATAATATGTGTGCCGCCCTGCTACGCTCGGTAGGCGACAGCCGTACTCCCTTGTATTTTCTTATTGGCAGCAGTATTGTCAACGTAGGACTGGACGTTACCTTCGTGCTGTGGCTTGACCTTGGTATTGGCGGTGCGGCGGCGGCAACTATTATTGCCCAGGTGCTGTCTGCCTTCCTTTGCCTTATTTACATAAAGCGTTCAAAGCCCGAGCTGCATATCGGCAGAGGTGACTTTGTTTTTGACGGAGAGCTGCTTAAGGAGCTGTTGGCTATGGGATTTTCTATGGGACTTATCACCTCCCTCGTATCCTTTGGCAGTGCCGCCGTTACAAGGGCAAACAACGCCCTGTCTGAGGCAGGCTGGGGTGATGAGGTTATTACCGCTAACGGCAGTGCACGCCGTATAGACGGCTTGTTTATGATGCCCCTTTCTACCTTGGGTACCGCCCTTGCCACCTTTGTCAGCCAGAATAAGGGCGCAGGACACGTGGACCGCATCCGCAAGGCTATCCGCAGCGCCCTTGGTCTGGGCGTCTTGTGGTCTGCCCTGGGAGTAGCAGTTATCTACACCCTCGGCGGTACGCTGGTGAGGCTTATTACCGATACAGACAACGCCGAGATTATTAAGTACGCCGTTTTATATATGCGTATCAACTGCCCCTTTTTCTTTATGCTTATCACCCTGCTGATATTCCGTAGCGTGCTACAGGGCTTGGGCAAAAAAATCGTCCCCATAGGGACTGCGGCGGTGGAATTGGTGATGAAATTCTTTGCGGCGTCGGTGCTGGTGCCTGCCTACGGCTTTATCGGTATTTGCGTTGCAGAGCCTGCCATCTGGACCGTTACCGCCGTTGCGGTAAGCGTGGTATACGTTATAAATATAAAAAAACTGTAAGAAAACGGGTTGGCTCCTTCGTTGGAGCCAACCCGTTTTATATCAAACACTTAATTTTTCCGTTACATCCAGTTTTTGGAACAATTTACTGTAGCTTGGCTTATACGCCGCAAAATACATCGCCAGACAGAGGGGCAGGGCGGCGGCAACGTCCAGCACGGAATGCTGTTTGATAAACACCGTCGCCAGACAAACGCTGAGGCTGAAGAACAAGGACCCCAGACGAAGCAAGCGGTTTTCCTTACCCGTACAGGTCTTTGCCACGGCAAAGTGCAAGCCCAGCGTTACGTAGACGTGCATACTGGGCAATACCGTTGTGGGTGGGTCAAAGCCTTGAAGAAGCTTTACACAATCGGTAAGCAGGTTGTCTCTGGGATACATCTCTACCCCTGCACGGTCGAAATACATAGGAAACACCGTACAGATAAGCATACAAACAAGCATACCGCCAAACATATATACGTACAGTCTTGTAAAATACTCCTTGTTTTTCCACAGCAGATACAGGGTTACTGCCGCTATCTGCACGTACCAAAGAGCGTATGGGATAACGAACCACTCGTTAAAGGGAACTATTTTGTCAAGCTCCGTGGCTATGGCTATAGGGTTTCTGTCCATAGTTACGTTTTGAAGCAGCATATACCACAGTCCGTGTACGGGCCAGTACGCCAGAATCAAGACGTATTTATTGGAGCTTATAAAGCTTTTTATTTTGCCTATCAATTGAATATACCTCGTTTATACAGGCTTGCCGTTTTTGTAGTTAACGTATCTGGTTTTGCCTGTTGATTTATCGTAATAGGTAGCCACACCCTGCAAAAGTCCGTTTTCAAAGGTGCCCGTTACGGTATCGCCGTCGGCATAGGTAAACTTGCCCTTGCCGTTGAACTTGTCGTTTTCAAAAGCACCCTCGTACTTACTGCCATCCTTGAAGGTGTAAACCGCACTGCTGTCGTTGCATTTGCCGTGGATAAAGTAGCCCTTGTACTCATCGCCGTTTTTGTATACCGCACTGCCCTCGCCCTCCAGCACGCCCTGGATAAACACCCCCGTAAAGGTGGCTTTGTCGTTGGACATTACGCCGCTTCCGTTGGGTACGCTGGCTATCCAGTCACCCTCGTAGCTGTTGCCGTTACAGTGGACGTACTTGCCGTAGCCTTCTCTTTCGCCGTCCACGTAGTTGCCCTCGTAAACGTCGCCGTTTGCCCAGGAAAACCTGCCCATACCCACACGCTTGCCGTCCTTAAGCTCGCCCTCGTAAACGTCGCCGTTTACGTTCTGGTACACGCAAACGCCCTGGGGGGTGCCGTTTATAAAGTCGCCGTAGATATAACTGCCGTCGGCAAAGGTCAAGGTGCCGGAGCCGTTTATTTCACCCTCAAACCACATACCGTCAAAGGTAGTGCCGTCAAGATAATAGTATATGCCGTTGCCGTTGAACTGACCGCTGGAAAAGCTGCCTATATACTTTTCACCGTTAGGCAGGGACAGCTCCCCTGCACCGTTGGGAAGTCCGTCGGACACGTAGCCCTTGTATACGCCGTTGCGGTAGGGGATAGTAGCATAGTCCTGCTCGGGAGGGACAAACATACTCTCCTCACTGCCCTCCTCGGAGGAAACAGACTCGTCCTCGGAATAGAGGGGCGGAGTATTGCCATCCTCTTCCTTCTGGAAAAAGACGGTGCTTATAAAGGCTATAGAGGCGGCAAGCAAAAGGATAATCACCGCAGTCAGAGCAATATCACTGCCCGACATACGCTGCTTGCCGTTTTTGCTGTAGGCAAGACCGAGAGCCACGAAAAGCTCCTTTTTATCCCTTTTCTGCTCCTTGGTGCCTGCTATACCCATAGAAAAGATATAGTTTGCAAAGAGAGTAACCGTTCTGTCACCCTTGGTGCCGTAAAACAGCACGTATATCAGCTTTTTAACCGCTTTTTCAAAGCTTAAAAGCCCCATTTCACCAAGAGTCTTTTCAACGTACTCCTCGTCCAGCTTGGCACCCAAACGGGAGTAAAACACCTTGATATCCCCCAGCTCACGCAGTTTTACCCTGCCCGATTGCATATTCCTTGCCATATCGGATATGATGTAAATATAAAAATCGCTGAAGCTAAGGGCAAGCCTGCCGCTGTGACCGTCCGCGGGCATAGCCGACTCCATCAGCTTTTTGTGGAAGGCAGAGGCATCCTTTGGCTTAAAGTGCAGCTCGTACACGTTGCCCTTTTCGTTTTTGTATATATCGCTGTTATCCCCCGACGTATCAAAGCTGTAGCCACAGCTTTCCATCACCCTGCGGGCATCCTTGCGGGCATAGGTGTCTATCATAAGGTCCGTATCCGCCATATCACGCATATCGGTGGAGGGATAGTACAGGCAAAACACACTGCCCTTAAGAGGCAGGTAGCTTATGTCTGCCTGCTCAAAGGCGGCAAACACACGGCTTTCTTCTTCTTTTCGCAACGTATCACGCTGCAGAGAGTCCTTATGCGCCTGTTCAAACCAGGGCGCAAAGGCGGTATCTTTAAGGGCGTAGTACAGCGTGCCGGCTATGCCGTGCTTTTTGGCAAGGGCAAAAATAGCCTCCGCCTCCGTCAGGTCAGGAAGAAGGTCACAGGGCTTGGCGGAAAGCGCCGCACCGTATATAGTTGTCAAATATGCTTCGTTTTTCGTCATTTCCGTCCCCTGTTTTACTCTTAATGCTTTTCGCTCAGTTTATTATATAACAGCCTTTTTGCAAAGTCAATTATTTAACCTAAAAACTTTGTATTTTTTGTTGAAATATAGAAACTTTGGTGTTATAATTAAGCTGAAGTTTTATAGAAAGGACAGCGGAGGCTTTTTTAACCTCTGGTGGTTTTATGAAATACATTATTCTTGTAGGCGACGGAATGCCCGATTTACCTATCCCCGAGCTTGGCGGTAAAACTCCTTTGGCTGTTGCAGATAAGCCTAATATGAACTATATTGCTTCTATGGGTATCAACGGCCGTGCCTTTACCGTGCCCCGCAGTATGACCCCCGAAAGCGATACTGCTAACCTTGCCCTTATGGGTTATAACCCCGAGATTTACTCCAAGGGCCGCTCCCCTCTTGAGGCTGTAAGTATGGGTATCAATATGCTGGAGGATGAAACGGCTATAAGAGCTAATCTTGTAGCGCTGTCCGACGAGGGTGAGCCTTACGAGGATAAGGTTATGCTTGACCACTCCTCTGACGAGATTCCTACCGAGGAGGCACGTATACTTATCGAGGACCTTAACAAGCATTTTGCCAACAACGTTTTCAAGCTGTATGCAGGTATAAGCTACCGTCATTGCCTTATATGGAAGGATTGTCCTCCCTTTTACGATTTCTCACGTCCTCACGATATTCTGGGTGAAAGGATCAAGGAATATCTTCCTAAAAAGGATACCAGCAAGCCTTTCCTTAAGCTTATGAAGGAGAGCTTTGAGTTCCTTAACAACCATCCCCTTAACCTTAAGCGTGCCGCCGCAGGCAAGAAAAAGGCTAACTCCCTTTGGCTTTGGAGCCCCGGTAAGAAGCCTGCCCTGCCCTCCTTTAAGGAGCTTACGGGTCTTGACGCTTCCGTGGTTTGTGCCGTTGACCTTATTAAGGGTATCGGTCTTTGTGCGGGTATGGACGCTCCTGCCGTTGAGGGCGCTACGGGCAATATCGACACCAACTACCGCGGCAAGGCTGACGTTGCTCTCAAGGAGCTGTTTGACGGCAAGGACCTGGTTTACATCCACGTAGAGGCTCCCGACGAGTGCGGTCACAGAGGCGAGGTGGACAACAAGGTTAAGGCCATTGAGCTTATTGACAAAGAGATACTTGGCTATATGATGAATGAGCTGGATAAGGCGGGCGAGCATTATAAGATTTTGCTTACGCCTGACCATCCTACTCCCATCTCTGCACGCACCCACACCCTTGACGCTATTCCTTTTGTTATTTACAAGAGCAATCAAAAGCGTAAGGGTACTATAGAAATTTATGACGAGAAGAGCGGCGCCGAGGGTGGCATTTACATCGAGGACGGCTATAAGCTGATGGATTTGTTCCTTAGAGTGTAGCTTCTTCTTTCAGGAGGATTTTAATGTTTAGACGCATTTTGCTTTTACTGCTTGCTTTGTGTACGGTGTTGCCCTTGGGTAGCTGTGCAGGCGAGAAGGACGTAAAGGGCGTAGACAGCTCTGAAGTTGTAACAAACCTGTCTGCAGAGGCGGTTGACCCCGGGACTGACGGTGCTCCATCCCTTATGGCACTGTCCGTTCCCCCTAACGCTACCGTAGACAGCGGCATCAAGCTGCCTGTCAATATCGACGGCAAGTATATCGACAGCATCAAGGCAAAGCTGGATAACGCTCCCTATGCTTGTGCTTTGTACTACGTGGATTTGGAAACGGGGCTTTCCCTTACCTACAACCCCGACAGGTGGTTTGCAGGCGCAAGTCTTGTTAAAGCCGAATATCTGATGATGATATTCGAGATGATTGAGAACGGTGACGTCAGTTACGACGATCTGTATACCTATACCTCAGCCAACAAGCGTGGCGGTACTACCAAAATACCGCAGGATTTTAAGTTCGGCGATAAGCTTACCCTTAAACAGATAATAGAATACGTTGTATGGCACAGCGATAACACGGGCTTTAATATGCTGCAGGTATACGTTTGTTCCTTGCTTCAGCTTAGACCTTGGGCAATGGAACGCTACGGCACCTCCTTCAAATACGAGGGCTGTAACTGGCTTAACGCCAGAGGCGTTGCGGAGTGCTGGAAGGAGATTTACCAGCGCTACAAGGCAGGGGACGAAAACTATACCTGGTACGTAGAGCTGCTTTTGGAAGCCAACGAAAATAAGTTTATCCGCGGCGGCTTGCCAAAGGATGCAGAGGGTAATGCAATTTACGACGTTGCCCACAAGTACGGTATGGATATAAACGCCTCCAACGATGCGGCTATCGTTTTCTATGAGGACAGACCTTATTTTCTGTGTATCCTTACCGATTATATCGGTATCAACACCCAAAGCTTTATGAATCAGGTTTCTGCAGAGGTACTCAAATTGCACGAGCATATTTGTGAAGCGGATGAATAAAATTTAACTGTAAAAGCGAAACTGACTCCGCAAAAACGGAGTCAGTTTTATATTGCACACAAAAAGCCGCCGAGGATTAACCCTCGGCGGCACAGTTTATCCGGCTTATTTTCTAAGCAGATTTTTCATCATAAGGCAGTCGGCAGCGGTTATAGTACCGTCTGCGTTAAAGTCTACCGCAAGAGCAAATGCGTTGTCAAGCGTTTTGCCACTTGCTACGGATGCGGTAAGACCAAGGTAGTCTATAGCCGACACCACACCGTCACCGTTAACGTCACCCTTGATACTTATGGTATGAAAGTTATTTATACGGCAACCGCTACCCACAACGGCATCATTAGGCAATACGTTGCCGCCAAGATCTGTTACGGTAACACTTTCACCAAAAAAGTCCTTCACCTGAACTACCGTAGTAACCACTTGAAAGAGGTAATTCACAGGGGAGGGAGGGGTATCGGGCCAATTTGTGATCTCAACTTCCTCTTCTATAACAACTTGATCAACCTCGTCCAAGCGAGCATAGTATTCTATCTCTGCCTTGGTACCGTCTACCAGTACGGAACGGGTAAGCCTTAAAACATAGGCGGTAGCTTTTCTTTCCTCGGGCACATACTTTTCTAAAAAGCTAAAGTTTTCCTCATAATAATCATAATCATTCGGACCGTTTAAGCTTGTTGTACTAACCATACCTGTAGGTGCCAAAATCAGCCACAGGTCCACAAGCTCATCGTCAGACATTGCCTCGTACAGCTCCAAGGAACGGGCACTCAGCTTTTCCATCCAGGCGGTGTCTGTGCTTTCGCTATCCACAGCCGCTACAGGCAACACGGTTATGCTTAAAATTAACAGCGCAGAAATCAAAACCTTAATAATGCTCTTCATAGTCTTTTCCTCCTTACAAATAATGTATATTATAGGATATACCTATTCCGCCATTGGTACAATATTAATATACCATAGTATTTTTGTTTTGTCAAGCAAAAAATTACAATAGTATCGTATTTTTTGTTTTCGGAGAGTTTTATGTTAAGCACAAGAATAAGAGAAATAAGGACAGCAAAAAGAATAAGCCAAGTGGAGTTGGCAAAAGCCCTTGGAGTTACAAAGCAAAGCGTTTCCAACTGGGAAAACGATAATATTCAACCCTCGGTGGATATGCTGGCACGGATTGCCGATGCTTTGTCGGTCAGCGCAGACTATCTGCTTGGACGGGATGACAAAAGGCATCTTGATGTTACGGGACTTTCCGAGGACGCCATACAAAGGTTGCAGGCACTTATTGATATAATGAGGTAGCCTTGTTGCCTCCACGCTGTTTGTTGCATACATTGATAGCGTGGAGGTGATTTTATGCCGCCAAGCTTTAAGACAAGCGGATTGTACACCAGACCGCCTGATGCTATTTCCTACATAAGAGGCGAACAGATACGGGGAACGGTTGCCTTTTACCGGCGTTGGCGTGGGATGGAGATAGTGTGCAGAATAACGGGGTTGAAGGAAGGTCTGTTTTTTATGGATATTGACAAAAACGGCTCTTTGCCCCTTACGGCAGATAAAAGTGGGGTTCTTAAAGCCGCTTTGTTCGGCCGCAGTCTTTGCCTTAGCGTTACGAAACAGGCGACCAATGGTCGCCCCAGCTTGATGACAAACCTTGTCATCAAGCT